>JAZBNW010000243.1:0-5652 GCA_036350855.1 Halieaceae bacterium
CCACGGCCTCCTGTCCCGGAAGAAATAGGGGACAGACCACGGTTAAAGAATTAGGGGACAGACCACGGTTAACGACCGGTCATTAAACGTGGTCTGTCCCCTATTTCTCCCGTGCTGTCCCCTAATTCTCCGTCGTCAGGGATTCTGCTCCTTGCTGATCCTCACCCGACGGGAAGCAAGTTTCGTACCCATTGGCGGTGAACAGCGGCGCACAAAGCCGTGGATGCACAGGGCAGCGCGAAATCAGGTGGCGATCCTCAGGCGAAAAAGGCGTCTGCTATACTGTTGAGGTGGAAATAATCGCATATTCTCCTTTGTGCGACCCTCTGGCATGCCGAGCCAACTCTCCAACCGGCCCGGGATCGGGAATAGCCCAAAGCGATACGCGCATTATACATTTGTTACTTGGACTGACTCACTGCGAGCGGTGAGGCGATCAAATTCGGTAACCGATATTTTATGAATGCATTATGCTTTGGTTCATAATTCTTTCGCGCGCGGCGCTGTTCTCCGCTCTCTGGTGGATCCTTGCCGGCGCTTCGCCATCGTCGTGGTGGGTCGGTGTGCCGACCACCGTACTTGCGCTTATTGTCAGTGTAGCGCTATTCCCCTCGAAACAGTTTGTCTGGCGCAATCTCGTGGTTTTCGTTCCGCGCTTTCTGTTGCGCTCCTTGATGGGTGGCATCGACGTCGCCTGGCGGGCGTTTCACCCCGCCAGGCCGATCACCCCGGCACTGTTTGAATTTCCATTGCGGCTGCCGCCAGGGCTTCCGCAGGTATTCATGGCCAATACCGTCAGTCTGTTGCCGGGTACATTGAGCGTTACTATTGAGGACAATATTCTAACGGTACATATGCTTAACAGTAGAGGCGACATCCGGGAGGAACTCAGAAAGGTGGAGGATGATGTATCCCGACTGTTGGCCAGCAACGCCGGCCAGGGACATTGAGGGGCGATCCACTTGAAGCGCTTCAAAAGCATAATGTTCGTCGCGAATACTGATGATGCGGATGATTCCGCCATCGAGCCTGCAGTGTCGCTGGCCGAAAACCTGGTGTCGCGGATACTGGCCTCTCACGAGCAGAGATTGGCCGCAATGACCGAGCCGTTCCACGACCGGCTGAACCTCCGGAGGAAGGTCCCGCAGGGAACGGCATATGTTGAGACGGCCATGCGCGCACGAGAAGAGACTCCGCGGATCGGGCCGGGTCTCGTGACACCTGCCACTTTCACGAATTGATCATTGTGGAAATACTTCATTTCACTTTGGCTGTCTTTTTGTTGCTTAACCTCGGCGCGGGTATGTGGCGCGTGCTGCGCGGTCCTACAGCCGCTGACCGGATGATGGCGGCGCAACTATTCGGCACAACCGCGGTTGCGACGCTGCTGCTGTTGGCGCAGGCCACAGGGACTTCCGCCGTACGCGATATTGCATTGATGTTCGCCCTGCTTGCGGCCATCAGTGCTGTGGCGTTCGTTCGCCTCACCTGGCCGGAAGAGGAAAACAAAGATGACCTTGCTTGACTACCTCGCCGCCACCCTGCTGCTGGCAGGGGCTGTGTTTTTTCTGGCGGGTACCCTCGGTCTACTTCGATTCCCGGATGTCTATACCCGATTGCATGCCTTGACCAAGGCCGACAATGTGGGTCTGGGGCTGACAGTGGCGGGACTGGCCGTGCAAGCCGAGTCCTGGCAAGTGGTCGGCAAACTCGTGCTGATCTGGATGCTGGTGCTGCTCGCTGGGGCCAGTGTTGCCCACTTGATCGCGCGTGGGGCTCTGCACAAGGGAATTCGCCCGTGGACGCCGTGAGCATGGTGAAATTGGCCTTTGACGGCCTGGTTGTGCTGCTGCTGTTGTGGCTTGCCTGGCAGACACTGGCTTGTGCCGATCTGTTCAAAGCGATCTTGCAGTTCATCTCTTTCAGTCTGGTGATGGCCCTGGCCTGGGTACGCCTGGATGCGCTGGACATCGCACTGGCCGAGGCGGCTATCGGTGCGGGTATTACCGGGGCCCTGCTACTTGCTGCGCTGGCGCGATTGCGGGCGTCCCTGGATGGAAACCTGTCCGGCGACGGGGCGAGCCCTGACGGCCGGGAGGTCCTGCCCGTACGCGGCTTGATACTGGCTGGGGTGGCGTTGGCTACCGCTGGATTGGGGTATGCGGTGCTGTCGCTGCCCGAGACTGCGCCAGGCTTGAGTCAACAGATCGAGGCCCGTCTGGGTGACAGCGGTGTCGGCAGCCGGGTGACCGCGGTACTACTGAACTTTCGGGGCTACGACACCCTGCTCGAGATGGTTGTGTTGATGCTGGCGCTGGTCTCGGTAAAGACATTTTCATCCACTCGCCACGCGGGTGCCGCGCCCCAGGATGTTCTGCAGGTACTTTCTCGGGTTGTGGTGTTGCCGCTGATTCTGGTTACGGCCTATTTCCTGTGGGCAGGCACCGATGGTCATGGCGGGGCGTTTCAGGCGGGTTCGGTGCTGGGGGCGGCCGGGGTACTGCTCCTGCTGTCGGGCTGGCGCCTGCCATCACCTCATACCGGCGTGCCGCTACGCGCGCTGATCGCGGCTGGCCCGGGTCTCTTCGTCATCGTTGCGCTGGTGACCCTTCTGCTACAGGGCACGCTGCTGACATATCCTCCGGCTTACGCTGGATCGCTCATTCTACTACTGGAGATTGCGGCGACCTTTTCCATCGGCGCCACCCTGGCCATGCTGTTTCTCGGCGGGCTTCCGGGCGACGAGGATCGTCCATGAACGCGGTATTCCTCTATGCCCTGGCGGGAGTGGGGCTCGTCGGTCTGGCGCTGCACGCGCTCATCGTTCACGCATCCCTGCTGCGCAAGATCCTGGCCTTCAACTTCATGGGTAGCGGGGTGTTTCTGACAATGGTCGCGCTGGCACGCCGGGCGGGCGGAGAGCATCCCGATGCTGTCCCACAAGCCATGGTGATCACTGGCATTGTGGTGGCGGTAGCGGCCACCGCGCTGGCACTCAATCTCATGCTGGAGCTGGGCGCGACAACCCGGGATGATGTCCTACCGGATGACGACCGGGCCTGATGGCGATGGCAGCATGGTCGCTGGACATGCCCTGGAGCGCAGTCCTGATTATGCTGCCTCTGGCCGCGGCGATGCTCGGATTCGTGTTTCCGGGCAGGGCGAAGGTGCTGGGACTGGCTACCTCTGTTCTGGTCGTATTCGCGGTGGTCGGCTTGGGGTATCGGATTTATCTCCATGGCGCGCTGCAACACAGCATAGGGGGTTGGGGCGCCCCGCTGGGTATCGAGCTTTATGCAGACGGGCTGAGCCTGGCGATGCTGGCGATCACGGCCCTGCTGGGTCTGGCCGTCAGCGTCTATTCGACAGCCTACTTCGATCGTCGTCAGGCGACGCGGTTCTGGCCGCTCTGGATGTTTCTTCTCGCTGCGCTGAACGCGCTGTTTTTATCGGCGGATATTTTCAACCTGTACGTTACCCTGGAACTGATGGGTCTATCCGCTGTGGCTCTGGTCGCCCAGGCGGGTTACAGGGAAGCGCTCACGGGGGCCATGCGCTATCTGCTGGCGGCTCTGCTGGGTTCGCTGCTCTACCTCCTGGGCGTGGCCTTGCTGTACCAGGGTTTCGGTACCCTGGACCTGGCCATGCTCGAGGCGAGAGTGACACCGGTTCCCGTGGTCTGGGCAGCGCTGGGGGCGGTCACCGTCGGTATGCTGTTGAAAACCGCGCTTTTTCCGTTGCACTTCTGGTTACCTTCTGCCCACACTGCGGCCCCCTCGCCGGTCAGTGCCTTGCTGTCGGGGCTGGTAGTGAAGGCCTCCTTTTACATTCTGGTACGGTACTGGGTGGGTGTCTTTGGCGATCTGGATACGGCTGTGGACACAATGCTCGGTCTGCTGGGCGCCATCGCGGTGGTCTGGGGCTCCCTGCAGGCGCTGCGCCAACAGCGGCTGAAGTTGCTGGTCGCCTATTCCACTGTAGCGCAGATCGGCTACCTGTTTCTGGCATTTCCGCTGGTTGCCGCCGGTGCCACCATGGCCTGGCAGGCAGTTGTGTATCTGGCGTTATCGCACGCCCTGGCCAAGGGCGGACTGTTTCTGGCGGTTGGCAATCTGCAACGCTTCGAGGGCCATGACCGGATCCTGGATTTCGATAGGGTTGTGCAGCGCCTGCCGCTGACTGCCGGCGCAATCGCGCTGGCCGGCGCCAGCATCATGGGCCTGCCCCCGAGTGGGGGATTCATCGGTAAATGGCTGCTGCTGGAGGCAGCACTGCTGCAGCAGCGATGGGACCTCGTGATGGTGATTCTGCTCGGCGGGCTGCTGGCCGCGGCCTATATATTCAAGATTCTCGGCTATGCTTTCACCCCGGCGTCTGGGCCGCAACCGACCCATTCGGTGCCCAGACGCATGGAGTGGGCCGCCCTGTCGCTCGGATTCGCCGCCGTAGTGATGGGCTTCCTGGCCATGCCGGTACTGATATTGCTCGGCATCGGCGCCCCCTTCGACAGCGGGTGGAGCGGACCGTGATCTGGACTGAATGGGTTCTCGTGCTGGTCGTGGCCAGCTCACTGGTTCCGGGCCTGATTATATTCGCTCTGCCCGAAGAGCGGGTACACCTGCGTACTGCCCTCAACCTGACTGGCGCTCTGCTCAAACTCTACCTGGTTGGCCTTATGCTGTGGGGGGCCTACCAGGGCCATTACTTCGAGCTACGCTTCACGCTTCTGCCGGGCCTGGACCTGGTACTGAAAGCCGGGCCGATTGCCCTGCTTTTCGTAAGCCTGTCAAGCGTGCTGTGGTTGATTACCACGGTGTATGCCATAGGCTACCTTGAGGGTTCGCCTCATCGCAGTCGGTTTTTTGGTTTCTTCAGCATTTGCGTGACGGCCACGGTGGGTGTGGCCCTGGCCGGCAATCTCATCACCTTCCTGGTGTTCTACGAACTCCTCACCCTGTCGACCTATCCATTGGTGGTGCATCGTGGCACCGAGGAAGCGCGCCGCGCCGGCCGTTCGTATCTGGCCTATACCATCACTGGCGGGGCGCTGCTGTTGCTGGGTACCGTGTGGCTGCACACCCTGACCGGCACTCTGGAATTCCGGGACCGGGGGATTCTCGGCGACTTCGCGGACCGGGATCGCCTGGCCCAGATCGCGATTTTTGTCCTGCTGATCGCCGGATTGGGAGTCAAGGCGGCACTGGTGCCACTGCATGGCTGGCTGCCGCAGGCGATGATTGCGCCCGCGCCGGTCAGTGCACTTCTGCACGCGGTGGCAGTAGTCAAGGCCGGGGCCTTTGGTATCGTGCGGGTAGTTTATGACGTCTACGGTGTGGAATACGCCGCCGGGCTGGGCGTCATGGCACCGCTGGCCTGGCTGGCGGGGCTGACCATCATTTATGGCTCGCTGCGGGCACTGTTCCAGGACGATCTCAAGCGACGACTGGCCTTTTCTACGGTCAGCCAGGTTTCCTACATTGTCCTGGGGGTGGCGATCGTGGGTCCGCTTGCCTCTATCGGCGGTCTGGTACATCTGGTGCACCAGGGTCTGATGAAGATCACCCTGTTTTTTTGCGCCGGCAACCTGGCTGAGTCCGTGGGAATACACAGGATCAGCGAGATGGACGGTGTGGGCCGGAGAATGCCCTGGAC
>JAZBNW010000244.1:0-3750 GCA_036350855.1 Halieaceae bacterium
CTCGAACAGTCCTCGCCTAAAGCTCCCGGAAAGGGCGACTGACTTAAGCAGCGGCCTGATTGTTCACCGAGAGGCGCCGCCTGCCGGCCCTCCTGAGGTGCCTGTATCAGGGCGTCAAGTCGTCTGTTTAATGGTGAGGTGGTTGGTAGATCCACATTGTTTTTCCGGGGCGTAGAGCGGTAGCAGGAACTGCTCCCTCAGCCGAGGGTGCCTGTGAGGGGAAACATAGTCAGCAGCTCTGTTTGCTTCTATCAGGATTTTCAGCTTCAACTCGATGTCAGGGCGCTGCCACCCGGTCCCGCCGAATCAGTCAGGCCATGCTTAGCGGAGCAGGCAAATTCGGGGCTTTCTGCGAGCACTGTTCGAGTCCCAAAAATTGCGCAGCAATTTTGGTCGAGTTGCGCAGCAGCCGAATTTGCCTGCGGAGCTATGGCCGATTCGGCAGGGTCGACTGACAGCGGCCGATGGCGGAGCGTCACGATTCCCGACTCAAAGCCACAATATTCAAGGACAGACGGACAGAGCGGCTATTGCTCCTCCAGGCTGGCAACAATCCGCCGGTAGCTGTCCATCCGCCGTTCGCTGATCTCCCCTGAGGCCAAAGCCCCGAGGATGGCGCAGCCCGGTTCGTGCACATGCTGGCAGTCGCGGAACTTGCAGTGGCCGAGCAGGGGCCGGAACTCGCGAAAACCCTGCTCCACCTGCTCCCGGCTCATATGCCACAGGCCGAACTCGCGGATACCCGGTGAGTCGATCAGGCTGCCGCCGGAGGGCAGTCGGAACAGCTGGGCAGTGGTGGTGGTGTGCACGCCCTTGCTGGTGGTTTCCGACAGGCTGCCCACCCGCAGGTCGGCGTCCGGCAACAGCGCGTTGACCAGGGAGGATTTCCCCACGCCCGACTGGCCGACAAAGACACTGGTGCGCTCGCGCAGGGCGGCGTGCAATTCCTCCAGTCCGCCCTCCTTGCTCGAGGTGTGGAGAATGCGGTAACCCAGGGTGGGGTAGATCGCCAGCAGATCGTCCATTTGCTGTCGCAGCGCGGGGTCGGCCGCCAGCAGGTCGGTTTTGTTGAGCAGGATGACCGGCTCGATATTGACGGTTTCCGCCGCGACGAGGTAGCGGTCTATCAGCATGGCATGGGGTTCGGGCAGGGGGGCGATAACCACCACGATCTGGTCGATATTGGCGGCCACGGGTTTGAGCTTGCCGTAGGGGTCGGGACGTGAAAGGACGCTCTTGCGCTCCAGCTGGGCCACGATCACGCCGGTGGGATCTCCCTCGCACCAGATGACCTGGTCGCCTGTCACCAGGCTCTCGAGGTTGGCGCGCAGGTGGCAGCGAATACGCTGGCCGGGCGCCGACTCCACCTCCACCTGGGTGCCGAAATGGGCCGTGACCAGCCCGTGTCGCTCCGGCCCGAGTTCCCCGGTGGCAAGGGTCTCCTCGGCCTGGGCGCTGCGCCGGTCCGCCCGTTTGGCCCGTTCCTCCTGGATTTTTTCTATGCGCCAGGCCTGCTGGCGGGTGAGCTTGCGTTTCGACATTCCGGCATTATTGGCGTAGTCCGTAGCGCTGTCGAGGCAATTTGCTACACTGCATTGGACAATCGCCGTGCGGGAATCGAGCCTTATGCAGGATGCCAATAACCTTATCTGGGTTGATATGGAGATGACCGGGCTGGACCCGGAGCACAATGTGGTGATTGAAATAGCCACCATTGTCACCGACAGCGAGCTCAATACCCTGGCGGAGGGCCCGGTTATCGCCGTGCACCAGGACGATGCCACCCTGGCCGCCATGGATCAGTGGAACACTACCCACCATACCTATTCCGGACTGGTCGACAGGGTTCGCGCCAGTGCCCATAGCGAGAGCAATGCCGCCGCACTCACACTGGCCTTCCTCGAGCAGTGGGTGCCGGCGGGAGCCTCGCCCATGTGTGGCAACAGCATCTGCCAGGACCGTCGTTTCATGGCGCGTCACCTGCCGGCGCTGGAGAGCTACTTCCACTACCGCAATCTCGATGTCAGCAGCCTGAAAATCCTGATGCAGCGCTGGCGACCGGAGCTGGAAGCGGGCATCAACAAGACCTCCACCCACCTGGCGCTGGAGGATATCCGCGAGTCGATTGAAGAGCTGCGCTATTACCGCGAGCATTTCCTCCGGCTCGACTGAAAACTCAAGGGGTCAGAGTCCATGCTGGCGCAGGGCCCAGTTCACGTGTTCGCGCACGAGTTCAGAGGGAAACTCCCGCCGGCTGGCCAGGGCATCCGTAACCTGCGTGCCGGTCGGCGCATTGCCCAGCGCTACGGCCAGGTTGCGCAGCCACCGCTCGTAACCGATGCGGCGGATGGCGGAGCCCTCTGTCATCGCCAACCAGGTGTCCTCTGTCCACAAAAACAACTCGACCAGATCCGCATCTGCCAGGCCGTGCCTGGGCTGGAAGTCGTCTTCCCCGCTCGGTCTGGCGAACTTGTTCCAGGGGCAGACGAGCTGGCAGTCGTCGCAGCCGAACACCCGGTTGCCCATCAACGGACGCAGTTCGGGGTCGATAGCGCCTTTGTGTTCGATAGTGAGGTAGGAGATACACCTGCGGGCGTCCAGCTGGAAGGGACCGACAAACGCCCCGGTGGGGCAGATGTCGAGGCAGGCGGTACAGGTGCCGCAGTGCTTGCTGGTCTGGGGCGCGTCCGGTTGCAGGGGCAGGTCGGTGTAGATCTCGCCGAGGAAAAACCAGGAGCCGGCGTCCGGGTTGATCAGCATGGTGTTTTTGGCAATCCAGCCCATGCCCGCCCGCTCGGCGATCGCCCGTTCCAGCACCGGCGCGCTGTCCACGAAGGCGCGGTACTGGCCGCCACCGGCCAGTTGCCCGATCCGCCCCGCCAGGGTCGCGAGGCGCTTGCGAACCAGTTTGTGATAGTCCCGCGCCAGTGCGTAGCGGGAGATATAGGCCTTGTCGGGCGACGCCAGTACTTCCATTGGTCGGGTGTCGCCCGCCAGGTAGTCCATCCGCACCGAGATTACCCGGCAGGTACCGGGCACCAGCTCGTCGGGCCGTGCCCGCTTCGAGCCGTGGCGCGCCATGTACTCCATGCTCCCGTGGTAGCCGGCGTCCAGCCACTTCTGCAGGTAGGCCTCGTGCTCTCTGAGTTCGATATCCGCGATACCCAGCTGCTGGAAACCCAGTTCGAGCGCCCATTCGCGGATCTGCGCCGTCATGGCGGCTTGTTCCTGTGCTGTGAGTGGCTGGGACAAATGGGGGACCGGATTCGGGGGACTTGGGTGTACAATTCTGCCAGAACCGCAGGGATAGATCGCATTTATGCTGATTCTTTTTCTCGTGACGCAGTGTTTCTGTTTGATTTGAGAGGGGGCATTGTCTGGCGAACGCTCTCGAGTTGACGCGCCGGGTGTGGGCTCACGCCACTCAGGACCCGCTACAAGCACATCCATGTGCGCTCGTGTTCGGCCGTCCATGGCCTCACACGGTCCCGAGTGGCACAAACCCGCACCCGGCGCTCGACCGAGCATGCACGAAGAACTCCGGCTTATTGCGGCGCAATTACGGTATTTCTCTTGGTGATCACATTTGGCACGAGTTTACAAAGCAGGACGAGGCAGGTTGGGTGGAGTGGCCCCGCGCTGGGCCGGTGAGGCCATGGATGGCCGGAGCGGCCATCCGTGAAACGAGCCCCCATGGACGGGTTCACGGCGAGTCCTGTGCCGGCAAACTTCACCCGAGCTGCCGTCATC
>JAZBNW010000245.1:0-7467 GCA_036350855.1 Halieaceae bacterium
GCTGCCCCATCTCTACTCGCAGTTTTGCGCCCACCTGCAACTGGTGGAGGGTATGCTGGATGACGGTCGTGACTATCTGATGGGTGACGAGGCCGGCTGGGTGGATATCCTTGCCTATTTCCCGGTCTGGATGTGTCGCGGCAATATGGCAGATGCCGAGGAATTACTCGCGGGCCTGGGCGCGCTGGCATCCTGGGAACAACGCGTGAAGAGCATCGGCCATGGTCGCAGCAGTGCGCTGGCGGCCGAGGAAGCGCTGGCCATCGCACGCAGTAGCACCGCCAGTGCGCTCCCGGATGTGGATGCCACCGCCTGGCCCAGGCTGGCGGAAAATGCCAGCGTCCTTGTAACGCCACAGGACTATGGCGCGGTGCCCGTGCAGGGCAGCCTGTTGCGGCTGACCCATGCAGAAATTGCCATTCGCCGGGATGACCCACTGGCCGGCGAAGTGGTGGTGCATTTTCCGAGGCGGGGCTACCAGGTGGAGGCGGCGTGATGGCCAGACAAATTACAGTAGGTTCACTCCTGTTCCTGTTTGCCGCACTTGCAGGGATTCCCGCCAGCGCACAGTCAGCCGACCCCGCCGATGGCGCCAGCCTGTTCAGGCAGCATTGCGCAACCTGTCACGGCGGTAAAGTGGCCAAGGCGCCGCCTGTCAGCCTGCTCCAGATCATGTCCGCGAGTTCAGTGTTGCGCGCCATGGAACACGGGGTGATGCAGGAGCAGGCCGCGGGCCTGACACCTCCTCAGCGCAGATTGGTGGCTGAGCACCTGACCGGCCAGAAACTGGCCGAAGCGCATGCCGTGCAGCCTGCGCGGCAATGTGAGGGGGCGCTGGCAGCCTTCGATTTCGACGCTCCCCCGGATGCCCTGGGTTGGGGCGTAAGCCACGACAACCGGCGCTATTTTTCGCCGCAAGCGGCCGGTCTCGACGCAGCCGACCTGCCGCGACTGGAGCTGAAATGGGCCTTCGCTTTTCCCGACGCCATCCGCGCCCGATCGCAACCGGCGACCGGTGGTGGTGCACTCTATGTCGGCAGCCAGAACGGCACCGTTTATGCACTGGAGCAGACGACCGGCTGCATTCGCTGGTCATTTTCCACGGTCGCAGAGGTGCGCACCGGCATTGTCCTCACGCCCTGGCCAGCCGGCCAGAAAGCCAACCCGCTGCTGTATTTCGGCGACCTGGTCGGCAACGTCTACGCGGTGGAGGCGGTCACCGGCAAACTGGTCTGGCGCGATCGCCCCGATGACCATCCCAGCCTCACCCTGACCGCGGCGCCGGTGCTCTACCAGGGCCGCCTGTATGTGCCGATGTCGGCACTGGAAGTCACCGCGGCTGCCGATCCGACTTATGCCTGTTGTACCTTCCGCGGGGGCGTGGCGGTATATGACGCGCTCAGCGGCGAGCGGCAGTGGGTTGGCTACACCATCGACGAGGCGCCGCGGGTCGTGGGCAAGAACGCGATTGGCACGGAGCGCATCGCCCCCTCCGGCGCGCTCGTGTGGAACACGCCGTCCATCGATGCCCGGCGCGGGGTGATGTACGTCGGCACCGGCGAGAATTACTCCTCCCCGGCTAACGATACCAGCGATGCGATTCTCGCCCTGAGTCTCGAGGACGGCAGCATTGTGTGGCGCCAGCAGATGACCGCCGGGGACGCCTGGAATATGGGCTGCGAGACGGATGAGAAGATCAACTGCCCGCCGGAAAATGGCCCCGATTATGATTTTGGCGCCGCAACCATCCTGGCCACCACGTCCGATGGCAGGGACATCGTCCTGGCGGGGCAGAAATCCGGGGAGGTGTTCGGCCTGGATCCCGACCAGGCAGGCAAGATACTCTGGCGCAGCAAGCTCGGTCGCGGTGGTATCCAGGGCGGCGTTCACTTCGGTATGGCAGTGGACGGCGACACCCTGTACGTGCCGATGTCCGACTTTGATGGCGGGCCGCGCTGGCCCGGTGTGGCCAGGCCCGGAATGTACGCGGTGGATATCCGTTCCGGAAAGACCCTCTGGTATACGCCCGGTGCAACCGACGTCTGTGGCCAGCGGGAATACTGCCAGCCGGGAATATCCGCACCGGCATCGGCAATGCAAGGCGCGGTACTGGCCGGCGCCATGGATGGTCACCTGCGCGCCTACAGCAGCAAGGACGGCCGTGTCCTGTGGGATGTGGATACTGCAGTGACATTTTCCACACTGGACGGTGGCAAGGCCCACGGCGGGAGTATCGGCGGGGCCGCCGGCGCTGTACTGAGCGGGGGCATGCTGTATATCAATTCCGGTTACGGCATCTACTTCCACATGCCGGGAAATGTGCTGCTGGCCTACGGTTTGCCCGAGGCAGAGTGAGGATGGGCTCCGGGGTACCCCGGGCCCACCAGATCAGCTGGTGCCCAGCTTACACTGCTTGTCGACCACATCGGCCAGGGCATCCGCGTCATTCGCGCTCGACAACTCGTTGAAGCGCGCTCTGCCGGCGTCGTACCGGGCCTGGTCGAGCCCACCCTGGCTGAACTGGGCGCGGGTTGCATCGTTCCAGTCCAGCCACAGTTTAATTCTCATGGCGCCCTTTTCAGAAACATCGGCCAGTCCGGAGTGCACGAAACCCCTGCAGAAACTGTAGCTTTCCCGCGGCGTGTCCTGCCAGGGCCAGTCAAAGGCGTGAACCGGGGCGGTGACGACCACCAGGCCAAGAATCAGGCGCTTCATTTGCATTCTCCTTTCAGGTTTTGCCTCTGTCGCTACAGTAGAACGAGTCGGGTGATTTGCCAAGCCCTGGTCTCGCTGGCGTGACAATCAATCGGGCAGTGAAGCCGGTATCCGGTTCAGCGCCAGCTCATTGGGCGGGTTTCTGATGCAGCGGGTGCCTGCCGGGTGGTAAATATACGCCACGCAGCCATTGCAGTTATCACAGCCTGATTCGGCCAGTTCACCGCTGCGAAACTTGTTCACCAGGGCGGGATCGTGCAGCAGGGCGCGGGCCAGCACCACGCAGTCAAAGCCTTCCGCCATGGCCTGTTCCGCGTTGGCAAGGGACTTGATACCTCCCAGGTAGGCCAGGGGCAGCTCCACGGATGCGCGAATCTTGCGCGAGTATTCCAGGAAATACATTTCCCGGAAGTGGATATCGGGTTCGCTGGAGGCCGCTGCCTTCATCATCAGCGCGGTCAGCCATTCGCCCTGCTGCTTCAGCACCTTGCCCATTTCCTCCCGGTTCATTCTGCTGCCGAACATGAACCAGGTGGACTCGACATTGCGACCGCCGCTGAGTACCAGCATGTCGGCCCCGGCTTCCTGCAGGGCCCCGGCCGTGACCACGCCGTCCTCGACACTGGCCCCGCGGCGGGTGCCGTCGGCCACGTTGATCTTGGCCAGCACTGCCGTGGTGTCGCCGACCGCCTGTTTGACGGCCGCCAGCACGCTGGCCGGGAAGCGCACCCGGTTGAGGGCGCTGCCGCCGTACTCGTCCCGCCGTCGGTTGCTCAGGGGGGAGATAAACTGGTTCAGCAGATAGCCGTGACCCATATGCAGTTCCACCGCGTCGAAGCCGGCGTCCCGGGCAAGGCGGGCCGCTGCAACGAACTCGGCGGTAACGCGTTCCATATCCGCCCCGGTCATGGCCCGCTGCAGGAAGTTGCCCTTCAGCATCCCGGCGGGATTGAATCCCCCGCAGGAGCTGATCGTGCGCCCTTTCACTTTCATGCCGGTGACAAAGGAACCGCCGTGGGTGATCTGTGCGGATATTGCCGCTCCCGCGCCGTGCACGGCATCCGTGAGCGCCCTGAGGTCCGGGAGAATGTCGGGGTGCATCCAGATCTGGTTGGGCAGGGTCCGGGCTTCGGGTGCCACCGCCATGTAGGCGACGGTGGTCATGCCGACACCGCCCAGGGCGAGTTCACGGTGGTGCTGGACCAGCGCTTTGGTCGGTCTGCCTTCGAGGCACATGGCCTCGTTGGCGCCGGACTTGATGAAGCGGTTGCGCAGTGTCAGCGGCCCGATAGTGACCGGATCAAAGGGTGAGGTCGCTGCATTCATGCCGGCATTGCCCGATCGCTTGCTGGAAACAGCTCTCATGCTAACAAGGCTCCCGCTTGTATCGCGAGCGAATTCGGGACGGGAGCGGGGCGCAGTTCAATATGGCAGGCGGGCCCGCACGGTTTGAGGCGGCTGTGCTAGCAGGCAGCCTTCAATAGCGCTGTCGCCTCACTTTGTGCGAGGTATTCCCGCGCGAGTTCCTCGGCAATGAGCTGGGGCTGTCGCTGTTGCTCGTCGGCGCGCTGCAGGACACTCGACAGGGTGGTTTCAATCCTGCCGATATGGGCTCGCTTGACCCTCGCGGGCGAAGCGATCCGCTGATGGTGTACGTCGATGATGCCGCCGGCGTTGACCAGGAAGTCGGGGCAGTACAGCACGCCGCGGTCCTGCAGCAGAGCGCCGTCGCCTTCGCTGGCGAGCTGGTTATTGGCCGCCCCGCAAACGATACCCGCGCGCAGCGCCTCGATACTGTGGCTGTGCCATACCGCGCCCATGGCGCAGGGTGCGACTACATCGACCGGCAGGCGCAGTATTTCACCGGGTTCCTTGGCAATCACCCCCAGCTCGGCAACGGCCCGCTCGAGATTGGCGCTGTTCAGGTCGGCGCCATACACTGTCGCGCCTTCCGTCGTGAGATGGCGGGCGAGATAGTAACCGACGTGCCCCAGACCCTGTATCGCCACGGTGAGCCCGCGCAGGTCGACACTCCCGAGTCGATGGCTGACGGCGGTGCGGATGGCCAGATAGACGCCGAGCGCCGTGCTGGGGGAAGGATCTCCGCCGTACTCGTTGTCGTCCACGCCGCTGACCCAGGCGGTGCGCTCGCTCATTACCCGGATATCGGCGACCCCGGTGCCGGAGTCCTCCGCGGCCACGTAGCGCCCGTTCTGGGCATTGATGAAGTCGCCCATCGCCAGCAACAGCGGGCGGCTCTTCTGGCTGCCGGGATCGCCGATAATGACTGATTTGCCGCCGCCCATGGGCAGGCCCGCGAGGGCGGATTTGTAGGTCATGCCGCGGGACAGGCGCAGTACATCGTGCAGGGCATCCGCGTCGCTGGCGTAGGGAAACATGCGACAGCCGCCGACCGCGGGGCCCAGGGTGCTGTCATGCACCGCGATAATGGCGCGCAGGCCGCTGCGCCTGTCGCTGCAGAATGTCACCAGTTCGTGGTCGTCAAAAGCCGGAGCAGAAAAAACGGTCATATTATTATCCTTGAGAATCGGCTTATGCCACTTCGACGGCATTGATGAACTGTGGGTCGGCAGACGGCGCCTCGCCGCGGAACTGCCTCAGCAGATCGGCCTTGCGCACCGCGAGCGCCTCCCGGTTGCGCTCCTTGACGTGGCCAAAGCCGCGCAGTTTTGCCGGGAGCTGCGCCAGTTCCACTGCGACCGCGTAGTTCTCCTGGGTCAGACCGGCCAGCAGCTCATCGAGTAACTGCCGGTACTCGTCTATATCGGCGCGCTCCTGCCTGCGTTCCTCGCTGTAACCGAAAATGTCGAAACGGCTACCGCGCAGGAATCGCAGTTTCGCCAGCCAGGAAAAGGCGGTCATCATCCACGGGCCGAATTCCTGTTTGACCAGGTGCCCGGTATTGGGGTCGCGCTTGCTGAACAGGGGTGGCGCGAGATTGAAGCGCAGTTCGTAGTCTCCCTCGAACTGGCTTTGCAACTTGCGCTGGAAGTCGCCGTCGCTGTACAGCCTGGCTACCTCGTACTCGTCCTTGTAAGCCATCAGCTTGTAAAGCTGGCGAGCGGCAGACATCGCAAGCGACTGGGGCGACCCGGCCTGGGGGTCGGCCTGCTGTACCCGGCCCATGACCTCCAGGTAGCGCTGCGCATAGTCGGCGTTCTGGTAGCTTTCCAGGCGCGACGCCCGGTCCGCGATCACCTCTTCCAGGCTCAGGGGCGCGACCTGTTCGCGCTGTTGATCCACCAGCGCCAGCACCTTTTCCGGCTCGTGCGCACAGCGGCGTCCCCACAGGAACGCCTGCTTGTTGAAGTCCACCGCGACACCATTCAATTCGATGGCTTGTTCCAGTGCGGCGGCCGACACCGGCACCAGGCCGCGCTGCCAGGCAAAGCCGAGCAGGAACAGGTTGCTGGCAATGGAGTCCCCCAGCAGGGCGGTGGCGATGTGGGTGGCGTCGATGAAGTGGCAGCCCTCGTCACCGACTTCCCCGGCGATCTTGCCCTTCATGGCGGCAGTGGGGAAACGTGCGTCGGGGTCCAGGATAAACGCCGAGGTCGGCACCTCGGCCTCATTGACCACCGCGTGGGTGCGGCCATGGGCGACCTTGCCCATCGCCTCGTAGGTAGTGGTGACCACGAGGTCGGCGCCCAGCAGCAGGTCCGCCTCCCCGGCGGGGATACGTACGGCCTTGATATCCTCCTGGTCGCGGCTCACCCGCACGTGGCTGACCACGGCGCCGAATTTCTGCGCCAGCCCGGTCTGGTTCATGGTGGCACAGCCCTTGCCCTCGATGTGGGCGGCCATGGCAACCAGGGCAGTGATGGTCAGCACGCCGGTGCCGCCGACACCGGTCACCACTGTATTCCAGGGGCGTTCCAGGGAGGGCAGGGTGGGTTGCGGCAGGGGATCAAACAGCGTATCGATGCCGTCGTCGCCACGCTCGACAGCGGCAGAGGGCTTTTTCGGCTGGCCGCCAATCACGGTGACGAAGCTGGGGCAGAAGCCGTTGGCACAGCTGTAGTCCTTGTTGCACGCGCTCTGGTCGATCTGGCGCTTGCGCCCCAGGGCCGTTTCCTTCGGCAGGACCGACAGGCAGTTGGACTGGATACTGCAGTCGCCACAACCCTCGCAGACCGCGTCGTTGATGAACAGCCGCTTGGCCGGGTCTTCCAGTATGCCTTTCTTGCGCCGCCGGCGTTTTTCCGCGGCGCAGGTCTGCTGGTAGACGATGACCGAGGTGCCCTGGTATTCGCGCAGCTCCTTTTGCAGCGCGTCCATCTCGTCGCGGTGATGCAGGCTGTAGCCGGGCACGCTGCCAAAGCGGCCGCGCCAGCGACCGGGTTCATCACTGACCAGGGCAATGCGGCGCACATTTTCGCCGCGCAGCTGGTAAATCAGGTCCTCCACTTTCAGGGTGCCATCGATCGGCTGGCCACCGGTCATCGCCACCGCATCGTTGTAGAGAATCTTGTAGGTGATATTTACCCCGGCGGAGACCGCCGCGCGGATGGCCAGTATGCCCGAGTGGAAGTAGGTGCCGTCTCCCAGGTTCTGGAACACGTGGGGCGCGTCGGTGAAGGGAGCCTGGCCGATCCAGGTCGCGCCTTCTCCGCCCATCTGGGTGAAGGTGTGGGTATTCCGGTCGGGCATCCAGGTGGCCATGTAGTGGCAACCGATGCCGCCCAGGGCATGGCTGCCCTCGGGCACCTTGGTGGACCTGTTATGGGGGCA
>JAZBNW010000246.1:0-9703 GCA_036350855.1 Halieaceae bacterium
ATCCAGCTCGGCAAGCAGGATATCGTTTTCGCCGGCGGCGGCGAGGAGCTGCACTGGGCCCTGAGCTGCCTGTTCGACGCGATGGGTGCACTGTCCACCAGGTACAACGACACCCCCGAGCGCGCCTCCCGGGCCTACGATGCCAACCGGGACGGCTTCGTCATCGCCGGCGGTGGCGGCATGCTGGTGGTGGAGGAACTGGAACACGCGCTGAAGCGCGGTGCGAAAATCTACGCGGAACTGGTGGGCTACGGCGCCACTTCCGACGGCTACGACATGGTCGCCCCCTCGGGGGAGGGCGCAGTGCGCTGTATGCAGCAGGCACTCGCCACGGTAAGCGGCCCGGTGGACTACATCAACGCCCATGGCACCAGCACCCCCGCCGGTGATATCCAGGAGCTCAAGGCGGTGCGCACCGCATACCAGGACAGGGACCATATCCCGGTGGTCGGCTCCACCAAATCCCTGTCCGGTCACTCCCTTGGGGCAGCCGGTGTCCAGGAGGCCATCTACTCCCTGCTGATGCAGCAGAAGGGATTCATAGCGGCTTCAGCCAATATTGAAACCCTCGACCCGGAAGCCGAGGGACTGCCCATCGCAGTCAAGCGCCACGACAATGTGGATCTGCAGCGGGTGATGTCCAACAGCTTCGGCTTTGGCGGTACCAACGCCTCCCTGGTGTTCCAGAAGTACGCCGACTGACGCTCACACCAGGGCGTCGAGCGGAAGCACCTCCACCACATCGCCCTGCGCGACGGTCGTACCGGGCGGGATCACCGCCAGCGCAGTGCTGTGGCTCACCGAACTCAAAACCCCGGAACTCTGGTTGGCAAAGCGGTGGGCCTGCAGACCCTTGCCGGCATTGGCGAGGGTGACGCGCAAATACTCCTGGCGCCCCCCGGGACTGGCAACCGTGAACATGGCGCTGGCGTAAAGCCTGGCCGGTGGCGGCTCGCTCACGCCCTGCAACTTCAGCAGGAAAGGGCGGGCAATCAGGCAGAAGGTGACAAAGACCGAGGTGGGATTGCCCGGCAGGCCGATAAATGGGGTGTTAGCGATGCGGCCAAAAGCCAGCGGCTTACCGGGTTTGATCGCGAGTTTCCACAGCGCCAGCTGACCGAGTTTCTCCACCTGGGCCTTGACATGATCCTCCTCACCCACCGAGACACCACCGGAGGTGATGACGCAGTCGGCGGTCGCGGCGGCCGCCGCCAACGCCCGGGCAGTGGCGTCCGGGTCGTCAGGCACGATGCCGCCGTCGATGAAGGTCATACCCAGAGAGCGCACCAGCCCCGCGAGGGTATAGCGATTGGAGTTGTAGAGCTGGCCGCGCCCCGGTCCGGCACTGCCCGGCTCCAGCAGTTCGTCCCCCGTGGACAGTACCGCCACCCGCAGCGGCCGGTATACCGCCACGGCAGAGCGCCCGACGGACGCGAGCAGGCCCATGTCCTGGGGTCGCAGCACCCTGCCCCGGGCCAGCACGGTGGAACCCGCGGCTATATCCTGGCCGCGGGGGCGGATATTCTGGCCGGGTGTGACCGGCCCCGCAACGGCCAGCACGCCGTCGCGCTCCTCGCAGTTCTCCTGCATCACCACCGCGTCGGCCCCCGGCGGGATGGCCGCGCCGGTGAAGATCCTGGCTGCCGTGCCGGGCGCCAGCGGGACGGCGTCGCCGCCACCCGCGGCAATACGCTGGCTGACCCGCAGGGGCAGACCCGCTTCCGCCGCCCGCAGGGCGTAACCGTCCATCGCACTGTTATCGTCACCGGGCACCGCGATAGCGGCTACCACGTCTTCCGCCAGCACCGCCCCCAGGGCTTCGATCAGGGCGATGTCTACCACCGCCTGGCCCGGATCGGCCTGCGCCAGTACCCGCGCCAGGGCATCGGCTACCGGCAGCAGTGGGGTCAAGTCTCCCGCTCCCGCACCTTCAGAACGCCGACAAAATTGCAGGGCCGGTGGCTGCTGTCCAGCTGTTCGCGTATCAGCCCCTGCCAGGCTGTCCTGCAGGCGCCGGTAGAGCCGGGCATACAGAAAACCACCGTGTCATTGGCAAAGCCGGCCACCGCCCTGGACTGGATGGTGGAGGAGCCGATCTCGGCGTGGGACAAGGCCCTGAATACCTCGCCGAAGCCATCGATGTCCTTGTCGAACAGGGGCCGCACCGCCTCGGGGGTCGAATCCCGCCCGGAAAACCCGGTGCCCCCCGTGACCAGCACCGCATCGATACCCGCATCGGCTATCCAGCCGGAGAGTACGGCCCTGATCTGGTAGATGTCATCGATCACGATGGTCCTGGCCGCCAGCCGGTGGCCCTCGGCAGCCAGTGCCCCGGCCAGGTAATCGCCCGAGGTGTCGGTCTCCCGGGTACGGGTGTCGGAAACGGTCAGCACCGCTACCGCCAGCGACCTGGGGCTTTCATCGGTGGCTTTTGCCATGGTCTCACCTCATAACTTGCTGCGCTGGAGTGCGAAATACTGTTTCACGATGCGCGGGACCGCGCTGCGCCAGGGCGCCTGCTTGATGGCGAAGGTGTTGCGGATCTTGCTGCAGTTCAGGGCGCGATTGAGAGGGGACAGGCCCTCCGGCTGCCGCTGCAGTTGCACGGCAGTGGGACTGAACTCCGAGAACTGGGATGCGGAAGCGAGCAGGGCCTCGGCGAATTCGTAAAAAGTGGCGGTGTCGGAGCTGCAGTAGTGGTAGATCCCATTGGCCTGCAGGCCGGTACTGAGCTGGTCGAGCAGGGCCGAGATCACCCGGGCGCCATCGTCCGCCGCGACGGGGCACCCGCGCAGGTTGTTGTCCATCACCAGACTGCCGCCGCGGGTGCCCAGCTCACCCAGCATCTGGGTGATCAGGTTGGTGCCCTCGAAGGAGAAGATCGGCCCCAGGCGCAGGATCAGGTGGTGCTCACAGCTGTCGCGCACCAGCTGCTCGGCGTCGGCAAGCATGGTGCCGAACTCGGTTTCGTTATCGGGGTAGTCTTCCTCCGTGTAGGGGCGGTCCAACTGGCCCGAGAATACCCTCGAGCTCGAGGTGTAGAGGTAGGTCATGCCGCTGCGCTGGCAGGCCTTGGCCACCCAGTGGCAGCGCTTCAGGTCCAGCTCCTGCAGCTGGTCGACCCCATCGGCGGCAGCCGAGATGCGCAAATCCACCAGAATCTCGCACTTCGCCCGCGCCACCGCTTTCTTGGCCTGCCGCTCACTCTTCCAGCGACAGGCCGCCCGGGTGAGGGACGTGACCTCGTGGCGACCCAGAGACTGCAGTTTACCGACGAGGGCGTGACCCAGGGGTGTATCCGATCCAAGGATGAGTACGCGCACGGCTCTATGCCACTGTTTTCGAAGCGATCACCCGGCGCTCAGCAATACCCCGTCAAAAGGGTATGTCGTCGTCAAAATCGCCAAAGTCAGCTGGCTGCGAACTCGCCGCCGGTGCCTGGGACGCCGCTCGCGGGGCGCTCCGCGGCGCCTCGGCGGAGGCACTGTATTCACCGTCTGAACCGGCGCTGCGGCTGTCCAGCATTTGCATCTGTTCGGCGATAATCTCGGTGGTGTAGTGATCAACGCCGGCCTTGTCTGTCCACTTGCGGGTCTGCAAGCGGCCCTCGACGTAGACCTTGGAGCCTTTCTTCAGGTACTCCCCGGCTATCTGCCCCAGACGGTAGTTGCCGCGATCGCGAAACACCACCCGGTGCCACTCGGTCTTTTCCTGTGGCTGTCCGGTCTGCTTGTCTTTCCAGGATTCACTGGTGGCAAGGCTGGCGGTGGTGACGGCCCCCCCGTCGGGGAAAAACCGCGTTTCAGGGTCGTTGCCCAGGTTGCCCACCAGGATGACTTTATTAACGCCCCGTGACGCCATAGGAATTCCTCAATTCAAATACAAAATTGGTGTACAAGATCAACCGATGACTATAGCAATCCCGCCACCCAATTGCGACAGCCCCGGGCGGTCGTGTTTCATCATTTGCCGTATCAGGGCGGTGCGGGGCTAGCGGGTCCGGGGGGCGCGCTCCGGCTGGGGCACCAGGGCGCAGCCGGCGCCCAGCATCAACACGAACCACAGGCCGGCCAGTGCCAGGCACAGGCCGATCAGGTAGGCCTGGCCAAAGTGCTGGAGTACCCAGCCGCCTCCCGCACCACCGGCGAAGGCGCCGAGGAACTGGCAGGTGGAGAATATCCCCAGCGCGGTACCCTTGCCCCCTGCAAACACCGACTTGCTGACCTGCGAGGGCAGCGTCGCTTCCAGGTAGTTGAAGCCGACGAAGAACAGCCAGAGGCCGAAAAAGAAAACCCAGGGCCCCGCCGCGGTTCCGAGCACCAGCACGGCCGCCACCAGCAGGCCGATGCCGCTGAGGAACATCTGGCGGGGGAGACCGCCGCGCTCCGCCATGCGCATCAGTGGCAGCATGCCGACAATCGACAACAACAGTACCGGGAGGTAGACCTGC
This sequence comes from Halieaceae bacterium, assembly GCA_036350855.1. Classification (GTDB taxonomy): domain Bacteria; phylum Pseudomonadota; class Gammaproteobacteria; order Pseudomonadales; family Halieaceae; genus JARRPM01. The sequence continues at coordinate 4,451 of JAZBNW010000246.1, forward strand.
CAGTGATGGGCGCGATCGACCCCCGCGACCTGCTCGAGCACGCCGGGCACCACCAGAAAGCAGGCCATCAAAATAAAGTGCAGGGCAAATACCCCAAAATCCAGCCGCAACAGGGTGGGATCGCGCAGGGCCCTGCCGAACATTCCCGGGCTGGCGCCCACATCGTCGTGACCCGCCGGCACAGGCGGGGGGCCGGGCACCAGCATCACCACGATGGCGATGCCCCCCAGGGCCAGGAGCGCGGTGACCCAGAACACCGAGGCCAGGCCACCTGCGGCTGCGATGACCGGCCCGAGTACCAGGGCGACGGCAAATGACAGGCCGATACTCACCCCGACGATGGCCATGGCCTTGGTGCGCTGTTCCTCGCTGGTCAGGTCGGCCACCAGGGCCATGACCGTGGCTGCGATCGCGCCGGCGCCCTGCAGTGCCCGCCCCAGGACAATACCCCACAGGCTGTCCGCCACCGCCGCCAGCACACTGCCGGCGGCAAACAACAGCAGGCCGCCGATGATCACCGGCTTGCGCCCCACCTGGTCCGACAGCCAGCCCAGGGGGATCTGCAACAGGGCCTGGGTCAGGCCGTAGATGCCCAGCGCGAGGCCGATCAGGCTGGGCGTGGCGTCCGGCAGGTCCACGGCGTACAGGGCCAGCAGGGGCAGCACCATGAAGAGGCCCAGCATACGAAAGCTGTAGAGCAGCGCCAGGGAGCTTACCGCGCGCCGCTCCAGCGCTGTCATCGGGTGTTCAGTGATCACGGGATAGGGTCTGTGAATTCAAAGCCGACAATACTAACAGTTTCGGCGCCGCCAGCACATCCAGTGTCCCGCCCGCGCCGTAATTAACAGGATGTTTTTGCAGCCACATCAGCCAGGGCATATACTGCCCGGTTTCGCCTTCGCAACCTTATCTGGCCTTTTATGGACACCATTCAAGTACGTGGGGCTCGCACCCACAACCTCAAGAATATCGACCTGGACATCCCCAGGGACAAGCTGGTGGTGATCACCGGACTGTCCGGTTCCGGCAAGTCCTCGCTGGCGTTCGACACACTGTATGCGGAGGGCCAGCGCCGCTACGTGGAGTCCCTGTCCACCTATGCCCGCCAGTTCCTGTCCATGATGGAAAAGCCCGACATGGACCATATCGAGGGCCTGTCGCCGGCCATTTCCATCGAGCAGAAATCCACCTCCCACAATCCGCGCTCGACAGTCGGCACCATCACCGAGATATACGACTACCTCAGGCTCCTGTTTGCCCGGGTGGGCGAGCCCCGCTGCCCCGATCACGGCCACAACCTGCAGGCCCAGACCGTCAGCCAGATGGTGGATACGGTGCTGGCGCTGCCCGAGGGCAGCAAGCTGATGCTGCTGGCGCCGGTGGTGCGGGACCGCAAGGGCGAGCACCTGCATGTGTTCGAGGAACTGCGCGCCGGCGGTTTCGTCCGGGCACGGGTAGACGGCATTGTCACGGACCTGGACGACGTGCCGGCACTGGACAAGAAAAAGAAACACCGGATCGAGGTGGTGGTGGACCGTTTCAAGGTGCGCGAGGACCTGGGAATCCGCCTCGCCGAATCCTTCGAGACCGCACTGGGGCTGACGGACGGCCTGGCATCGATCAACTACATGGACGGCGGCGGCGACGATATCAGCTTTTCCGCGCGGTTTGCCTGCCCGGAGTGCGGCCACAGTATCGACGAGCTGGAGCCCCGCCTGTTCTCCTTCAACAACCCCGCGGGTGCCTGCGCCAGTTGCGACGGCCTCGGTGTGCGCCAGTATTTCGACCCGGAGCGGGTGGTCCTGCACCCGGAGGCCAGCCTGTCCGAGGGCGCCATTCGCGGCTGGGACCGGCGCAATGTCTATTATTTCCATATGCTCACATCCCTGGCCGAGCACTACGGCTTCGATATCGATACCCCCTTCGAGCAGTTGGCCAAAAAACACCGCCAGGTCATCCTCCACGGCAGTGGCAAGCAGGAAATCGCCTTTGCCTATGTCAACGACCGGGGCGACGTGTTCAAGCGCACCCATCCCTTCGAGGGCATCATCCCGAATATGGAGCGCCGCTACCGCGACACCGAGTCCTCCTCGGTGCGGGAGGAACTGGCCAGGTTTCTCTCCAACCACCCCTGCCCGGACTGCGAGGGCACACGCCTGCGGCGGGATGCGCGCCATGTCTTCGTCGATGAACGCACCCTGCCCAGCATCACCAGCATGCCGGTGGGAGAGGCGGAACTCTACTTCGGGCAGTTGCAGCTGGAGGGACGCAAGGGGGAGATCGCCAACAAGATCATGAAGGAGCTGCGGGCGCGCTACCGTTTCCTGGTCGATGTGGGACTCAACTACCTGACCCTCAATCGCAGCGCCGAAACCCTTTCCGGTGGAGAGGCCCAGAGGATCAGGCTGGCATCTCAGATAGGCGCGGGGCTGGTGGGCGTGATGTATATCCTGGATGAACCCTCCATCGGCCTGCACCAGCGCGACAATGAGCGCCTGCTGGCCACCCTGACCCACCTGCGCGACCTGGGCAACACCGTGCTGGTAGTCGAGCACGATGAAGACGCCATCCGCAGTGCCGATCACATCATCGACATCGGCCCGGGAGCGGGCGTCCACGGCGGCCGCATCGTCGCCCAGGGCAAATTGAAGGATATCCTCAACACCCCGGACTCCCTCACCGGCGCCTATCTGTCGGGAAAACGCCGGATCGAAATCCCCGCCAGGCGCACACCCAATGACCCCAGGCGCCAGCTGGTTCTGGCAGGCGCCTCTGGCAACAACCTGCAGTCGGTGACCCTGGAAATACCGCTGGGCCTGCTCACCTGCGTCACCGGCGTTTCCGGCTCCGGCAAGTCCACGCTGATCAACGGCACCCTCTACCCGATCGCCGCGACGGAGCTGAACGGCGCCAGCACGCTGACCCCGGAACCCTACGAATCGATCGAGGGCATGGACCAGATAGACAAGTGCATCGACATAGACCAGAGCCCGATCGGCCGCACGCCGCGCTCCAACCCCGCCACCTACACCGGGATATTCACGCCGGTGCGGGAGCTGTTCGCCGGCACCCAGGAAGCCCGCTCACGGGGCTACAAGGCGGGTCGCTTCAGCTTCAACGTGAAGGGGGGACGCTGCGAGGCCTGCCAGGGCGACGGCGTGACCAAGGTGGAGATGCACTTCCTGCCGGACATCTACGTGCCCTGCGATATCTGCAAGGGCAAACGCTACAACCGGGAAACCCTGGAGGTGCGCTACAAGGGCCGGAACATCCACGAGGTGCTGGAAATGACCGTGGAGGACGCCCTGGTTTTCTTTGAACCGGTGCCGGCCATCGCCCGCAAACTGCAGACGCTGATGGATGTGGGGCTGTCCTACATCCGCCTGGGCCAGGCGGCGACCACCCTGTCGGGCGGCGAGGCCCAGCGGGTCAAGCTGTCCCGGGAACTGTCCAAGCGCGATACCGGCAAGACCCTGTACATCCTGGACGAACCGACCACCGGTCTGCACTTCGAGGATATCAAGCAGCTGCTGGCCGTACTGCACCGCCTGCGCGACCACGGCAACACCATCGTCATCATCGAGCACAACCTGGACGTCATCAAAACCGCCGACTGGATCATCGACCTGGGCCCAGAGGGCGGCAGTGGCGGCGGCCAGATTATCGCCACCGGCACACCCGAGGTCGTGGCCAAGGCCAGGCAGTCCTTTACCGGGCAGTTCCTGGCGCCGATGTTGAAACAACGCAAATCAGGCAAGCGCGCCGCCTGACCCCGGCGCGGTTTGCGGCGGCGGTCAGGGCCAGCCGGCGCCCGGCACCTCGACCCTGATGGTTTCAATCCTGCCGGTCCGTTCGGCGGCGGCAGTGCCGTGGTGGCTGGACTGTGCGGTGACAAGGTGCAGGTCGCGCCCATCCGCTCCGCCGAGCATGCAGGCGTAGCAGTTCTGGCTGGTGTTGACGACCCGCAGCTCCTGCCCTCCCTCGGCGAAAAGTACGCACTCCGGGGCCAGCGCGTTTGCCACCCAGATATTGCCGCTGGCATCGAGACAGATACCATCGGGAGCCCGCATACCCACCGGGGCCCACACCCGGCGGTTCAGCAATTCACCGCCATCACCGATATCAAAGGCAGTCAGGCGCATGGCGAGGGTTTCGGCCACGATCAGGGTCCGGCCGTCAGGCGTTACCACGCTGCCGTTGGGGAAATGCATGTCCGGGGCAGCCAGGTGAACACTGCCATCGGGGTCGACCCGGGCAAGATTGGTGGCCGGATGGTCCGCAACGATCTCCTCCGGCTCGCGCCTGTCGAGCTCGGCGTCCAGATCAAAGCCGAAATTGCCCACCCACGCCCGACCGGCCCCATCCACCACCATGTCGTTGCACAAATGGCGCGCCAGGCCCGATAAATCGGCGTGCAGCACAAACTGGTCGCCCTCCTGCCGCAGTACGGCCAACTGCCGCATGGAGACCACCAGCAGGCGGCCATCGGGCAGCCAGCCCAGGCCGGATGTCTGGTCCTCAAAGCTGAATTCGGTTCTCACCTGCCCGCCGGGATCGACGGACTTTACCGCGTGATCGTAGAAGTCGCTGAACCAGAGTCTTCCCTGCCGCCAGCGCGGACCCTCGCCGAAGTGGAGCCCGCCAGTCAGTATGCTTGTATCAGTCACGGCCGTGCCTCTTGCGTGGAAATGGAGCAAGCAGCCTAGCAGAGTAGCCGCGGCGTGCAAGGTTCAGTCGGCGGCGCCGGCATGCTATTTTGCTCTCCTGCGAACTCCATGGATCCCGGCACATGCGACTATCGAAGGTATTGAGTGAGGCGCGCCGCTACTGGCGCCCGGCGCTGATCGTCCACCTGCTGTTCACCCTGCTCGGGCTGGGCCTGTTCACTCCCCTGTTCGGCATCACCGTGCAGGGCCTGCTGGCCCTGTCGGGCAACACGGCAGTCGCCGACCAGGAGATCGCCCTGTTGCTGCTAAGCCCGTTGGGACTGGCCTGTGCGATTTTCCTGATCGGCCTGTTGCTCGCGCTCGCAGGCCTGGAGCTCGGCGCCCTGCTAGCCATCGCGCAGGGAGCGCAACACTCACTGAAAGTGGCGCCACTGGCGGCGGTGCGCTTTTCCCTGCGGCAGGGGGTGACGCTGCTGCGGCTGACCGTCGGCCTCACGGTTCGGGTGCTGGCTTACCTGCTGCCTTTTGCAGCCGCTACAGGCGCCATCGCCTGGTGGCTGCTGGGTGACTATGACATCAATTACTA
>JAZBNW010000247.1:0-9908 GCA_036350855.1 Halieaceae bacterium
TATTTTGACGACTTCCAGGCAGGCAGCCCGGACCGAAGGATATGGGGTGAATGGGCTGTGGGTATTCGGGGCCAGGTAATGTTTCAAAATGAAACTGGGTGTCTGATTTCCCCTGCTTCAAAATCTTGCATTGCCCCGATGACCTGACCAGCCGCAATCCGCCGGCCTTACTCAATCACCTGCGCCACCGGATCAATCTCGGCCAGCAGGCCGACAAAAGCGGCCTCTTCCCGTATCGGGTCGTAGAAAGGCAGATAGGGTTCAAAAAAGGGCGCGACGCGACTGGCTTCATCGAGCCCTGTTCGAATGCACTGGACCGCCGCATCCGCTGCCCCGATCATGCCGAGTACGCGACAGGCTTCGTGAATCGAGTTGGAGCGTTCAGCCCAGTCCACGGGTTCCTGCAGGTTCCAACGCCTGACTAACGTCTCGCTTTCATCGTTTTTGCCGCGAATGCCGGCCAGCATGGCCAATGCCAGATAGGCTCGCGCGTTTTTAAGATCTATCGAGTCAGTCGACCGCTTTTCCAGGCTGTCGAACCAGGGGTCGAATTCGGGTGTTTGCAGGCCGTCTCGTGTCATCAGCCAGTAGGTCATTATCCTGCGCCCCTCACTTTGGGAAAGTGCGAGAGTCCTGCCCGGTTCATCTGGCGCGTCCAGGGAATCCAGGGCGGAGCGGTAGTCCCTGTTTGCAACATGGGCTTCCCACCCGCAGTCTTCTACCTCGTAGAACTGGCACAACTCAGCCGTGGCGGCCTGCAAGCTATCGAAGTCACGGTTATCGCGGAACAGAACCAGGTGCCGTGTTGATCCCGTGATGAAACTATTGAAGGGCACATTCTCAAGCTCGGCCTTGGCAGCGTCATAATGATGAGTCAGGAGAAGAACCCGAAGAACGAGGTCGGTCAGGGCGGGATTGCGCGGGTCCAGCCTGCGCGCCTCGTACTTTGATTCCAGATAGGCATCGAAATCTCCCTGGCGGCGTTCGATCCAGGATTTCAGCTCCACAGCGTTGACATCGCTGGGATTCATTACCAGGGCCCGGGAAATTATCTCGTGTGCCTTGTCGTAGTCTTTCAATGCATAGTAGACGTAGGCCGCCTGGCCGATCAGGTGGTCAGCGGATCCGGGGGCCACGGCCTGAAGGCGTTGCAGTGCCTGCTCCGCGCGCAGGGTCATCTCCGGGCGGGCACCACTGAAATTCAGGAAAGCGAGCGTGCTGACCAGTTCGGCCCACGCCCGGCTGAAAGAGGGGTCCAGCGCAACCGCTTCTTCCAGCGCTGCCAAATAGTCCGGGCTGCTTATCCCGGACCCCGGTGTATCGCGTAATTGCAAAGCCCGATGGTAAGCGCGATAGGCGGCCATATTATCGGTAGGTATCAAGGCGAGCTGGCTGTCGTCCTGTGCCGTCAGGGTGGCGCCCAGTTCCAGTGCAATGGCGCGTGCGATACCTGCCTGGATGTCAAAAATGTTTGCAGTGGACAGTTGCCGGTCATAGCTTTCGGCCCACAGGTGTTCGTCGGTGCGCGCATCGATCAATTGCGCATTGATGCGAATCCGGCCGTCAGCCGTCTGAACGCTGCCCTCCAGCACGACATCCGCGCCCAGTTCACTGCCGATGTCACGCACATTGCGCTCCACACCTCGATACTCCTTCATCGAGGTAGCCGAGATAACCCGGAGCGACTGGAGCTGGGCCAGCTGGGTCAGCAGGTCATCGTGTATGCCGGCGGCAGAGAATTCGCTGTCACCCCCCGGGCGGGCAGGGGTAAATGGCAACACCGCCACCATCGGCGGCCCCGCCGTGCGCCGCGCGGGCTCGATCTGGCCGTTACCCGCAACATAGTAGGCCCCTGCGAGCAGCAGGAGAACGACCGCGCAGGCCAGTGCGGCCAGCCGCAGGAATCCCTGCCGGCTTGCCGGTCTTGCCCCGGCTGGATTGTCCGCCGCGGCGGGCGGAAAGTGGGCGAGATAACCCTTGCGCACCACGGTCTCGATGTAGGCACTCTTGTCATCCGGCGACAGGGTCTGTCGCAGGATGGATACGCAGCGGTTGATCGCGTCGTCCGAGACGGTGCGGTTTGCCCAGACCGAGGCGATGAGTTCGTCACGGCTGATGACCTGGTGCTGGTTGCCAAGGAAGTACGCCAGGAGTTTGCCAACCTGGGGTTCCAGGCGGACGCAGGCCTCCCCGTCAGTCAGGTCACCGGTGTCCGCGCTGAAGCGCCAGCGACCGAATTCAAATGTCCCGGGGCCCGAAGAGAACTGGGATGTAGCTTCCTGCAAGTTATTGCTTTTCCATGAGATTATGCCAGTGCCCCGCAGTTTGAACTATCCGTGACCAAATACGCAATATTCCTGCCAAAACTGTGAACGACCCGGATTTTCCACTCATCAGCTGGCCATCACCCAGAAATCAGGTTCGCAACAGGCAAAAATCCGGTCCTGCACCATACTTGTGAGACTGCCGTGCGGGCAGTGCATCTGACAATCCGAGGTGAAGAACCATGAAGCGACTGAAAGCCGTCAACAGGCACACGATTCTGACCATTTCCGCAACGATCTTGCTGGCCCTGCCCGTCTTCCCGGCCAGTGCCGGTGACAAACCCTTTCCGTCACGAGTCCACACATTGGCTGGATCTGCGCCGGAAGGGTTCGCGATAGGCAAGGGACCGACGGCCTACAACAGCTCGCCGGACGGATACATCTACAGGGTGGACCTGCGATCCGGGGAAGGGGAAGTCCTGGTGGACGCCGGGGCGGACCCATTCGACTGTTTAAAACTCGGGATGCGTGTCGATGATCGCACGAACTACCTGTTTGTGGCCGGATGCGTTTACGGCAACGCATTGGTCTTTGAAGCGGACACTGGCGCCCTGGTCATGGAGTACCAGTTGAACACGTCGGGAGAGTTCGGGGTGGTCAACGACCTGACGATCACGAAAGACGCGGTCTACTTTACCGATTCCTTCCGCCCGGTGCTGTACCGACTGCCCCTGTCGAAGAATGGGAGAATTCCGCTCGATCCGGGTGCTGCCACCGAGATACCGTTACTCCCCGAGTTCGTCCTCGACCCGAATACCGAACCCTGCTGCGGCGGCAATGGCATCGTATCGACGCCGGACGGAAAGACCCTGATTATCGGTCACTCCAACCTTGCTCGCTTGTATCGCTTCGATACCGCCAGCGGCGATCTGGATCAAATTGCCGTTGACGGCCCGCTCACGGGCTTTCTCGATGGCCTCGCGATGCACAACAGGACCGTCTATATCATGACGCCTTACGACTTCCCGGGTCCCTCCGCATCCATCGACGGGATCCAGGTCGTGGAACTGGCCAAGGATTACCTGTCCGGCACGCTGGTCGAAACGATCACCGATCCTGACAACCTGGACGGGGTGGCGAGCGGCGCAATCTTCGGGAATTCACTGTATGTAAACAATGCGCGCTACGCGGTCGAGTTCCCGCCGGCGCCCGACACGCCGTTCTGGCTTACCAAATTGAGAATTCGCCCATAGAGGGGGTCAGAGCATAGCAAGGGGTCAGAGTCCTTGAGTCAGGTGCGGTCAGTGGCTGCCCTTTACTTCAACGTATAAATTTACTCTGAACCCGATATCACCCATACCACTGATATCCACTGCAACTTAGTCGATACGCTGGCCGGAGCGGTGGTACCGCACGACAATCTCCGGGTCAGGGTACAGGTTGATGTCCAGTTTTTCCTTGTCCGGGAAATCCAGTGCGGAAAGCAGATAGCGCATACTTTCCAGCCGCGCCTTCTTCTTGTCATTTGCCTTGACGATAATCCAGGGGCTGTAGGACGTATGTGTCTTGCTGAACATCAGTTCCTTGTATTTGGTGTAGCGCCCCCAGTTTTCCTGCGCCTTGTCATCGACCGGGCTGATTTTCCACTGCTTGAGTTGATTCAAGCGGCGCGATTCAAAACGTTCTTGCTGTACCTCCTTGGAGATCGAGAACCAGAACTTCACCAGTTCCAGGTTGTCCTCGTAGAGCATGTGCTCGAACTCCGGGACCTGCTGGATAAACGTGCGGTGCTGTTGTTCGGTACAGAATTCCATCACCGGCTCAACGACCGCCCGGTTGTACCAGCTGCGATCAAAGAAAACCATTTCACCCGGATTCGGTAATTTTTCGACGTAGCGCTGGAAGTACCACTGGCCTTTCTGCAGCTCTGTCGGCGTCGGCAATGCGACAACCCTCGCGCTGCGCGGATTCAGGTGCTCGATGAAACGACGGATAGTGCCGCCTTTTCCCGCGGCGTCCCTGCCCTCGAAAATAACCGCTACCCGCCGTCCCTCCTGCTGTACGGAGCGCTGCAATTTAACCAGCGCGATTTGCAGCTGCTCCAGCTCCTGTTCGTACTGCAGCTTGATCAACGCCTTTTTGACATTGACATTCTTGCTGTTAAGCAATTGCAGCAGTCCATCCCTGGAGCTGATTGCATCGAGCTCGTCCTGGCTTAGCGTGACATTTTTCTTCAGTGTTTTTCCCAGGCGCTTTTCTGCCATGGAAAGATGGGTGTCCTGTTTTGTTATCAATGTTGGCGCGGCGGCCTTGTTGACAAGCACCGGGCCGGATTCTTCTGGACTGGTTTCAACTTTATTAGTCATAACGTATTTCCTTATTTTCGACTGTTCCGGGTCGGGATAAGCAGTTTGTTAAAGCGGCGCACCGACACAGAACTGCCACCAGGCCCTGCGTGGGCATTGCGACAAGATGGTAAAACGCCGGAGAGTCTGGAAAGATACCCTACCTTTTCAGGGGTTTCTATGATCTGGCTCAATACAGTTGAGATCAAAGGCCTATCAGACGGGACGGATGTGACAGGAGCTGATCAATCCCCGGCGGCGACCAGCCGGCGGAGTGCTTCCGCCTTGACGCCGTCCACCGTGCCGGCAATCGTGTCAAGCCGGCTGGCCTCGGACCCGTTAGCGACCTCGTCAAAAATCACTTTGGAGCCGGTGCCTTCAGCCCGGACGCTTATGGTCCAGACAACATTGACGGCCATCGACTGTAGCGGGCCGAAAGGAGCCTCCAGCCTCAGCTGCTCACCCGGATTCACGTAGAGCACGTATCCATGGGCCACTGAGCCGCCATCCCATTCCTCTTTCCAGAGGCCGCCCGCGCGCAGGTCGAGCGACAGATTAGCCGCGTCGCCGGAATAGGAATGCACCGGGCTCCACCAGGATTCGGGGTGCACCAGCCTGTTCCACAGTGCATCCGGCGCGAGCGGCGAGACCGCCTCGTGGCGCAAGGTGTAGTGGTCCGGTGAAGCGGCAATAACCTCCGCGTTGGCCGGAGCCGCGTTTATGGCGAGCAAGAGCAAAACAAGGGCATACTTCATCAGTGTCTCCCAGCGCGAAACCTTCGCTGAGTTTAGCTGGCCAAGGCCAAATCTCAATTCAGAAAGCGGGGTCAGAGACTGAGGTCAGCGAGTGGGGCAAAGAGAGCGGGGTCAGACCACAATTACCTTACACCAACAACCACTGGTATCATCGCGAACCAAACATTTACCAGGCAGAGGAGGGTATACAGGAGTGATGACGGCTTTGCCCGTACTGGATGTTGCGGAGTTCGCGGCCAGTGACTGGTACCCGGCGCTCGATCGGGCCTGCTCCGAGTGGGGCTGTTTCCAGATTGTCCGGCACGGCATCCATGCCCCGCTTGTCACGGCAACCCTCCAGCAGATGCAGCAGTTCTTCTGCCTGCCGCGTGACGAAAAGCTCGCCATCGAGAGGACGCGGGATAATGCCTGGGGCTTCTTCGACCGGGAGCTGACCAGGAATGTGCGGGACTGGAAGGAAATATTCGATTTCGGGCCCGTGGCGGAGGAAGGCCCCATGGCGGGGAGCGTGCCCCAGTGGCCGGCCAGCCTGCCGGAATTCCAGGCGGTGATCGAATCGTTCTATGCCGCCGTGCAGCGGGTAGCCGAGGGCATACTCGCCGGTATCAGCAGCAATCTGGGGATGGCGCCGGACTACCTGGGGGCCAGTTTCGGTGACCGGCATACCAGCTTCCTGCGGCTCAATTACTATCCCCTGTGCGCTTCCGCCGGGGACCATCTGGGAATCAGCCAGCACACTGACTCCGGCGCGCTGACGGTGCTGCTGGCCGACAGCCAGCCTGGCCTGCAGTTCCTGCACCGTGGGCGGTGGCACACGGTAGCGCCCAATCCCGGGGCGCTGACGATCAACATCGGCGACATCGTCCAGGTCTGGTCCAACGATCGCTACATCGCACCCCTGCACCGTGTGCTGGCAAGCGCGGAGAAGGAACGATTCAGCGCGCCCTTTTTTTACAACCCCGATTACCGTGTCGACTACGCGCCGCTGCCCGGCGTGGTATCAAAGGAGGCGCCTGCCCGCTATCGGCCCATCAACTGGGGAAAGTTCAGGTCAGGTCGTGCCGCGGGCGACTATGCCGACCTCGGCGAGGAAATTCAGATCGACCATTTCCGCTGCTGAGGGTACTTTTCAGGCACCGGGGATCGCCAAGGCCATGTGGGAATTTCGTGACTTCCAGCTTTGAGACATGGAGCTGCCGTCCCATACAGTTACCCGTAAGATTTCGCCATGGAAGCCAGCGGTGACACATCCAATCCGTGGTTGGGGATGGGATAGCGCAGGCCATTCCTGCTAAGCGCCTCCAGCCCTTCGATGACGCCTGGCAGATAGCTGGGAGGCAAAGCGATTAGCAACTCGTCATCCTGCACACCACCGAATTTCCTCTCGGCATAGCAGGGAATCGATACCGAGGGCTCTCCTGTAGACAGGGCCCGTCCCCAGGAATCAGCACAGGAGCTCTCTCCCACCACGCTAAACACGCAGGGCCGGTAATTCTTCCACTGCAGGCCGTTGATCAGTGTGATCATCTGTCCTGGAGTGGCGTAAATCAAACAGATATCAGGATTGCCGATACGCCCGGAGATCAATGGCGACACCACAAGGGCTTCGTAGTCGCCATGGGAGGCACAGTGCATGGCCTGTTGGTGAGCGGCGCTGTCCTGCAGAGTCCCGTACCACACGCCGTTGAAGTTTTTCCCGCTGAGAAACTCCTCGTCTCGCGGTGACAGGCCCACCACGGCGCCGCACTGGGCTCCAACCAGGTTTTCCATGGTAACGCCGAGGGTATAGCCCAGCCAGCGGCTCTGGCCTACGATCTGGTCCGTGGTGAGCTTCAATTCCTCCGGGACCCGCCGTAGCCGATCGATGGAGTCCAGTTCCGAAGCCTTGCGCAGACGTTTCATGCCGATTGGCATGGCTTTGAGTTTCAAGTACGTTTGCAGGCCCTGCACCAGGCCGGGATAATCGTATATCCGGTCGTCCGACCAGCAGTTCGTATGAGGTGGCATCACATGGACTCCGTTGGCTCGTTATCGAGCGTCATCATAGAGCCACTGTCAGGCAAGATCCACGCTGTACCCTGTGAATTCGTATTGCAGGCAGCCCTCCGCGCTTGGGACTCTGGCGCTTGCGACCCTCGGCACGGTGGATAAGGCCGAAAAACCAGGTGTCGACATCCCGCGTTTCTTTACGGCTGTGTCCAGTTGGCCAGGCACCTGGTATCCGCTAATCAGCAAGTGGGAAATTCAACATCAAACCAGTATCCGCTGCCCGGCAACCGCTTCACGTGCCCGGCGGTCGGTGTGGCAAAATGGGTTCCGATAATGAGAACCGGCTGGTCCGCGTAACGCTCAAGAAGCGCTTCCCGCGTTGCCCGCGCCTGTTCCCGGTTATGGTCGGCTGAGCTGCACCAATCGAGGCGCGTCATCTGGCAGGGATGGTGAATCCAGTCTCCGGTGATCAGGGCTTTTTGCCCGTCTGATTCGATATGGATGCTGACATGCCCGGGGGTATGCCCCGGCGTGGGCTTGAGTCGCACACCCTCACAGACCTTGTGATTCCAGTCGACCAGGTCGACCAGGCCGGCGGCAAACACCGGCCGCACCGAATCATCCAGCAGCCCGGCATTGAGGGGATCGTCATCCGTGCCATTCCAGTACTGCCATTCCTTCTCCGCCAGCAGGTAGCGGGCATTGGGAAAGGTGGGAACCCAGCGGTCCTCGACGAGCATGGTATTCCACCCCACATGGTCTACATGGAGGTGGGTGCACAGTACGGTGTCAATGGACTCTCGCGGGTATCCGGCAGACTCCAGGTCTTTCAGGAAAGCGGTTTGCAAATTCGACCATGCGGGAATAGGGCGCTGCTTGTCGTTGCCGATGCAGGTGTCGACGACGATTCGCTGCTGCCCTGTGTCTACGACCAGGGCGTGGATGCTCATGATCAAATTGCCAGCGGCATCCATAAAATGTGGCCTCATCCATTCGATGGACTGGCATGCGTCCCGGGTCGCGTCGGGCAGGATGAACCGGGTTCCCCCCGACATTTCCATTTCCACTATGCGGGTGATCTTGATCCTGCCTATCTGCCACTGGTTCACGGGTGACCTCTACGATATCCGGGATGCCGGGCCTGGAGCATGCAGTGCCCGGTAAGCGGTATCACCTTTGCTTGCCACCAGCCCTCGACCCAGTGCATCCGCTTCACTCAGCGCGGCCTGCAGGGTCTGCGCATCCAGCTGCATCCCCATGTTGGCGATAAATGGGAAGGCCAGGCTCGCCTCGCACGCCGCATTCAGTTCAGTTGTGTCTGCCACGGATAAACCCAGGTGGCCCAGGTGTACCGGCAGACCGATATCGATAAAAAAGCCGGCTACGCGCGCGGCGTCGTCGACAGCGGACTCCAGCACCAGTTGTGCGATGGTGCCCATGGCCACCATCTCGCCGTGCAGGTAGTTGCGGTGTACGCTGTCCAGCACGGTGAAGCCCTGCGCAAAGGCGTGCGCCGCCGCCAGGCCGCCACTCTCATAACCGAGGCCGCTCAGAAGTGTATTCGCCTCCACCACCTGCTCCAGCGCCGCGGTCACCTTGTGTGCGCGCACGGCGGCAAGGGCTTCGATGCCATGTTCAAAGATTGTATCGGCACACAGTCGGGCTATGGCATTGCCTGCCAGCGTCGGTCGACCGCCAAAGACAGTAAAGCCAGCAGGATTGCGGATGCACGCCCGGGCCTCATACCAGGTCGCCATGGCATCCCCCATGCCGGCGACAAGATAACGCTCACCCGCCCGGGCGACGACGCCGGTGTCCATCAACACCAGTACCGGGTTCTCGTCGAATATCTCGGCATCCAGGGTCACCCCGTCAGCCGTATACAGCACCGACACGGCTGCGCAAGGTGCATCGTTTGATGCCAGGGTGGGTACCACCACGGACGGCAGCTTACACCGGTGCGCAATGGACTTGCCGGCATCGACCGCCTTGCCGCCGCCGACAGCGATAACCGCATCGACGGGCTCTTTTAGTGATTGCAGGGCGCGGGTGTGAAGCGTTATCTCCTCCAGTGAACACTCGCCGGCAAACGTGGCAAGCTCAAAGGCGATGCCCGCGGCTTCAAGGCTGGCCAGCAGGTCGCGCCCTTCCGCCCGTTGGCTTCTTCGCGATAACAGCACGGCAGCTCGCCTGATACCCAATCGCGACAGGTAGCGCCCCGCTTGCCTTATGACACCCTCGCCCTGCACATAGCGCAGTGGTGAGCCAAACACCGCCGGCAAGGTGCCAATTTCATCGAGCGGGGCGGCGAAGGGCTCCAATGCCGAAAACTCGATATCCTGCTTGTCGTCCATAGAAGTCCTATTTTTATGACATTTCATGCCGGAACCTGCCAGCAACGGCTTGTGGTCATTCGTTAGTTTGTCATGCGACCCTAGCGCCAAACATGGTGTACCCAAATCCCACTGCGAGTAGTGACCAGAACAAACTATGTGCCAGGCCATGTGCAAATCTGTTTCGGACGAAAGCCAGACATACAAAAGTCGCAGCAATAA
>JAZBNW010000248.1:0-40501 GCA_036350855.1 Halieaceae bacterium
AGCTCTGTCGGCAGGGTGTGATTCAGTGGCACTATCCCCCTGCCGCGTAGCAGAAGCGCCATGATTCCCTGAATCGCGGCGGTGCCCGCCGGCAGCATGATGCCGATATGGCGCGCTTCAGCCGGTAATGTGAGTTGCTGACCCAGGCTCGCGGCGGCGTTCACCATCCGGGCGTTGGTGAACGCAATTCCGGCATCGTCCACGGCGCAGCTGCGAGAGGGCCTGCGCCTGGCCGTGCGCAACCATGCCAGGGGAATGGGTTCCATCTGTTCGCTGTAGGCTTGCCACGCGCCAATCGAAAGCTCGAAGATCTGCTGCTTGAGTTGGTCGGCAGTGGTATCCAGCGGCAGTGGAGCTCCAAAGGCGACGATCAGGTCTCGCTTGAGGTCGGGTGCGCGCGCATCGCGCAGGCCCTCATCGGCGCGAGAGAGGCTGCTGCCCCACAGACCGTGCAGGTAGAACGGAACGATGACACCGTCATCGACCCCCGCGAGGGCCCGCTCATAGCCGCTATGAAATTTCCCCAGATGACCGTTGCGACTGATAGCACCCTCGGGAAAAAGGCACACACATTCACCGTCCTGCAACAGGTTATTGATGGTTTGCAGGCTCTCCAGGCTCTGCCCGGCGGCGATAGGAACCACGCCAAAAGCCCTGAAAAACGGCTGCAGGTACCACGTGTCGTAGATACCCTTGAGCATGACAAACCGTACCGGCCGGGGACAGGCTATCTGTACCAGTGCCCAGTCGATCCAGGAAATATGATTGCCAAGCAACAGGGTTGCACCCGCCCGGGGGATGTTATCGAAACCGATAACTTCAATCCGGTAGCGACGCTTGAGCAACAGCATCGCCAGAATGCGTGCCAGTGAATGCGGCAGTTTGCGAACGGTATAGCCAGTGCCAATCACCGCCGCGGCGGCAAGAATGTAGAACAGGCCAACGCTGTCCATACCCACAATCGAAAACACGACCGTCAGTACAAGGGCTGCCAGCATCGCCACATTCTGGATCCAGTTGTTGCCGGCCAGGACGGTGCCCAACTGGCTTTCGGGTGCGTGGAACTGGATCAGTGAGTTGAGGGGTACGATGAACAGGCCGCCCATGGTGCCCACCAGGACGAACATCGCGCCCATACTCCAGGCAGTGTCGAGGCCGGGCAGCACAGCAATGCCGATGGCGATACCCACCGCTCCGACAGGAATGAGCCCTGTTTCGATATAGTTTCGCGAGACTCTTCCGGCCGCCAGCGAGCCGATCACGATACCGGCCCCGGAACAGGCGAGAATACCCTGGATGACGACGGTGTTGCTGATATCCAGGGCCGCCTTGGCGAATGCGGGAAACGCGGCCAGCATGACCTGGGAGATCGCCCAGAACGTGGACAGGCCGATGATGGACAGCCAGATCGTGCTGTTGTCATTCAGTACAGCCAGGTTGCGACGCAGGTAGTGCAGGTTGAGGTAGCTGCCCAGCCTGAAGGTTTCAGAGGTGCTGCCCTGTTGGCGGTCTGGAAGAAACGCGGTGGAAAACCATTCAAACGTCGCCAGCGCAACCAGCACCCAGCCGATGGGTGCGACGCTGTGCATGGTGTCGCCGGTTCCCCTGGTACCGTCCTCGGGCAGTAGTGCCTCGAACAGGATGGAAAAAGCGAAGGTACCCAGCAGTATGCCGGCAATAGTGGTCGCCTGGACAATGCCGTTTGCCGCGGCGAGCCTGCTCGTCCCTGCCAGCTCCTTGATGTAGCCGTATTTGGCCGGGCTGTAGATGGCGCTCTGCACCGCGAGCGCGAAGGTCAGGCCGAAGGCGGCCCAGAACCACCCCTGGTAGTAGGCAAAGGTGATCAACAGCGTGGCGACGACGGCAATGAATGCCGAGTGTCTCATGATGCGATGCTTGGCGAACCTGTCCGCCAGGAATCCTGCGGGGGAAAACAGCAATATGAACGGCAGCAGGATTAGGCCGTTGACGATGGCGGTGAGTACCACCTGTTCCCGGCCATCATAGCTTTTGAAAATGGCGTTCTGGATGACTATCTTGTGCCCCAGGTCGACAAAGGCATTGAGGAATACCACAGTGAGGTAAGGGATAAAGCCCTGTAGCCTGACGCTCATGTGGTTCTCCGGAGGGTGGGATGAAATAGCATGCTAAAAGCCAGTGTCATGGAACGACCCAGGGGTTTAATTAACCCGATAAAAGTCCGGCGGCGACACCGGCCCCGGCGCAGGACCGACTTTGTCCGACGCAAGGTCCGGGGAAATTCATCGTACTTCAGGGTATAACTGCCAGCGATTTCGCGCACTCCTCCACCTCGGTAAAGAATACCCCACTGAGATAGGGTTGCAGCAGAAAGGTGAGTTGTTTGTAACTGCGTGTGATTTCGGCTTTGCCAATTTCCTTGCCCTTGAGGATCTCGATATACCTGGGCCAGCTTGTCCACAACACCCACATATTCTCGGCCAGTTGCCTCCGCTGCGGGGCTGTAAGCTTTATTGGTCCGGCAGCGGCCTTGAATGCCCTCTGCAGTATCTTCTCAACCTGGTGTGTGCCTCGAATGGAGAAATCCCGATATTGCTGGCTCAGATGGGCATCTTTCATCACAAGCTCGAGAGTGGAGGAAAAGAAAAACCGGTATTGCCAGAGAACGTGAGCGCCGCCGACAAAGCAGCGCGCCAGGCGTTGCGCGTCCAGCGCTTCGCGAGACTGCAGTTCAAGTACCTCGTCCAGGTCACGCTGTAAACGCGACAGGATCTCCAACAGAATTTCCTCCCGGTTGCGGAAATGGTAGTAAAGATTTCCCGGGCTGATCGACAGGTGTTGAACAAGCTGCGTTGTACCGACGGCACTGCCATTGATATTCATCAGTTCGACGGCCGCGTCTATGATTCTTTGTCGGTTACCCATGGTCTTTCCTTGTTTGCGAGATTAGAGGCAGGGATCGCCGGCCTCTGACAACCGTTGATATCCGCTTGACGAAAGGACCGGGCTGCAGCCGATGAGACAGAGCTGTCAAGCCCGGACTTGCTTTCTTCCCGAACCGAGTCTAGAGTACATGCTCTAATAGAGGAAACACTCTATTTATTCAAGGCGCTCGATCGCCCTGTGGAGGCATCATGAAAGTCGGATTGCAGCAGGTATTTCAAAACCATGGGCGCGCTGTCCCTGACGGACAGATGGTCGACGAAGAGGTAGAGCTCGGGCTGCTGGCAGAGGAACTGGACTTCGACGAACTCTGGCCCGTGGAGCATCACTTTACAGATTATGCAGCCTGCCCGGATAACACGCAGTTCCTGAGCTATATGGCTGCCAGAACATCCCGAATCAAGCTGGCGACCGGCGCGGTGATCCTGCCCTGGAACCAGCCCGTTCGCGTCGCGGAAAAAATATCCCTGCTCGACCACCTCAGCGGTGGCCGGGCCATATTTGGTATGGGGCGTGGGCTGGCCCGCTGTGAATACGAGGGCATGGGAATAGAGATGTCGGAGTCGAGGGAACGCTTTGACGAGTCAGCCCAACTCGTCCTGGACGCGCTGGAATCCGGTTTTATGTGCAATGAAGCGCCTGTGCATTACCCGCAGGCCAGAACCGAAATACGCCCGGCGCCACGCACTTCGTTCAGGCGAAGAATCTATGCCGTCGGTATGTCGCCCGATTCGGTGGTTGCGGCGGGAAAACTCGGTGCGCAAATCCTCCTGTTTTCCAACAGATCGGATGAATCCCTGGCGGAGTCTGTAGCGATATACCGGGAAAGCTATGGCCAACACCACGGCACAGAGCCGCTGCCACCACGGGTATGTGATTTCATGTACTGCGCGGAATCGACAGAACAGGCCGGGGTTGTGGGTCATCAGGCCATCTCCAACTATTTTGTCAGTGTTATGAATCACTATGAACTGTTGGGGGACCACTTTCCCAGGGGTTACCAGAGCTACCAGGAGCAGAGTGCGGCGTTGCAATCCATTGGCAAGGTGCAAGCATGTGCGGATTACGTCGCTGTCCAAAGTTGTGGAACGCCGCAGGAAATCATCCAGCGGTTACAGGCAAGACGGGACGTCATCGGTGATTACGAGCTGAACGTTTGCGCACGTTTTGGCGGACTGACGATCGAGGAGGCGACCAATAGCCTGAGCCTGTTCGGCAGGCATGTTTTGCCTGTGCTGAGACAGTGGTAAGCGACATGTTTGAGGGCAAGAGGATTCTGGTTACTGGCGGTGCCTCCGGCATAGGGCTTGCCACCTGCGAACTTCTCGCGGAGCGCGGCGCTTTTGTTGCTTTATGGGATTTGAACCCGGAGGCCGTCGCAACAGCGGTAAGGACCATCGATCCCACGGGCGAGCGTTGTGCAGGCTATGTGGTGGATGTCACCGACAGTCAGCAGGTAGAAAAGGCAATGCAGTGCGTCCTGGAGGATCACGGGCCGCTGTACGGCGCGTTCAACAATGCCGGAATCGGTGGCCCCACTGTACCGATTGCCGAAATGCGTGAGTGCGACTTCGACGCGGTTCTGAATGTGAACCTGAAAGGCGTGTGGCTCTGCCTGAAGTATGAGCTGCTGGCATTGCAGAACACGGGCGGGGCGATCGTGAATAACGCCTCTGTTGCCGGGCTGGTCGCCCTGTCGGGACAGAGCGCTTATACAGCCGCCAAACACGGCGTGGTTGGCTTGACAAAAACCGCGGCTGCTGAATACGCCGAAGCGAGGATACGCGTAAATGCAGTTTGTCCCGGGGCGATAAGAACACCCATACTCACTCATCTGACAGAGGCTGGCATCGATGAATCTGTGCTGGCCGGGATGTCGCCTGCAGGCCGTATCGCTGCGCCCGCCGAGGTTGCCACAGCGGTCGCATGGCTGTTATCGGAAGAAGCGAGTTTTGTCACCGGGGCAGCGCTGACTGTCGATGGCGGCTGGACCGTACAATGATAGTCGGGAGGTCGTATGAACAGGTCTGTCGCTGATATCGAACCCGGTTGGGCTGGCGCCGATCCGTTTGACGCCTCCTTCAAGGACGATCCTTATGCCGTGCTCAATCCCCTGCGTGAACAGCACCGGGTCAACCTGACACCGGTTGGCACCTACCGGGTCACGCGTTACGATGACCTGAAGAGCATTTTCAAACACGCCAGAACGAGCATGACCCTGGCAAATGGGGAGTCACCCAATTTTCATCCGGCGGATGAGCGCGGCAGCTTTCGTGATTTCCTGCTCAATCTGGACGACCCGAAGCATATTCGACTGCGAAAGCTCGTATTCAAGTCCTTTAATAATCGCACGGTCAAACGCTTTGAGATCGAGGCGAAAGATATCGCCGACAATACCATGCAGCGCGCCCTCGCCGCCGGAGGTATGGACCTTATAGCCGATCTTGCACATCTGCTGCCGTCACAGATTGTGTGCCGCATTATGGGCGTTCCGGAGGCTGACAGGGAGCTGTTCACGCGCTGGACGGCGGCTCGAACCAACGCCTTTTTTGCGCGTTTCCTACCTGACGAGATCGTCCAGTCGCTGGTCGACGCGGGCAACGAGATGGCGGACTATTTCGATGATCTGGTCAGGGAGCGTCGCAAGCACCTCAGGGATGACCTTCTGAGTGAACTCATTCGCGCGGAAGAGGATGGCGACAGGCTGCTGGATGGAGAAATCGTGGTACAGGCCATAGGGGTTATCGTGGCCGGGTTTGAAACCACCATTGGTCTGATTGGAAACGGCGCGCGCGCTCTGATCGAGCACCCTGCCCAGATGGCATTGCTGCGCAATCAGCCTGACCTGCTCAATAACTGTATCGAAGAGTGCCTGCGTTATGACACGCCGGTGCTGTTTAACTGGCGGGTACTGGTTGAGCCTTACCGGGTGGGGGAGGTGGTGATTCCTGAAGATGCGGTGATCTGGCAGATGCTGGCCTGTGGAAATCGCGATCCGCGACAGTTCGATAAGCCTGACGAGTTTCGCATAGACCGGGAAAACGTTGCACACCAGAGCTTTGGCGGAGGCTCCCACTTTTGTCTCGGCAACCAGTTGGCAAAAGTAGAAGCACGTCATGCCCTGGGTACTTTCGCACGGGAAACCCGGCATCTGGCCATTGTGCCGGGACAGCCGACCTGGTCCGACTCTTTTTTTCGGGTGCTGGGCAGTTTTCCGGTCACATTCAATTAGGAGAGAAGAAATGTCTGAACCTGAGCTGAAAACCCGTTTGCTGGCCACGCTGCGGGGACAGATTTCTGCACCCACGCCAATTGGTGAACGCCTGCTGGTATTCAACGTAGATAGCGCTGAAATTTCCGGCCCACGGCTCAACGCACGGGTCGTAGCACCCAGTGGCGACTGGATCAAGATTCAGGCGAACGGGAACTGGCAACTGGACGTCCGCCTGCTGTTTGAAACTGACAGCGGCGATCACATTTTCTGCTACTACACCGGCAGACTCAGGGCCGATGCGCAGTTGAGTGGGCGCATTGCAAATGGTGAACGCATACCGGGCGAGGAGATGTATTTTCGAAGTACACCCTACTTTGAAACCTCAGCGGCGAATTACCTCTGGCTGAACGATATCGTCTGCGTGGGAACAATGCGCGAATTTGGCGGTGGCGAGGCCGTTTACGACCTGTTCGAAGTGCTCTAGGCAAACCCTTTGTGCCACCTCTGTGCCGATGCGCGCGGACTGTGCGGGAAGATCGCCGTTAAGCCGGGCTAGCTGATTGGTTTGAGTTTCGCCGGGGGAGTCTGCTGTTTTACCGGGCTGTCCGGAGCCTCGCCTGCCCCCTCCAGCCGCTCGTTCTCGATGTCGGTGTGAATAGGCTCAAGCGCGGTCATCTCCTTGTTGGCTTTGGTCGACAGCTGCTGGAAACGCTCGATCTTTCCATACAGGCCCTGTTGTCCTGCAAGACCCCTGACCGTGTCGTTGTAGTGGTTGTTTGCCGCCTTCAGTGTGTTGCCGAGTTTGTTCAGGCGTTCGGCTACCAGGCACACCTGGTTGTAGATCTCCCCTGCCCGGCTGCTGATCTCCCGCGCCTCGTTGTTGCTCTGCTCTATCATCCACAGGTTGGCGACTGTTCTCAGGATTGGCATCAAGGTGGTATGTGACACCATGATCACACCCTTGGTGTAACCGTAGTTGAACAGGTCCTTGTTGTGCTTCATCGCCTCGATGTATGCCGGTTCTATCGGCATGAACATCAGGACGAAATCCGGGCTGCCTATACCCGGCAGGTTGGCGTAATCCTTGGATGCCAGGTCATCGATGTGGTTGCGCACCGCCTGCCCGTGGGCCTTCAGCGCCAGGGTCCGCTCCTCATCGGATTCAGCCGAGACTGCCCGGTCGTAATCCACCAGCGAGACCTTGCTGTCTATAACCAGGTTTTTGCCGTCGGGCAGGCGCACAACAAAATCGGGCAGTTTGCGCCTGCCCTGCTCGTCCTTGAAGCTGGCCTGTGCGTCGTAGTGTTCGCCGGCCTGCAGCCCGGCCAGTTCCAGGGTGCGTTGCAGCTGCGCCTCGCCCCAGTTGCCGGTGGTTTTCTTGTCGCCCTTCAGGGCGCTGGTCAGGTTGGTGGCCTGGTTATTCATTTCCAGACCGACCGCCAGTACTTTCTGCAGCTCCTTTTCCAGTGCGGTATGTCCTCGCAGTGATTCGGAGTGAACCTCGTTGATCCGGCTCTGGAAGCCGGTGATCTGCTCGCGGAAAGGTTTCAGCATCGCCTCCAGCGACTCGCGGCTGGTCGTGGTGAAGCTCTTGCCCTTGTCCTCGAAGATCCGGTTGGCCAGGTTTTCGAACTCCCGCTTGAGGTTGTCGCGTGCCTCGTTGAGCAGTTGTACCTGCTCCTCGTGCCGGTCCTGGCGCTCGCGGTGTTCGGTGGCCAGCCGGGTGTGCTGGTTCTGCAGGGCGTGGTACTTGTGATCGAGCTGCGTCATTTCCCCGGAGGTGGCGCGCAGCTGAGTGAGTGTCTCACGCAGCTGGACACGGCCCTGTTCCAGCTGTACCTCCAGCCCGCGGATATGGCTGCGGGCCTCCCCCAGTTCGGCTTTCAGCTCGTCGTTGACGCCGGTCATCCCTGCGCGCAGGCGGTCGGTGACGAAATGGCCGCGCAGCAGACCGATGATCAGGCCGATGGCGAGACAAGCGACGGCGCCAATGCCGGCGGCTATCAGCAGGTTGATATCTGGTTGCATGGCTCCACCCGGGGAATAATGGTGTCAGTTTAAAACAAACGGCGGCGCAATCGGTGGCTTATTGTGGTCGACGCAAGGCTATGTGTCGCTTTTTCGGACCGGTGGCTGTCGCAGTATCGCCCGGGCGGCGGCCGCCAGGTCGTCATACACGGGTATGGCAGCGGCATCGTCCAACGGCGCCTCGCTCGAGCGCAGGAGGCGGAGGGTCTCGACGCCCCTGCCGGTTTTTACCAGCAGGGGCAGGCAGCCGTGGGCCCGGGCGGCCTGAAGGTCCTTGAGGCTGTCGCCGATGAAGACGGCCCCGTGGGCTGATACGCCCAGCGCGTCTTCCATGGCGACCAGCAAACCGGTGGCTGGCTTGCGACACCGGCAGGCCTCATCCGGCCGGTGGGGACAGTAAAAAATACCGGCGATGACGCCGCCGAGTGCCTCGACCTGCCGGCACAGCGCGGCGTGGATGGCCTCCAGCTCGTGAAGGCCGAAATAGCCCCTGTTCAGGCCGGACTGGTTGGTGGCGACGGCGACCGTGTAGCCCCCCCGGGACAGGTCGGCGATCGCCTCGATACTGCCGGGAAGCGGTCGCCAGTCCGCCAGGCTGCGGATGTAATCGTCGCAGTCCTCGTTGATGACACCGTCGCGGTCGAGAACGATCAGTGGCACCGCTTACTTGCCGACAACGAGCTGCGAAATATCGGCGACCTGCAGGAACAGCGCCCGCAGATCCTTCAACAGGTTGAGGCGGTTATTGCGCAGCGCCTCGTCATCCGCGTTGACCATGACGCCGTCAAAGAAGGCATCGATCGGCTCTTTCAAAGCCGCCAGGCAGGCCAGCGCATCGGTGTACTCGCCCTGTTCCAGGTGTCCGGCGGCCACTGCTGCCAGTGCCTCCATGCGGGCAGACAGGGCTTTCTCTTCTGGCTCCACAAGTAAGTCGGCGCTCACTTCACCAAATTTGTGCGATGCCTCGAGCTTGTCCAGGATATTGGCAACCCGCTTGTTCGCGGCGGCCAGGGCGGGCGCCTCCGGCAGTGCCGTGAATGCGTGCACGGCGTGGACCCGCCGCTGGATATCCAGCGGCTGGCTGAGGTCGCGGGCGCTGACCGCCTTGAACACCTCGGCGGGAATGGACTCCTCCTCGTACCAGGCCCGGAAGCGCTCCACCATATAGTCGAACACCTGTGCGGTCGTACCCTCGGCGATGATTCCGGCCGGGTACTGGCCGGCGGCCAGTTCCAGGCAGTCCCGCAGGTCCAGGTCCAGTTCCTTCTCCACCATGATCCGCAGTACCGCGAGGGATGCGCGCCGCAGGGCAAAGGGATCCCTGGAACCGGTGGGCGGCTGGCCAATGCCGAATATCCCCACCAGGGTATCCAGGCGATCCGCCAGGCCCAGGGCGCAGGCCGTGGGGTTTTCCGGCAGGCGGTCGCCGGCATACTTTGGCCAGTACTGCTGGGCGAGCGCCGCGGCCACGTCCCTGTCTTCCCCGTCGTGCAGGGCGTAGTAGGAGCCGGCGATGCCCTGCATGTCGGCAAACTCCAGCACCATTTCGGTGAGCAGGTCGGTCTTGCTGAGCAGCGCCGCTCTCTCGGCCAGCTCTGCAGAGGTGCCCATGCGCCGGGCCAGGCCCGCCGCGACCCGCGCCACGCGCCGGGTCTTCTCCAGCAGGGTACCCAGTTTCTGCTGGAATACCACGCTCTCCAGCTTGGGCACCCGCTCTTCCAGCCGCGTCTTCTTGTCGGTTTCAAAGAAGAATGCCGCATCGCTCAGCCTCGGCCTGATAACCCGCTCGTTGCCGGCAATCACTTGCGCCGGGTCCCTGCTCTGGATGTTGGCCACTGTGATGAAATTGGGCTTGAGCTCGCCCTGTTCGCCCACCAGGTGGAAATATTTCTGGTGTTCCTTCATGGAAGACACGAGGGCTTCCGCCGGCACTTCGAGGAAGCGGGCCTCGAAGGAGCCGGTCAACGCCACGGGCCACTCCACCAGCCCGGTGACCTCGTCCAGCAGATCCTCGTCGATGACCGCCCTGGCGCCGAGCGCCCGCGCCTGGGCCTCCACCTGCTCGCGAATGGTGTCCCTGCGCTGCTCGAAACTGGCGACTACCCTGGCGCCGGCGAGTGCGTCGGGGTAATCCTCGGGTCGTTCCAGCCCGATAACGCCACTGCTGTGAAAGCGATGACCGCGGGTGGTGTTGCCCGTGGCCAGTCCGAGTATCTCGCCGTGGTCGGAGTTGCCCCCCAGCATGGCGACAACCCAGTGCACCGGACGCACGAACTCCACCCGGCTGGCGCCCCAGCGCATGCGCTTCGGAATCGGCAACTGCTGGATACTGCTATGGATGATATCGTTCAGGCTGGCGCTGGTGCTGGCCCCTGTGACGGTGCTGCGCAGGCCCAGCCGGGGGCCCTTGGGTGTGTCGAACTGCTCCAGCTGATCCGGCTCAAGGCCCTGCTTCCGGGCGAAGCCTGTGGCGGCGGGCGACCAGTTACCCTGGGCGTCGCGAGCACTGGACAGCGGTGGGCCCAGCACCTCGACGGTCTGGTCAGCCGCATGCAACTGAACCTCTTTTATCAATACCGCCAGGCGCCTGGGCGTGGCAAACCACTGCACCTCGCCGAACGCCAGCTGGCGTTCCCGCAGTCCCTGGACAATGCCGTCCCGGAAGGCCAGGCCGAGTGATTTGAGCGCTTTGGGCGGCAGTTCTTCCGTGCCCAGTTCCACCAGTAATGTATCGGTAGCCATATCAGCTCGCCTCAGCCTGAAGGTTGCCCAGCACTTCCTGGCGCAGGGCTTCGGTCGCCAGGGGAAAGCCCAGTTTTGCCCGGGCATCGAAATAGGCCTGGGCCACAGCCCGTGCCAGGGTGCGTACCCGCAAAATGAAACGCTGGCGCTCGGTCACTGATATCGCGTGGCGTGCATCCAACAGGTTGAACGTGTGGGACGCCTTCATCACCATCTCGTAGGCAGGCAGGGGCAGGTTTTTCCCGACCAGGCGAATGGCCTCCCCCTCGCAGTGATCGAAGAAGCCGAACAACTGGTCGACGTCCGCCTCCTCAAAGTTGTAACGGGACATTTCCACCTCGTTCTGGTGAAACACGTCGCCGTAGGTCACCCGCCCCGCCGGGCCGTCGGCCCAGACCAGGTCGTAGATGCTGTCGACACCCTGCAGGTACATGGCGATGCGCTCGATGCCGTAGGTGATCTCGCCGGTCACGGGGTAACATTCCAGGCCGCCCGCCTGCTGGAAGTAGGTAAACTGGGTGACCTCCATGCCGTTGAGCCAGACCTCCCAGCCCAGGCCCCAGGCGCCGAGGGTGGGTGATTCCCAGTTATCCTCGACAAAGCGGATATCGTGAATGGCGGGATCGACTCCCAGCGCAGCGAGTGACTCCAGGTAGAGCTCCTGGAAGTTCGCGGGTGACGGTTTCATTACGACCTGGAACTGGTAGTAGTGCTGCAGCCTGTTCGGGTTTGTGCCGTAGCGGCCGTCGGTGGGGCGGCGGCTGGGCTGCACATAGGCGGCGTTCCAGTTTTCCGGACCCAGCGCGCGCAGGAAGGTAGCCGGGTGAAACGTCCCGGCGCCCACCTCCATATCGAGCGGTTGCAGCACCACACAGCCACGGTCGCCCCAAAATTGCTGCAGCTTCAGTATAAGTTCCTGAAATGTCGTAACTTTCTGTTTTTCTGTAGACACGGTGTCGCCCATGTTATGGCCGCAAAAAGCCGGCTATTATACAGTCTCTTTTGGCGGCATAATACGCGCATTCCCTGAAACTGAATGCCCCCGGCCGCGACTGACCGGGTTGGTGGCATTGGCCCGGGTTTCGCGCACCGTCGGGTCGAAGCACAAGGAGCCCCATGTTCTACGGCAAGGTAATAGGTGGCCTGATCGGTCTGATGACGGCCGGTATAGTGGGGCTGGTGATCGGGGTGGCGGTAGGCCACGCTTTCGACCGGGGTCTCGTGGCCACGTTCAGGTTCGGCAGTCCCGAAAATATCGAGCGCATCAAGGCCAGTTTTTTTGAGACCACATTCCTGCTGTCCGGCTATGTTGCCAAGGCCGACGGCCGTGTGTCCGAGCAGGAGATCGAGCACACCGAGCTGGTCATTCAGCAGATGAAACTGGACCCCGCGCAGCGCAAGCGCGCGATAGAGCTGTTCCGCCGCGGCGCCGCGGCCGAATTCGAACCCAGGCCCGTGATCTCCGACTTCCTGCTGGTCTGTGGGCCCCAGCGCCAGTTGCAGCAGCCCCTGCTGCTGTTCCTCATCTCCCTGGCCATGGCGGACCAGAAGCTGGAGCCCGCGGAAAAGGCGGCGCTGGAGAGTATCGCGGTGATGATGGGGTTTGGCTCCGGCCGGCTAGAGCAGCTGTTGCGCATGGCCCAGGCCCAGGAACACTTTCACGGCAAGGACGGCTATGTGGCCCAGCCGGGTACCAGCCTGGAGGATGCCTACGCCGCCCTTGGTGTTGAAAAGAGCGTCTCCGACCGCGAGCTGAAGCAGGCGTATCGCCGGCGCATGAGTGAACATCACCCGGACAAGCTCATCGCCAGGGGGGTTCCGGAAGACATGATCAGGCTCGCCACGGAGCGCTCGCAGGAAATCCAGGCCGCCTACGAGATGATCAAGAGGACCCGTCCGACGATGCGCTGATGCTCACCTGCGCCAGAAGGCCGGGGTAAACAGCACCAGCAGGGTAAAAATCTCCAGCCGGCCCAGCAGCATGCCGAAGCAGAGGATGACTTTGGCGGTTTCGCTGATTGAGCCGAAATCCCCGGTTACCCCCGCTATCCCCATGCCGAGGTTGTTCAGGGACGCGGCCACCGCGGAGAAGGATGTGAGAAAGTCCAGCCCCGTCGCCATCAGCATCAGCATCAGGATAATGAACGTCGAGGTGTAGACGGCAAAAAAGCTCCACACCGCGCTGACGATGGTCGCCTCAACCCGGCGCCTGCCTATCTTGAGCGGTATCACCGCGTTGGGGTGGACCAGCTGTTTCATTTCCCGGATGCCCTGCTTGTAGATCAGCATCAGGCGCATGGCCTTGATCCCGCCGGTGGTGGAGCCGACACAGCCCCCCATGCAGGAAAAAAATATCGCCATGATGGGCAGCATGACCGGCCACAGCGCCAGGTTCTCGGTGGAGTAGCCGGTGGTGGTGATGATGGAAATTACCTGGAAAACACCGTGTAACACCGCCTCCTGGTGGCCGTGGATTTCCTCCCAGACCAGGTAGGCAATGGTGATGCCGATACAGACACCCACCGCGGCCAGGAAAAACCGGGTCTCGGAGTCGCTGGCGTAGACCGCGAATGACCTGCGGTGCCACAGCATGTAGTGCAACCCGAAATTGATACCGGATACCAGCATGAAGAAACTGGCAGCCATGAGAATGTAGTCGCTCTCGAAAAACCCGAGGCTGGCGTCATGGGTTGAGAACCCGCCCAGCGCAACCGTGGAAAAGGAATGGGAGATGGCATCGAATACCGACATGCCAAGCAGGTAGTAGGTGGTGGCGCAGGCGATGGTCAGGGTCAGGTAGACCGCGAACAGCACCTTGGCGGTCTCGGTGATGCGCGGCGTCAGCTTGCTGTTCTTCGAAGGTCCCGGGGTCTCCGCCTTGTACAGCTGCATACCACCGATACCGAGCATGGGCAGTACCGCCACCGCCACGACGATGATGCCGATGCCGCCCAGCCACTGCAGTAACTGGCGGTAGATAAGAATGGAGTGCGGCAGGTTATCCAGCCCGACGATGACCGTGCCACCGGATGAGGTCAGGCCGGAGATCGACTCAAAGATCGCCCCCGCCACCGTCAGCTGCAGGTGATCGGTCAGCAGCAGCGGCAGCGACCCGAACACGCCCAGTACGGTCCAGAACATGGAGGTAATGAGAAAGCCGTCGCGTATCTGCAGGTCGTGACTGGCCTTGCGCACCGGCAGCCACATCAGCAGCCCCGAGAAGAAGGTGATCGCCATGGCCGAGAGGAAGCCCAGCACGTTGTGGTCATCTTCCAGTATGGAAAAAACCAGGGGCGTCAGCATCGTCGTGCTGAACAGCATCAGCAGCAGTCCCAGGATCCTGAAAGAGACGGAGAAGTGCATGGTCTAGGAGAAAAACCCGAAGCCGACGGCGAACAGTTTCTCCACCGCCTTGATCATACCGCGGTCTATGAGGAACAGGATGACGTGGTCATCGGTCTCGACCACGATATGGCTGTGGGCGATCAACACCTGCTCCCTGCGCACCACGGCGCCGATGGTGACGCCCTCTGGCAGCTTGATCTCGTCCAGCCGGCGGCCCACCACCCGGGAAGAGTAGGCATCGCCATGGGCGGTGACTTCGATGGCCTCGGCGGCGCCCCGACGCAGGGAGTGCACAGTGCTGATATCGCCCCGGCGCACATGGGTCAGCAGGCTGCCGATGGTGATCTGCTGGGGCGATATCGCAATATCGATCTCGTCACCCACCAGGTCGGCGTAAGCCGGGTTGGTTATCAGGGTAATGACTTTCTTGGCCCCGTGGCGTTTGGCCAGCATGGACATCATGATGTTGGATTCGTCGTTGTTGGTCAGGGCGCAGAACACGTCTGTGCCCTCGATATTTTCCGCCGCCAGCAATTGCGGGTCCGTGGCGCTGCCGTTGAGTACCAGGGCGTGCTTGAGCCGCTCCGACAATACGCGGCAACGGTCGTAGGACTGTTCGATCAGCTTGACCTGGTACAGGCCCTCGAGGTTCCAGGCCAGGGTCGCGCCGATGTTGCCGCCCCCGGCGATCATGACCCGCTTGTAGGGCTTGTCGATCTTGCGCAGTTCCGCCATGACCTCGCGGATGTTTTCCCGGGCGGCGATGAAGAAGACCTCGTCATCGACTTCGACCACCGTATTGCCCACCGGGATGATAGGGCGATCCTGGCGAAAAATGGCGGCGACCCGGGTGTCCACCTTCGGCATGTGCTTGCGGATTTCCTGCAGTTCCTGGCCGACGATTGGCCCGTTGTGGTATGCCCGTACCGCGACCAGCTGCACCCTTCCGTCGGCGAAATCCAGTACCTGCAGTGCGCCGGGGTTGGCGATCAACTGCTGGATATTCTTGGTCACCAGTTGTTCCGGCCCGATGATCACGTCCACCGGGATGTGATCCTTGTTGAACAGTTGCTGCTGGTAGGCGAGGTACTGGGGAGAGCGAACCCGGGAAATCTTGGTCGGGGTGTTGAACAGGGTATGGGCGACCTGGCAGGCCATCATGTTGATTTCATCGCTGTTGGTGACGGCCACCAGCATGTCGGCGTCTTCCGCTCCGGCTTTCAACAGTGTGTTGGGGTGCGAAGCCTCTCCCGTAACGGTGCCGATGTCCAGGCGGTCCTGCAGCAGGCGCAGTTTCTCGCCGTCGGTGTCGACCACTGTGATGTCATTCTGTTCAATGGCCAGGTGCTCTGCCAGAGTACCGCCGACCTGGCCGGCGCCGAGAATAATGATCTTCATTGCTCAGGGAGCTCAAATTGGGTTAAGACGCCGGATCAAGCGAGCACATTAATGAAAACACCCGGCGATTGTAAGTGTTTGCCTGCCGTAATTGTGCACATTGCCAAAGACCCTGAGTATCAGCCCGGCTTTCGCAACATGGCATAGAACAGCCCGTCAGGCCCTGTCGGCGATGGCAGCAGCTGGCGCCCGCAACCCGATGCCTCGCCCCAGGCGGCTTCCAGCGGCACTGCCGCCGAGTCGGGTTGCCGCGCCAGGAACTGCTCGATCACGGCGCTGTTTTCCTGTGCCAGCACGGAACAGGTGGCGTACAGCAGTAGACCTCCGGGTTTCAGCGCCGGCCACAAACCGTGCAATATGCCCAGCTGCAGCTGCGCCAGCTGGCCTATGTCCCGCTCCCTGCGCAGTAATTTCACATCCGGGTGACGCCGGATGACGCCGCTTGCGGAGCAGGGGGCGTCTACCAGTATGCGATCGAAACTCGCCGGCGCGAGCAGGTCCCCCGGCTGGCTCGCGTCGCCCGCCAGCAGGCTGGCGTGCAGGCCGAGGCGCTCGAGATTCTGCGCGACTTTTTGCAGGCGGCCGGCATCCACATCCATGGCGACCAGCTCCGCCAGTTGTGGCTGCAGCTCGAGCAGGTGGCAGGCCTTGCCCCCGGGGGCGGCGCAGGCATCGAGAATACGTTCGCCCGGCGCTGCCTGCAGCAGGGGGGCAGCGAGCTGGGCGGCCTCGTCCTGCACGCTGACCTCGCCCTCGGCAAAGCCGGGCAGCTCGGATACGTCCCGCGGCGCCGCCAGGTAGACGGCGTGTGGCGACAGCTCGCCCGCCCTGGCTTCGATCCCGCGCTCAGCCAGCCTGTCGAGGTAGGCCTGCCGTGATATCCGGCCGGTATTGACGCGCAGCGTCATCGGCGGCTGGCAGTTATTCGCCTCCAGGATGTGTTCTGCAGCGCCTGGCCACTGCTCGAAAAGCGCCCGGTAAAGCCACTCCGGGTGGCTGGCGGCCGCCGCCGGGGGCAGGGCCTCACCCAGGGTTTCCCGCTCCCGCAGGAAGCGGCGCAACACGGCATTGGTCATCCCTTTGGCCCAGGGCTTTTTCAGCACAGCCACTGCCCCGACGGTACTTGCCACCGCGGCGTGGTCCGGTATGCGGGTAGCCTCCAGCTGGTAGAGCCCGCAGAGCATCAGGCCCTGGATGTCCCGGTCCTTGTCCTTCAGGGCCTTGTTCAGCAGCTGTGCCAGCAAGCCCTGCAGGCGCGGCGCCTGGCGCAGGGTGCCATAGCACAACTGTTGCAGCAGGCCGCGGTCCCGATCCGCCACCTGCAGCAGGCGCGGTGCCAGTACCTGGTTGAGGGACTTGCCCGCCAGGACATCGCCGATCACCTGGGCGGCGGCGGCCCGCGGGTCCAGCGCCATCAGGGCGCCCTGTCCGCTGGCAGTTCGAACCGTCGACCGGGTGCAAACAGCTCGCCCCGGGCATGGAGTACCTGCTCGGCCGTCAGTTCCCTGCCGCCGGGAAGCTGCAGCCGTTGCACGAGCAGGCAGCCGTCCCCGCAGCTGACCAGAATGCCCTCCCGGTCCGCGCGCACTATGGTACCCGGCAGCTGGTCGCAGCCGGCGCCCTCCGGTCGGGCCCGCCAGATCTTCACCCGCTCACCGTCGAGCACGCTGAAACAGATCGGGAAGGGATTGAAAGCGCGGATAGCCCGATCGAGAGTCGTCGCGCTCTGGCGCCAGTCGATCTCGGCCTCGGACTTGAGAATTTTGCCCGCGTAGGTCGCCAGCTGGTCATCCTGGGGCTTCGCCTCGCGCCGGAATGCCTCGAAATCAGCCAGCACGCGCAGCAGCAGAGGCGGACCGAGTTCGGCGAGCCGGTCGTGCAGGCTGCCGGCGGTGGTCTGCTGGTCGATCTCGCAGCTGGCTGTCGCCAGCATGTCGCCGGTGTCGAGGCCGGCATCCATCTGCATGATGGTGATGCCGGTTTTCCGGTCCCCGGCTTCGATCGCCCGCTGTATGGGCGCCGCCCCGCGCCAGCGCGGCAGCAGGGACGCGTGGACATTCAGGCAGCCCAGGCGCGGGAAATCTAGCACCGCCTGGGGCAGGATCAGGCCGTAGGCGACCACCACGAGCAGGTCCGCCTGCAACTGCGCCAGCGTTTGTTGCGCGCCTGCATCGCGCAGGGAGGGCGGTTGGTACACGGGTATGCCGGCGGCCTCGGCGAGGCGTTTTACCGGGCTCGCCTGCAGTTTCTTACCCCTGCCCGCCGGCCTGTCGGGCTGGGTATACACAGCAATAAGTGTGTGCTCACTATCAATAAGGGCCTTCAAATGAATAGCTGCAAACTCTGGTGTGCCCGCAAAAATAACTCGCAGGGGGGGCGTGCCGGCGCTCGATGAGGTGGCGGGCATCAGGCGTTCTGACGCTGCTGTTTCTCCAGCTTTCTGCGGATGCGCTGTCGCTTCAGGGGGGACAGGTAATCGACGAAAAGCTTACCTTCCAGGTGGTCGATTTCATGCTGCAGGCAGATCGCCAGCAGGCCGCCCAGTTCCCTGGTGAAGCTCTGGCCGTCCCGGTCCAGGGCTGTCACCGATACCCGGCTGGGGCGACACACGGTTTCATAGAAGCCGGGTACCGAAAGGCAGCCCTCGTCGTACTCTCCCAGTTCCGGGTCCAGTACAGTGACTTCGGGGTTGATGAATACCAGGGGTTGATCCCGATTCTCGGAAATGTCGATTACCAGGATGCGCTCGTGCACATTGACCTGGGTAGCCGCCAGGCCGATACCCGGTGCGTCGTACATGGTTTCGAACATATCGTTGATCAGGCGACGGGTGGCTTCCGTTACCTCCGTCACCGGCTTCGCCTTCGTGCGCAGGCGCGGGTCGGGGAATTCCAGTATTTCGAGTACTGCCATCTGCGAAACTGCTCCGTTTTGGCCAGAATCGAGCCGAAAACGGCTGCGTGAATTAGTAACATTAAGCTTGCCAGCGACAATTCGTGGCAGCAAACTGTAGTGATTATACTACCTGGAGCGACGGGGCGCCCAGTGTCGAGGACACTGACGCGACGCTGCAGGTTGAGGGCACAGCTCACGGGGAAGCTGTCCCGGCGCCAGTCTCGCGGTGAACCAGGCCGCGTTGACAGGGGCCGCGACAGACTATAACAAGGCTACGCAGGGACGAAAAAATGAATAGAAGGTCACTCTCAGTTTGCCTGCTGATGATGTCATTGCTCTTTAGCGCATGGCTGCAGGCGGCGGTTGAACTCAAGGAAAACGTACCCGAGACCTACATCGTCAAAAAGGGCGATACCCTCTGGGGTATCTCGGGCATGTACCTGCAAAAGCCCTGGCTCTGGCCGCAGCTGTGGGATGCCAACCCGCAGATAGACAATCCGCACCTTATCTATCCCGGCGACGAGCTCTATCTGGTCTGGGTCGATGGCCAGCCGAGGCTGCGCATGCGCCGGGGCCGCGACGTCAAGCTGGAGCCGAACATGCGGGTCTCGGACCTCGACCTGGCGATACCCATCATCCCCCTCGATGAGATAGGTCCCTGGCTCAAATGGTCCCGCATCGTGGCCGAAGGCGAACTGGCCGACGCGCCCTATATCGTCTCCGGATCCCAGCGCCATCTGCTCAGCGCCCCCGGCGACCGGGTCTATGGCCGCGGCGGCTTTCCGGAGGGCGAGCGCGCTTTCGGTATCTATCGTCCGGGTGATGCCTATCACGACCCCGTTACCAACGAGTTGCTGGGCTACCAGGCCCAGGATATCGGCAACGCCAGGATGGTCAGCAGCAGTGCAGAAGACGTTGCGGAGCTGGAGATCACCCGCATCACCGAGGAAGTGCGCATTACCGACCGCCTGTTGCCCCTGCGGGAGCGGATAATCGACGCCACCTTCCACCCCCGGGCCCCGGATGTGGAGATCCAGGACGGCTATATGATAGCGGTGCCCGGCGGCGTGACCCAGATCGGCACCAACGACATAGTGGTCCTCAACAGGGGCGCCCGGGATGGCCTCGAGGTTGGCCAGGTACTGGCTGTCTATCAGTCGGGCGAGCTGGTGTTCGATACCATTGCCCAGGAAAACGTACTGCTGCCCGACGTCAGGGCGGGACTGGCGATGGTGTTCGAGGTGTTCGACAAGGCCAGCTATGCCATCATCCTGAAGTCCGACAAGCCCCTGAAAGTGGGCGATAGGGTCAAGAACCCCTGATGTTCTAATTCATCGCTGGACTATTCACACTAACGGGGCCTGGAGCCCCGTTTTTTTGTGCAAGCTGCAGGGACCCCGTGACCCGGACATCAAGGACGATGTATGCCCATGGAAGACGCTCGCCTGTGCCTGCTGCTGCAGGCCTTACCCGGATTCGACGATGCAGCGCGCAGCAGG
Organism: Halieaceae bacterium; assembly: GCA_036350855.1. Lineage (GTDB taxonomy): Bacteria > Pseudomonadota > Gammaproteobacteria > Pseudomonadales > Halieaceae > JARRPM01. Next base: position 20,044 of record JAZBNW010000248.1, read on the forward strand.
CTGCTGTTGCACTGTGGCTCTCCCGGATCGCTGTTGGCCGGCGGCCCGGCCCTGTGGCTTGACGCGGGCCTCTCGCCGGCGCAGGCGGGCGAGCTCGAGCAAACGCTGTTACACGGCAGCCGCAGCTTCGATATCGATGCCCAGCTGGCAAGCCTTGCCAGGGCAGGCGCCGGGGTGCTGCCGCTTTCGGATGCCCGCTACCCCCCTCTGCTGCGGGCTATCCACGACCCCCCGCCCCTGCTCTACGTGCGGGGCGACCCCGCACTTCTCTGCCGGCCGCAGCTGGCCGTGGTCGGAAGCCGCAGGGCCAGCCCGGCGGGCCTGCGCGCCGCGGCTGCGATCGCCGCCGAAGCCGTGGCTGCAGGCCTCGTTATCACCAGCGGCCTGGCCCGGGGGATCGATGGCGCCGCACACCAGGGCGCGCTCGACTGCGGGGGTGAAAGCATCGCCGTGGTCGCCACCGGTATCGACCGGGTCTACCCTGCACAGCACCGGCGACTTGCCGATGAGCTCGCCCGGGCGGGTTGCCTGGTGAGTGAGTTCCCCCCGGGCGTGCCGCCCCTGCAGTCCAATTTCCCCCGGCGCAACCGCATTATCAGCGGTCTTTCCCTGGGGGTGCTGGTGGTCGAGGCAGCGCTGCCCAGTGGCTCGCTGATCACCGCGCGCACTGCGCTGGAGCAGGGTCGCGAGGTATTCGCCCTGCCCTGGTCTATCTACCACGCCGGGGGTGCGGGCTGCCTTTACCTGATTCGCGATGGCGCGAAGATGGTGCAGGCCATCGGGGATGTGCTGGAAGAGCTGGGCCCCATGTATGCCTTGCAGCAGGATTTGCCCCTGGGCCGGCCGACCGGGCCGGCGACGCCGGAGCTGTCCGACCGACAGCGTCGCGTACTGGCGCTGGTCGGCTACGAGCGCGTGTCGGTGGATGAGTTGAGTCGTCTGAGTGCGCTCCCGGTTGCTACAGTACTGGCCGAGTTGTCATTTCTTGAAATGGAGGGTGCGGTCTGCCGGGCAGAGGGGGGCTATATCCGCTGTTGAGTTGCTGCCGGACTTGCGAAGTATCGCGCAGTTGGTTAACTTTCGCGCTCTTTGGCCGGTCTTTTCCCAGCGCCGGTGGCCTCACCCCAGGAGATAGACAATGAGCGAGCCATTTGTGGCAATAGTTATGGGTTCGGATTCGGATTTGCCGGTCATGCAGGCCTGTTTCGATGTCCTGAAATCCTTCGGCATATCCTTTGAGGCGCGCATTACCTCGGCTCATCGCACGCCCGAGGTGACCAGGGCATTCGTGCAGGACGCTGACCGGCGCGGCTGCGCCGTGTTTATCGCCGCCGCGGGTATGGCCGCGCACCTTGCCGGCGCGGTATCGGCCACCACGGTCAAGCCGGTGATCGGCGTGCCGATGAACGCCTCCCTGGACGGGCTGGATGCCCTCCTGTCCACCGTGCAGATGCCCGCCGGTATTCCTGTTGCATCGGTGGCGATCGGCAAGGCGGGAGCCAAAAACGCGGCCTATCTGGCGGCCCAGATCCTGGCCGTGGGCAATCCCGACCTGGCCCGGAAGTTGCTGGACGAGCGCGCCGCCAACGCGGAGGCTATCCGCGTCAAGGACGCCGCCCTGCAGGACAGTCTGAAGGACTGAGTGTGATGTCCCTGGCTCCCGCGCCGTTGCGCCTGCGGCTGGCGCTCCAGGCCATCGCCGCTGGCGGGGTGATCGCATGCCCCACAGAGGCCGTCTGGGGGCTGAGTTGTGACCCGCTGAACCCCGACGCCGTCCAGCGCCTGCTGGCACTGAAGGGGCGCTCTGTGGCCAAGGGGCTGATCCTCGTCGCCGCGACGGAGCAACAACTGGAGTTCCTGCTGGCGGGCCTCGACCGACAGTCGCGCCAGACCCTGTCGGCCAGCTGGCCCGGGCCCGTCACCTGGCTGGTGCCTCACTTTGGTCGTGTGCCGGCGTGGATTCACGGGGAGCATGCCACCGTCGCGGTGCGTGTCAGTGCTCACCCGGTGGTCCGTGCCCTGTGCTCGGCCTGGGGCGGTCCCCTTGTATCCACCTCCGCCAACCACGCGGGAAGCCGCCCGCCGCGGGAGGCCTACCAGGTGAAACGCTATTTTGGCGAGGAACTGGATTACCTGCTGCCCGGCGCCCTGGGGCATTCGGATCGCCCCACTGAAATCAGGGACCTCGCCAGCGGTCGAATAATTCGCTCCTGATCCTGTTCAGGTATTGTTCCGGCCCCCGGGTGCGTATAATGCCTCGCCCATGAATACGGGGGTGAAACGAACGATGGAGATTGAACAGGTCAAATCCTACCTGCTCCGGTTGCAGGACACGATCTGCGCCGAGCTGGCCGCGGAAGACGGTGCCGCCGACTTCCTGACCGACGAGTGGCAGCGGCCCGAAGGGGGCGGCGGCCGCAGCAGGGTGCTGGCCGAGGGTGCGGTATTCGAGCGCGCAGGCGTCAATTTCTCACATGTGCGCGGCGCCAGCCTCCCCCCCTCCGCCAGTGCATCGAGGCCCGAGCTCGCGGGCCGCAGCTTCCAGGCCATGGGAGTTTCGCTGGTTATCCATCCCCGCAATCCGCATGTGCCGACCTCCCACGCCAATGTCCGGATGTTTGTCGCGGAGAAGCCGGGCGAGGCGCCGGTCTGGTGGTTCGGCGGTGGCTATGACCTCACCCCCTACTACGGCAACCGCGAGGATTGTGTCAGCTGGCACAGGGTCGCCGCGGATGCCTGCACGCCGTTTGGCGACGATGTCTACCCGCGCTTCAAGGCCTGGTGCGACCAGTATTTCTACCTCAAGCACCGGCGCGAACCCCGCGGCATCGGCGGCCTGTTTTTTGATGACCTCAATGAATGGGATTTCGACACCTGCTTTGCCTTTATGCGCTCGGTCGGCGATTCCTACATAAAGGCCTACCGGCCTATCGTGCAGCGGCGCAAGGACCAGGCCTACAGCGACAGCGAGCGACAGTTTCAGCTGTATCGCCGCGGTCGCTACGTGGAGTTCAACCTGGTCTACGACCGGGGAACCCTGTTCGGTCTGCAGTCTGACGGCCGCACCGAGGCCATTCTCATGTCGCTGCCACCACTGGTGCGCTGGGAGTACGACTATCGACCCGCACCCGGGTCGCCGGAGGCAGAGCTCACGGAGTTTTACCTGCAGGACCGGGACTGGCTGGCTGAGGGTTGAAGGCCGGCCCGGGCGCTGCCAGTTGCAGCGGTATATCAGCAGTTCGAAAAAGGATCAGCGGTAAATGACTGGTATCGACAAGTACGCGGTATTCGGCAATCCGATCAAGCAAAGCAAATCACCGGCGATACACGCAGCCTTCGCCGCGCAGTGCGGACAGCAGTTGCTATACCGTGCGGTGCTGGTCCGGCCCGATGGCTTTGAGCAGGCGGCGCGCAAGTTTTTTGATGATGGCGGGGCTGGCCTCAATGTCACTGTGCCCTTCAAGCAGGAGGCTTTCGCATTTGCCGACCGGCTCAGCGAGCGCGCCCGCCGCGCCAGGGCCGTCAACACGCTCACCCGCAGCGCCGACGGGGGTATAGACGGCGATAACACGGACGGTATCGGCCTTGTGCGCGACATGGTGGCCAATCTCGGCTGGGCCATACAGGGCCAGCGTGTACTGGTGCTCGGTGCGGGCGGGGCTGCCCGCGGCGTGCTGGAGCCGCTGCTGCGGGAAAAGCCGTCGCAGTTGTTGATCGTCAACCGGACGGCGCACAAGGCGGTGCAACTGGTCACCGAGTTCGCCGACATCGGCCCCGTGGAGGGCGGCGCCTATGCTCTCATCGGCGAGCGCAGTTTCGACCTGGTGATCAATGCCACCAGTGCAGGCCTCAGCGGAACCATGCCCGATTTACCCGGTACGCTGCTGACCGAGCGCAGCTGCTGTTACGACATGGTGTATGGCGCCCAACCGACGGCGTTTATGCGCTGGGCCGCCCATCACGCGGCCTGGGCGGTGGCCGACGGGCTGGGTATGCTGGTGGAGCAGGCGGCCCAGAGCTTTTATATCTGGCGCCGGGTGCGCCCTGAGACGCGCCCGGTGATCAGGCAGATTCGCGAGTCGCTGGCGAGCTGAGACCGATTGCAACGGAACATCATGGGGCTTCCAGCTCCGCGATGTGCTGGTCCTTCAATTTGACGTAGTTGTTCGCGCTGTAACTGAAGTAGGCCATTTCCTTCTCGCTCAGCTGCCGAATCTCACGGGCAGGGCTGCCGGCGTAAAGATAGCCGCTGCGCAGACGCTTGCCCGGGGTGACCAGCGCGCCCGCTGCGACAACCACGTCGTCCTCGATCACCGCCCCGTCCATGATGGTGGCCCCCATGCCGACCAGTACCCGGTCGCCCACGGTACAGCCGTGCAGGGTGGCATTGTGGCCGATGGTGACCTCGCTGCCGATCTGTAGCGGCCAGCCCTCCGGGTTGAAGGGCCCGGCATGGGTAATATGCAGCACACAGCCGTCCTGCACACTGCTGCGAGCGCCCACGCGAATCCGGTGCATGTCGCCGCGGATGGCTACCTGGGGCCAGACCGAGCTGTCATCCCCCAACTCGACGTCGCCGATGACCACCGCGCTGGGATCGATCAGTACCCGTGCACCGGTTCTGGGCCGCTGGCCGTTGAAGCTGCGCACATTGCCGTAGCTGTGATGTTTCATGATTAGGGCTCATCCGGGACTTTGGCCTACAATACCCAGCCCGTCCCAGCCTGGCCAGCGCACCGGAGAGCAGATTATGTCTGTCAGCAGCAGTCGTCGTCGTTTCATCGCCGGAGCGGTGTGCCCGCGCTGCGCGCAGATGGACAAAATTTTGGTCGACCTGGACACGGACCAGCGCGAGTGCGTCGCCTGCGGTTTCTCTGAAGCGAGACCGGGCGACAGGCCCGACGCCCCGGCTGCAGCCACCGGGCAGGGCCACGCAGCTGTGCGGGAGTTACCGACCCGTGTCAGCCGGGCCGCCGCCCGCAGGGTCGAAACGCCGGCTGAACCGGTCCGGCTGGTAGATCCTCCCGAGAAGTAGAATTCCCGCCGCCGCAGTAGACTCATCCCGGGTCAGACAGGCTCCTGGCTCGCCTCGCAGGCCAGGCGCAGTCGAATCTGGCGCGATGACCAGCTCAACTTGTCGTATCTGAACAGCTGCCCGCTGGTCTCGGTGCCGGCGGGCAGTACACGAACCCGCGCCCACAGGTACTCCCGCGCCAGCAATTTTGTTGCGGTATCATGCACCTTCTTGTCCAGCTCGTTCGCCAGGGCGTCACCCAGCAGGTGATGTACGATGACATTGGCCTCGGTCATGTCCACCGGCAACAGTGGTCGTTGCAGGTGGCGGATGTGGTGATCATTCACCTCTTCCAGCAGGCGGTGCGTGAGGAATGCCTCATCCAGCAGCCCCTCCAGGCCGTCGTCGGAAGGCAGATACGCCGGCGGGTGCAGGAAATAATCCTCGGCCATGTCCAGTAGCGGCGCGGCGTAATCGTAGAAACCCATATGCTTGCTCACCGCCGTCACCAGCAGCAGGCAGTCGGGTACGCTTTCGACATACCCTGTGACAAACGCCAGCAGAGCCGCCATCGGCTCCTTTTCAGGCAGCACCAGCTTGTTGCGCAACTGTGGCAGCCGCTGCTCCAGGCTGCGGCCCAGTCGGCCCGTCCTGGCCTCGCTCAGCATCGCGCTGTGGATTTTGTCTCTTATTATTGCTGCAGCCATGTGACACCCGGTGTTGTCTGGCCTTGCTCGAAGTTACAGTTCAGGCTAGTACATCCTTGTGAAAGTGCCACCAGGTATACCAGATCATACTCTGCGCGGGGGTGCTCAACTGAGTAGGCTTTGGCCGTGAGATTCGCTATAATCCCCGCGTTTTGCCGCTGCGACCAAATGTCGCACCGCCGGCAAAGTCGTATCAGCTGGCAAGTTCAAGCAGTGTGAATGTTCCGATCGCCCCCGCAGACCGGCGGTGTATCGTTGCTGTATCACATCGCCGTCGCCGACAGGCGGCGGGCCGCTGTAGAGCCAGGACGGCCAGTTGGGGGAAATATGATGTATTACAATATGGAGACACGGGAAATGTGTTTTAAAGCGAAGCGGCTGTTCAAGCTCGCCCTCGGTCCTGTGCTGATGCTGACGAGTGCTCTCGCGCTGGCTTACGGGCCCAAGGTGAACCAGGTCAACATGGCGCCTGGCCCCACCGACGTAGGCGAGCGCATCTACGACCTGCACATGATCATTTTCTGGATCTGTACGGTGATCGGCCTCGGTGTGTTCGGGGTGATGTTTTATTCCATCATCTACCACCGCAAGTCCAAGGGCGCAGTGCCTGCCCACTTTCAGGAAAGCACCAAGGTGGAGATTGCCTGGACAGTCGTGCCTTTCCTGATCCTTATTGGCATGGCCGTACCCGCCACCTCCACACTGCTGGAGGTGTACAATAACGACGAAGCCGAGCTGGATATCCTGGTGACCGGCTACCAGTGGAAGTGGAAGTACGAATACCTTACTGAGAATGGTGAAAATGTCTCATTTTTCAGTAACCTGCGTACGCCACAGAGCGAAATCAACAACACCCAGCCCAAGGGCGAGCACTACCTGCTGGAAGTGGACGAGCCGCTGGTTATTCCCGCCAATACCAAGGTGCGTTTCCTTATAACGGCCAATGACGTGATTCATTCCTGGTGGGTGCCGGAACTGGCGGTCAAGCGCGATGCTATTCCAGGCTTCATCAACGAGGCCTGGACCAAGGTGCCCACCGAGGGCATTTACCGCGGCCAGTGCGCCGAGTTGTGCGGCAAGGACCATGGCTTCATGCCGATCGTGGTAAATGTTGTCAGCTCCGAGGAATACGGCCAGTGGCTGGGCGACAAGCAGCGTGAAGCGGCAGCCATCAAGGAGTTGATGGCCCAGACCTTCACCCTCGACCAGTTGATGGAGCGCGGCGAGGAAGTGTATGCCCGCGCCTGTCTTGCCTGTCACGGCGCCAACGGCGAGGGCGGCGTGGGCAAGGCCATTGCGGGCAGCCCCGTCTCAACCGGCGATGTCGGCCCTCATCTGGAGATAGGCATCAACGGTGTGCCGGGTACGGCCATGCAGGCCTTCGGCGGACAACTGAATGACGTTGATATGGCGGCGGTTATCACCTATCAGCGCAACGCGTTTGGCAACAATATGGGCGATATGGTTCAGCCCATTGATGTCTACAATCACAAGAAAGGCTAACCGGAGGAGTTAACGATGGGCGATCATCATCACGGTCCTGCCAAGGGCCTCGGCCGGTGGCTGTTTACCACCAACCATAAAGACATCGGGACCATGTACCTGTGGTTTTCCTTTGCCATGTTTATCCTGGGCGGCACCTTCGCCATGATCATCCGGGCCGAGCTGTTCCAGCCCGGTCTGCAGCTGGTAGAGCCGGCGTTCTTCAACCAGATGACCACCCTGCACGGCCTGGTCATGGTATTTGGCGCGATCATGCCCTCCTTCGTCGGCCTGGCCAACTGGTTGATCCCGATGATGATCGGGGCGCCGGATATGGCCCTGCCCCGGATGAACAACTGGAGCTTCTGGATCCTGCCGCCGACCTTTCTGCTGCTGGCGTCCACCCTGTTCATGGAGGGTGGCGCACCCGCCGCGGGCTGGACTTTTTACGCGCCGCTGTCCACCACTTACGCGGGTCCGTCGGTCACGTACTTTATTTTCTGCATCCACGTACTGGGCCTGTCATCCATCATGGGTTCCATCAATATCATCGCCACCGTGATGAACATGCGCGCCCCCGGCATGACCTACATGAAAATGCCCCTGTTCGTGTGGACCTGGCTGATTACCGCCTTCCTGCTGGTAGCGGTTATGCCGGTGCTGGCGGGTTGCGTAACGATGATGCTGATGGACGTGCACTTCGGCACCAGCTTCTTCTCGGCTGCCGGCGGCGGCGACCCGGTGCTGTTCCAGCACGTGTTCTGGTTCTTCGGCCACCCCGAGGTATACATCATCATCCTGCCGGCTTTCGGCGTGGTGTCCCAGATCATTCCGGCGTTTTCCCGCAAGCCCCTGTTCGGCTACGATTCCATGGTCTATGCCACCGCATCGATCGCGTTCCTCTCGTTCATCGTATGGGCCCACCATATGTACACGGTGGGCATGCCGGTCGCAGGCGAGCTGTTCTTCATGTACGCCACCATGCTGATCGCGGTACCCACGGGTGTGAAAGTGTTCAACTGGGTCACCACCATGTGGCGCGGCTCGCTGTCCTTCGAGACACCCATGCTGTTCAGCATCGGCTTCCTGGTGTTGTTCACCATCGGTGGCTTTACCGGCCTGATGCTGTCCATCGCGCCCTCGGACTTCCAGTACCACGACACCTACTTCGTGGTCGCCCACTTCCATTACGTGATGGTAGCCGGCGCGGTATTCAGCATGAGCGCGGCAATCTACTTCTGGCTGCCCAAGTGGTGTGGCCGGATGTATAACGAAACCATGGGCAAGACCCACTTCTGGATATCGTTTGTCGGTTTCAACCTGGCATTCTTCCCGCAGCATTTTGTGGGCCTGGCCGGCATGCCGCGCCGTATTCCGGATTACGCCCTGCAGTTCACGGACTTCAATATGATGTCCAGCATCGGTGCATTCATCTACGGCCTGTCGCAGATACTGTTCCTGTACAACGTCATCGCGACCATCGTAGCCGGCAAACCGGTGTCCGACCCGAAAGTCTGGGACGGTGCGGAAGGCCTGGAGTGGACATTACCCACACCTGCGCCCTACCACACCTTCGAAACGCCACCGAAGATCGATCCGGCTCACGCTCACTCCTAGGTGGTACTGACCCCGTGATTCGATTCAGTGACAACCCGACCACAGACACCGCGGCCAAGCTGGTCGCGGTGGCTGTGTTGATGTTCGCTTTCGTTTTTGTGGTGATGGTTCCCCTGTACAACGTGCTGTGCGACGCCCTGGGCATCAACGGCAAGACCAGCGGGGAAGCCTACACCTCGGTGCAGGCCGGCGTTGACGAAAGCCGTCTGGTGTCGGTGCAGTTTGTGGCCACCAACAACGAGGGCATGCCCTGGGAGTTCGGGCCCAGCACCACGGTGATGAAAGTACACCCGGGCGCCGTGAACGAAACCGTGTTCCTTGCCCGCAACCCCTTGCCGAAGGCGATGATTGCCCAGGCTATCCCGAGTATTTCGCCGGCCAGGGCGGTGGCGTATTTTCACAAGACAGAGTGTTTTTGTTTCAACCAGCAGCCCCTGGACGGTGGCGCGGCGGCTGAGTTACCGCTGCAGTACATCGTCGACCTGGACCTGCCGGCGGATATCCACACTATCACCCTGTCCTATACGATTTTTGATGTAACAGATACGATAAGCGGCTCTGTAGCCACACGCTGAAGCGCAGGTCAGGGAACCCGCGTTACCTACATGGAGAATAGATAAAATGACAAGTCAGACTTCCGCAGCGTACGAAAAGTACTACGTACCGGAAAAGAGCCGGCTGGCCATCTGCGCCACCATCGGTCTTCTCCTGACCATTTTCGGTGCCGCCAGCATCATGAACGACATGACCTTTGGCGACCCCGCCGATAACACGAGTTCATGGACTATCTTCAATATAGGCATGCTGTTTTTTGGTGTCACGCTGTTTGCCTGGTTCCGCACGGCGATCAAGGAAAACATCGCGGGCATGAACAGCCCCCAGCTGAAGAAGTCCTACGTGCTGGGCATGTTCTGGTTCATTTTTTCCGAAGTGATGTTTTTCTTCGCTTTTTTCGGAACCCTGTTCTACGTGCGAGTCCTCGTAGGTCCCTGGCTGGCCGGTGAGGGCGAAGGCGGGCGGATGAACCATTTGCTGTGGGAGGGTTTCAACTTCAGCTGGCCTATGATGCAGACGCCGCAGGAAGCGGTGGGCGGCGCAGCTGCCCAGCCGATTGCCAACAATGGCTCTTTCACCTCGCCCCAGACCAGCATGTCTTTCAGCGATGCCCACGCCTGGTGGGCCTGGCTGCCAATGTGGAACACGGTGATCCTGCTCTCCTCGAGCTTCACTTGCCACCTGGCTCACATGGGAATACTTAACGGTGACCGGAAAAAGTTCAATTTCTGGCTGGCGGTGACCGTGTTCCTGGGTATGGCGTTCCTGGTGCTGCAGTATGTCGAGTATCACGAAGCCTACGTTGAATTTGGCCTGACCCTGAATGCCGGTATTTACGGCTCGACCTTCTTCATGCTCACCGGCTTTCACGGTTTTCACGTTTTCATGGGCATGACCATGCTGCTGATACAGTTGTTGCGCTCGGTAGTGGGCGGGCAATTCACGGCCAAGGACCATTTCGGTTTCGAGGCGTCAAGCTGGTACTGGCACTTTGTGGACGTTGTCTGGGTGTTCCTGTTCCTGTTCGTCTACATCCTGTAGCAGTGGCGTCTACTGCTCGGATGACTGTCGGGATGTATCGGGCGCAGGCCCGGCATCCCACGGGTTCCTGTGACCCAGTTGGCCTGTGGCTACACCGTAGACAATAACTGCTGCAAGGCAGATCGCCAGGGCCAGCCTCACACCGAGGGAATGCATCGTACGACGCTTGGTTTTGTCTCCCTGGTCTATCATCAGGAAGTAAAACCCGCTTCCCAGGCTGGCTAGTAATGCCAGCATCAACAGCACTATCAACGCTTTTAGCAATGGAACTCTCCTTGGGTGATTCCCCGCAGTATAAACCAGCTCTACCCAAACAGGTCGAGGGGTATTGAAATGCCGGCCGCGGACACTCGCCTGAGGTTTGATCCGGAGTGGCGCACCACCCTGTTTACCCTGGTACTGGTGCCACTGATGGCCTGGCTGGGGCTCTGGCAGTTGCAGCGAGCGGAGGAAAAAGCCGCCATGGCGGCCTCCTGGGAACAGCGCCAGAGCCAGCCACCGGTGCCGCTGGAGCATGTGTGGGACGAGCCGGCGGCAGGCCTGGCCTATCTGCCGGTACGCGTGTCCGGTGTGTTTGAGGCGGACAGGTACTTTTTGCTGGATAACCGCATCTACGAGGGCCGTTTCGGATACGAGGTGCTGGGCATTATGCGCCTGGATGACGGCGACCGGCGGGTGCTGGTCAATCGCGGCTGGATAGCCGGCGACCCGGCCCGCCGGGTAATGCCAGACATACCCGCAGTGGGGGGTCGGGTAGAGCTGTTGGGTCATATCTATGTACCGCCCGGTGTGCCCTACACGCTGGCTGAACAGAATCTGGGCGAGAGTTGGCCAAAAGTGCTGCAGTCGATCGAAATGACGAAAATACTGCACACCCTGGGTGTGTCTGAAGACGGGCAGGCATTTCCCTATTCCGTTAGAATTGCGGCCGGGCAGCCCGGCGCCCTGATCGTGGACTGGCAGGTGGTGAATGTCAGCCCGCAGAAGCATCGGGCCTATGCGGCGCAATGGTTTACCATGGCGGCGGTTTTGCTGCTGTTCTACCTGTTTCGCAGCAGTAACCTGTGGCAGTGGATAACGCGATCCGGGAGTGAGCGGAGCTAGTGGAAGACAACGACAGACGAACCAATAACCGCATGGTGCTGCTGCTGATAGCGGGAGTTCCCGTGACCATGATCCTGGGTGCGACCTGGCTGTGGTACTTCGTCGTCCTCGGCGACCTGGACCTGGTGGGGACACTGGGTACCGCCAACCGCGGCACGCTGGTGCAGCCCCCGCGGCAAATCGACGATGCGCTGCTGGCCGAACCCGATGGAACGCGCTTTGTCTATGCGGATCTTGAGCCCAGGTGGTCCATGCTGATCCCCGTGGCGGGGGATCGCTGTGACGCATCCTGCGAGGAGACGCTGTATGAGACCAGGCAGATCCACACCGCGATGGGCAAGGAATACAACCGCCTGCGACGTCTTTACGTCAGCGAGAGCGCACCTGACGATACCGTGCTGGCCGTGCCCGAGCTCAGCGACAAGCACCCTCTTCCGGCCAGCTTTTCGAGCTACCTTGGTGATGAGCATCGCGGACTGAAGCCCCTGGTGCTGGGCCCCGGCCAGATCGACCAGCTGTTTACCGAGTACCGGGCGGAACCGGGCACCTGGTACCTGGTGGATCCCGCCGGCTGGATCATGATGTCCTACAATCAGGATGTGTCCTACAAGGACGTGATCGCGGACCTCAAGTTTCTCCTGAAAAACTCGGGAACTTGAGCGGGACATTGCGATGACCACAACGGCAGACAAGGTGACATGGCGGGACTACAAGGAGCTGACCAAGCCCAATGTAGTGTTGCTGATGATTCTCACTGCGGCAATAGGGATGTTCATGGCGGTGCCCGGTATGGTGCCGCTGCAGATCCTGGTGTTGGGAAATCTCGGTATTGCCCTGTGTGCGGGCGCGGCGGCCACGGTCAACCACCTGGTCGACCAGCGCATCGACCGGAAAATGTCCCGCACCCACAAGCGACCTGTGGCCCAGGGCCGGGTCAAGCCCATTCAGGCGGCTGTGTTCGCCGCGGTCATCGGAACACTCGGGATGGCCATCCTGCTGATCTGGGTAAACGCCCTCACCGCCTGGCTCACCTTCGCCTCCCTGTTGGGCTATGCGGTGGTCTACACCATGTTTCTGAAGCGCGCGACCCCACAGAATATCGTGATTGGCGGCCTCGCAGGCGCCGCCCCTCCCCTGCTGGGCTGGACTGCGGTGACCGGTGAAATCGGCGGGCATGGCCTGTTGCTGGCACTGATTATTTTTGCCTGGACACCACCCCATTTCTGGGCGCTGGCGATACATCGCCGGGAGGAGTACGCCGCCGTCGATATCCCCATGTTGCCGGTGACACACGGGGTCGCATTCACCAAGTTGCATATTCTGCTGTACACGGTGATCATGTTCCTGATCACCCTGTTGCCTTTTGTCACACGGATGAGCGGCCCGCTCTACCTGCTGGGTGCGGTGGTGCTGGGCGGGGGATTTCTCTACTGGGCCATCGAGTTATTGCGTGACAAAAACCCCAATGCGCCGATGGAAACGTTCAGGTACTCGATTATTTACCTTATGGCACTATTTGTAGTGATGTTGATTGACCATTATCTTTTTCCGGTGAGCGCCCTGTGACGGACCAGCAAGCGGCTTACCAGGCCAAACAATCCCGTGGAATCAAGCTCACGGTGCTGGCTCTGGCGGTGTTCATTACCATCATCGTCGCGGGTTTCGTTCACCGGATTCAGCAGCCGAGAATAATGACCGTTGCAGAAATGCAGATAAATGGTCTTTATCTTCTGAAAACTCCGCGAAATTTCGGCGAAATATCCCTGCAGGATCATCGCGGACAGGTGTTCGACAACGACCGTTTGCTCGGCAAGTGGACCCTGGTGTTCTTTGGTTTCACCTACTGCCCCGATATCTGCCCCACGACCATGGGGTTTCTCAACGAACTCATGGGTCAGCTGGAGGGCACCGAGGCCCAGGACACCGAAGTGGTCATGGTCACGGTGGATCCGGCCCGCGACACGGTGGAGCAACTGGCTGGCTATGTGCCCTACTTCAATCCCGACTTCACCGGCGTGACCGGTGACTTTCTCGACATTCACCGTTTTGCCACCGCCCTCAATACGCCGTTTTGCAAGGTGCCGGGAGAGGGCGAAAATTACCAGGTCGACCACAGTGCCAATGTGGTACTTATTAATCCGCGGGGTGATTACCACGGTTTTTTCAAAGCGCCCCTGGATATGGCCAAAATGAAACTCACCTATCGTTCCGCCCGGGCCATGTGGGACAGGCAACAGGATTAGCGGCATGACCACAGATCCGGCCCCGATAGTGCTGGTTGACGGCTCGTCCTATCTCTACCGCGCTTTCCACGCGCTGCCGCCCCTGACCAACTCCCGGGGCGAGGCGACGGGTGCCGTCAAGGGGGTGATCAGCATGATTCGCCGCCTCCACAAGGACTATCCCGGCAGTCCCGTGGCGGTGGTATTCGATGCCAAGGGCAAGACTTTCCGGGATGATATGTTTCCCGAGTACAAGGCCCAGCGGCCACCCATGCCGGACGAGCTGCGGGAACAGATCGAGCCCATTCACGGTATCGTCCGGGCGATGGGCCTGCCCCTGCTGTGCGTGGAAGGGGTCGAGGCCGACGACGTGATCGGTACGCTCGCGCGACAGGCAGCTGCCCAGGGCAGGCCCGTGGTGATTTCCACCGGCGACAAGGACATGGCCCAGCTGGTGGACGCCCATATCACCCTGGTCAACACCATGACCGGCACGGTGCTGGATGTGGCAGGCGTGGAGCAGAAATTCGGAATTCCCCCGGCGCTGGTAATCGACCTGCTGGCGCTCATGGGCGACAAGACTGACAACATTCCGGGGGTTCCGGGGGTCGGTGAAAAAACCGCCCTGGGATTGCTGCAGGGCCTCGGTGGCCTGGATGATATCTACGCCAGCCTGGACAAGGTGGCCCAGCTGTCCTTTCGCGGCGCCAAAACCATGGCGGACAAGCTGGCGGCGGAGAAGGACAAGGCCTATATGTCCTACGCGCTGGCCACCATCAAAACCGATGTGCCCCTGGACCTGACCCCACAGCAGTTGCACAACGCCGAGCCCGACCGGGACCAGTTGGTCGACTGGTATACCCGCCTGGAGTTCAGGTCCTGGCTGGAGGAACTGCTGGAAGGCGATGGGGCTCAGGAACCCGTGGCCGCCATGGAAGTGGACTATGAGATCGTCACCAGCCAGGCCTCGCTGGATACCTGGCTGGAGCGATTGCGGGGCGCCGAGGTGTTCGCCTTCGACACCGAGACCACGAGCCTGGATTACATGGAGGCGCGAATCGTCGGGGTTTCGTTTGCGATCGAAGCGGGGCGGGCGGCCTATGTGCCCCTTGCCCACGATTACCCTGGCGCCCCGGCCCAGCTCGACCGGGAGGAGGTACTGGCGCTGCTCAAACCCCTGCTCGAGGACGAGCAGCAGGCCAAGCTGGGCCAGAACCTGAAGTACGATGCGAGTGTGCTGGCTAATCACGGCATAACCCTGAGGGGAATCAGATTCGATACCATGCTGGAATCCTATGTGCTGGATTCCACCGCGACCCGTCACGATATGGACAGCCTCGCCCTGAAGTACCTGGGCCACAAAACCATTCATTTTGAAGATATCGCCGGCAAGGGCGCAAAGCAGCTGACGTTCAACCAGGTAAAGCTGGAGGAGGCGGGTCCCTATGCCGCCGAGGATGCGGATATCACCCTGCGACTGCACGAGGTGCTGTGGCCCCGGCTGGCCGAGCTGACAGGCCCCCGCGAGGTGTTTGCTGCCATAGAAATGCCGCTGGTCCCCCTGTTGTCGCGCCTCGAGCGGCAGGGGGCCCTGATTTCCCGAGAACTGCTGGTGGCCCAGAGCGAAGAGCTGGGCAAGCGCCTGCTGGCGCTGGAGGGCAGGGCACACGAGCTGGCCGGGCAGGAATTCAACCTGGGTTCACCCAAGCAACTGGGGGAGATCCTGTTCCAGAAACTGGCGCTTCCGGTCATCAAGAAAACCCCCAAGGGCGCCCCGTCCACGGCGGAAGAGGTGCTGGCCGAACTCGCACTCGACTACCCCCTGCCAAAACTGCTGCTCGAGCACCGCAGCCTCAGCAAATTGAAGTCGACCTACACGGACAAACTGCCGGAGATGATCAACAGCCGGACCGGGCGGGTACACACCTCCTACCACCAGGCGGTGGCCGCGACGGGCCGGCTGTCATCCTCGGACCCCAACCTGCAGAACATCCCGATCCGCACGGAGGAGGGCAGGCGTATCCGCCAGGCCTTTGTCGCGCCGGCGGGTTATCGCCTGGTGGCGGCGGACTACTCCCAGATCGAATTGCGGATCATGGCCCACCTCTCCGCGGACCCGGGACTGCTGAAAGCCTTCAAGGAGGGCCTTGATGTGCACCGCGCTACCGCCGCAGAAGTGTTCGAGGTCGATCTCGACGAGGTATCCGGCGACCAGCGACGCAAGGCAAAGGCGATCAATTTCGGCCTGATTTACGGCATGTCGGCCTTCGGGCTCGGCCGGCAGTTGCACCTGGGGCGCAACGAGGCGCAACAGTATATCGACCGCTATTTTGAACGCTATCCGGGTGTGCAGCAGTACATGGACCGGACGCGCGCACTGGCCCGGGAGCAGGGATATGTCGAAACCCTCTTCGGGCGCAGGTTGTATCTTCCGGAGATCAATGCGCGCAATAAAATGCGGGCGCAGGCCGCCGAACGCACAGCCATCAATGCCCCCATGCAGGGCACCGCGGCGGACATCATCAAGCGGGCCATGCTGGCTGTTGACAACTGGCTCCAGTGCGAGCGGCCGGATGCCAGGATGATTATGCAGGTACACGACGAACTCGTCTTCGAGGTGGCCAGCAGTGAGGTGGACGCGGTGAGCAGCAGGATTTGTGAGCTGATGTCCGGCGCCGCTGAACTCGCCGTGCCCCTGCTGGTCGAGACCGGCGCGGGCGCCAACTGGGACGAGGCGCATTGACCCGCGGCCTGTGTCCCGGCCCGGTGGACCTGTGGTGAAAAAAGTTGTCGCGGCGCGGTGAACTTTTCACCGACGCCTGAGTCAGAGTGTATGTAGCGAGCGCTACAATGCCGCGGTGGTTTCTCTCCATGTGCCATCACGGCCAAGTCTCTTTTCCCCAGAGACTTTTACCCTGCCCGGCTGCTGACCCCCTATCAGGTAGCCGGGTTTTTTTGTCCTCGCAATTTACCTCTCACGACCGCCTTCAGCCGGCTGTCACCTCTTGCTCGGCCACTGCACTCGCAGCGGTAAGCCAGCCGTTGAGTACTGCCAGCAGCTGGTCGTGCCCGCTGTGCTTCAAGGCGGAAAAGAGCTGCACACTGACGAGCTCCCGGTGTGGCTCGAGCTGGGCGCGTACTTTCAGCAGGGTGCTGGTCGCCGGCCCTTTCTTCAGTTTGTCCGCCTTGGTCAGCAGGATGTGCACAGGCATGGTGGCAGCCAGGGCCCAGTCGAGCATCTGCCGGTCGAAAGGCTCCAGTGGGTGGCGCACATCCATCACCAGCACCAGACCGCGCAGGCACTGGCGCTGCTGCAGGTAATTTTCCAGTTGCCTGGTCCACTCGCGCTTGACCGCCAGCGGGACCTTGGCGAAACCATAGCCCGGCAGGTCGACCAGACGCTGCCGCTCGCTCAGCGCAAAGAAGTTGATCAGCTGGGTCCTGCCGGGGGTCCGGGAGGTCTTGGCAAGCTTGCTGTTACCCGTCAAGCTGTTGATAGCACTGGATTTTCCCGCATTTGAGCGGCCGGCGAAGGCCACTTCCCAACCCTCGTCGGGCGGGCACTGGGACAGCTTTGCCGCGCTCGTGAGGTAGGTGACTTTGCGGTAGTTGGGGGCTGCCGGGGGGTGATCGGGACAGGTCTCAGACATTGGCGGGTATTGCCTTTTGTGGTGGTAGCATCTCGTATATAATGCCACAGCCAAATTTCTCCCGTTGCAAAATGCGCGCGGGGTCCCGCGTATCAAATCGAACTTGAGGTTTTATATGAAAAAGCTGCTCGCTATCGTGTTGACGTTTTCCGCCGCCAGCGCCTTTGCCCAGCCCGACATGGCGAAGTACGACAAAAGCTGCAAGGTGTGTCACGCGACCGGTGCTGCTGGTGCGCCGAAAACCGGCGACGCTGAAGCCTGGGCTCCCCGTATGGCCAAGGGTATGGACGTGCTGGTGAAGTCCGTCAATACCGGCCTCAACGCCATGCCGCCCAAGGGCATGTGTTTTGACTGCACGGACGAGGACTACGCCGCTCTTATCACCTATATGAGCACCCCTGCGAAGTAATCGACTTCGCCGCCATAGAATTACCTGGAACTGACATGAAAAAAGTCGCAATTCTGCTTGGTCTCGCAATGGGCTGGGCGCAAACCGGTTTTACCGCCGAGGCCAACCTGACGGGAGACGCCGCTGCGGGCAAGGCCCAGACTGCGGTCTGTGCCGCATGCCATGGCGCCGATGGCAATAGCGCGGTACCCACCTTTCCGAAGCTGGCCGGCCAGGGTGAAAAGTACCTGTACAAGCAGCTGAAGGACATTCGCGACGGCGCCCGCCCGGTGCCGACGATGGCGGGCCAGCTCGATGGCAAATCCAACCAGGACCTGGCGGATATCGCGGCCTTCTACGCCAGCCAGACCAGCACCGGTGGCCAGACTGACCCGGCCCTGCTGGCCCTGGGTGAAGCGGTCTATCGCGGCGGCATACCCGAGCGCAACGTCGCCGCCTGTGCCGCCTGCCACTCGCCGACCGGCAAGGGCAATGCCCCTGCGGGGTTTCCGCGCCTGGCTGGCCAGCACGCCGATTATATCGCGGCCCAGCTGGCGGCCTACCGCAAGGGCCACGAGGACGAGACCGGGCGGATCAACGACGGCGACACCCGCATCATGCGGATCACCGCCTTCGGCCTGAGCGACCTGGAAATCCGGGCGGTGGCGAGCTACGTAGCAGGGCTGAACTAAGCCCAATCCCGCGCTTTGCCCTGTGAAATATGCGCTGTGAAAAAGGTGGCTTCTACGCCACCTTTTTTGTCTGGGGCCGAACCGCTGGCGGAATTCGTTGTCACATTTGCATCAAAATCATGGAGAGAGTCATGCTGAAAAACCTGCTGTTGTCATTGTCACTGCTGGCGTTCGCCCCCATGCTGGCGAGCGCCCAGGCCTATGTCGAGGGGGAGAATTACGACCTGATCGCCCCCGCGGTAAGAACTGCCAACCCGGACAAGATCGAGGTGGTCGAGTTCTTCTGGTATGGCTGTGGCCACTGCTATAACTTTGAGCCCTTGATTACCGCCTGGAAGAAGACCCTGGCGGACGACGTGGATTTCCACGGCTCCCCTGCGATCTGGAACAAGCCCATGGAGTTGCATGCCAGGGCGTTCTACGCGGCGCAGGTGCTGGGCGTGCTGGACACCATGCATCCCGTGCTGTTTCAGGCCATGAATGTGGACCATAAGAAACTGGCCACGGAAGGGGAGATCGAGGCGCTGTTTGTGGCCAATGGCGTGACGGCTGAAAATTTCAGCAAGGCCTTTAATTCTTTCGGTGTCACCAGCCAGGTAAACCAGGCATCCGCCCGCGCCAAGGCCGCCAAGATCACCGGCACCCCGGCCCTCATGGTCGACGGCAAATACCACGTCAGCACCCGCAAGGCGGGCAGCCAGGCGGATATGCTCAAGGTGTCCGACTTCCTGATCGAGAAAGAGCGGGCGGCTAAAGGCAGCTAGATCACCAGCCACTCCGGCACCGGTAGTCCCTTGTTTTCGAGAAAGACCGGGTTGAACAGCTTGCTCTGGTAGCGATTGCCATAGTCGCACAGGATGGTGACGATGGTGTGGCCAGGGCCCAGGTGCTCCGCCAGCCTTACGGCGCCGGCAATATTGACGGCAGCGGAGCCGCCCATGCACAAACCCTCGTAGCGCAACAGGTCGAAGATGTAGGGCAGGGCCTCCTCATCGGTAATGCTGAAAGACACATCCACCCTGGCCTGGGCGACGTTGTCGGTGACATGGTTGATACCGATGCCCTCGATAATCGAGTTGCCCGGGCTGGCCTGTAACTCCCCGCTGCGAAAATACTCGTACAGGGACGCGCCGGCCGGGTCCGCAATGCCTATGGTGACATTCGGGTTGCGCTGCTTGAGCGCGGTGGACACGCCTGCCAGGGTGCCGCCGGTGCCCACTGCACAGATAAACCCGTCTACCCCGCCGCCGGTCTGCTCCCAGATCTCCGCGCCTGTGGTGCGCTGGTGGATCTCCATATTGGCCAGGTTGTCGAACTGGCGTGCCCAGACGGCGCCATTTTCCTCCCTCTCCGCGAGTTTCGCCGCCAGGCGCTCGGCCGTGTGGATATAGTGGTTGGGATCGCTGTAGGAGGTGGCCCCCACCAGGTGCAGGTCCGCGCCCAGCAGTTCCAGGGAATCGATTTTTTCCTTGCTCTGGGTGATCGGCATGACCACGGTACTGGTGTAGCCCAGCGCGTTGGCCAACAGGGTCAGCCCGATGCCTGTGTTGCCTGCTGTACCCTCCACGATGCGCCCCCCGGGTCGCAGCGCCCCGGAAGCCTCTGCGGCGCGGATAATGCCCAGGGCGGTCCGGTCCTTCACCGAGCCGCCCGGGTTGAGAAACTCGGCTTTTCCAAGAATCGTGCAGCCGGTCTGCTCCGACACCCGCTTGAGGTGGAGCAGGGGTGTGTTGCCGATCAGTTGGGTGACATCAGTGGCGATATGCACGGCATGCTCTCCGGAAAAAGTCCGCACGAGTATGCCACAGCCCCGGCAAGGGGTCAGGGCCTTGTACGGGCATACAGGCCATGTGCCCGCATGCCCAGCAGCAGGCTGAGCAGGGCGATGACCAGCAGCATCCACACCATGGGTTTTGGTGTGGTGGTGAGGAATATACCGGTGAGAGCGCTGGCGCCCGCGGCCAGGGACATCTGGATAAAACCCAG
>JAZBNW010000249.1:0-3970 GCA_036350855.1 Halieaceae bacterium
ATCACCGTGTAAAGGCCCACCGTCAGGACGATGGCAAACACCCAGTAATTGAAATAGCCCAGCAGTTCCAGCAGGTTCATAGGCGGGCCGGCCTTGCGGCAAAGGCATGAAAGATACTGAGCAGCGCACCGCAGACCGCCATGCCGACGCCAGCCTCGATCAGCAGGATACCCAGCTGCTGGCCCGCCACGGGGTCAGCGGACAGCACCGAGTAGTCGAGAAAATTGCCACCCAGCCAGATACAGACCAGGCCCACCGCCCCGTACAGGCTTGCACCGCCAATGACCAGCGCCAGCAGCACCCAGCGCGGCACCGCCCTCAGCGCCGCATCCTCCCCCTCCAGCAGGGCGTAGAGAATCACACCGGTGGCGATGAGGGCGCCGGCCTGGAAGCCCCCACCGGGGCCGTATTCGCCGTGAAACTGCACGTACAGGCCGAACAGCACGATAAACGGAATCAGCAGGCGGCCGACCACCTGGGGAATGAGATGGTGTTTCAGGCCCGCGCTTTGCTCTGTATTCGCGGTGGTGCCCTCCCCCGGCTTGACCCCCAGGATAAACAGGACGCCGATACAGGCCGCGAAGACCACGAATACCTCGCCCAGGGTGTCGTAACCGCGGAAGCTGCCCAGCACGGCGGTGACCACGTTGGGGATGTCCATATACTCCGGCGTCTTTTCCAGGTACCAGGGTGCCAGGTGCTGGTGCACCGGGGCTTCCGGGTCGCCCAGGCGGGGCTTGTCGAAGGTGGCATAGATGATGAGCATGGCCAGTACCGTCACCACCAGCATGGCGAGGCGCCCGCCCTCAGCTGAACGCTTCTCCCGCTCCGCGGTGAGCGCCAGGGCGCTGAGGAAAATCACCGTGGTGATACCCGCCCCCACCGCTGCCTCTGTCAGCGCCACATCCGCGGCATCCAGAATAAAGAAGTTGGCCGCCATCAACAGGCTGAAAATCGAGGTCAGCATCACCGCCACGAACAGGTTTTCGGTGCGCACGATGGCCAGTGCCGTGATGACCAGCAGGGACAGCAGAAACAGTGCGAAAACGATGATCACCCCGTTTCCCCCTCGCTCCTGCCGGGCGCATGCCCTGAGCCGGGCCGCATGCCCGACTGCAGGGCCGCGTTGGCCAGGGCATAGCTTGCGGTCGGCCCCGTCAGCAGCAGAAACAGCATGATGGCCGCCAGTTTCAGCGTCGCCAGGGAGAACCCCGCCTGCAGCATGATACCCGTGAAGATCAGTATGGTGGCCATGGTGTCCGTGAGACTGGCGGCGTGCAGCCGGGTATAGAATTCGGGCAGGCGCAGGGTGCCTATCCCGCCGACCAGCACAAAGCCGCCCCCCAGGCAGAGTAACACCCAGCTCAAAAGGTCGAGCACCGTCTCAGTCATGCCCGGACTCCCCCAGGCCGCGGGGCCTGTTCTGGAAAAACTCGAGCACCGCCAGGATGCCCACCAGATTGATCAGTGCATAGGCCAGGGCCAGGTCGAGAAAGTCGGGACGGCCGAAGAGGAAGGCGATAACCGACAGCAGCAGCGCGGTCTTGGTGCCAAACATGTTCACCGCCAGCACCCGGTCGTATACGGTGGGGCCGCGCAGGGCCCGCGCCAGGGCGAGCACCATGGTCATGAGAATCGCAATCGAAACCACCAGGTACATACTCAGCCGACCTCCAGCCGGGCGATACGACGCTGCACCCCGGAATCCCGCAACTGGGAGGCGCTGTGCTCGGTAAGGCAGTGCACCAGCAGCCGGTCTTCATGCACGTCGATGGTTACCGTTCCCGGAGACAGCGTGATGGAATTACCCAGGATGACTTTCCCCGCGTCGCTGGCCTCGGTGGTGGTCAACTCCACCACCGTGGGACTGATGGGCAGGGATGGGCTGAGCACAATCCGCGCAACCTCAATACTGGAACGGATGATTTCCCCCAGCAACCAGAACCAGTGCGCGGGCAGCCGCAGGAGGGTGCGCAGCGACACGGGGTGGCGAAAAAAGCCCATCCGTTGTGCCAGCCACACGCTCAGCAGGCAGGAAAACAGGCCCAGCCACAGTAACAGGGGCTTGTAGATGCCCGACCACAGCACCCAGCTGACCAGCAGGGCCACGAAAAGGCCGGCCAACTGGAGTGGCCGCGCCGTGCCGCGCTGGTATCGGATATCACTCATCGGCGCAGGGATAATGGTCGACCAAAGATTCGTAGACGGCCTCCCTGGCAGGGGTATCGGGCGCCGTCCCGGGACGCAGTATCACCAGGTCGGCGACCACCAGGTCGACCACCTCGCGCAGCGGCAGGGGATCCCCCAGACAGAAGCCCGCCAGGCGGGACGCCCGTATCTGGTCCATGCGGCTGGGCAAACGGGTGCGCTTGGCTCGCTGGGAAAACGTCTCTCCGGCCTGGGACTCCGTCTCGAGATTGATCATTACGCGCACATCCGTGGCAACCGCTCCGTCGATGAAACCCTGAATATAACGGATACAATACTGCGAGTCTGCACCTTCCGGCTCCGACTGGAGATGTTCGCAGTGAGACACCAGTTCATGCACCGTCAGCACCTCCACGGCGCGAGCGGTCGTCGCCGTCGCCAGCAGGACGATGGCGAAAACCAGTTGGGCAGGCAGGGAAAGCTTGCATAAGTCAAAGGCGATTCGGTAGCGGTGCGGCATGTCGTTAGCGGCGCTCATTGGATGTATACAGCATTATAAGCATAAGCCGGAAGAATAGACGGTAACTTCGAAATTTTATCGGACGATGTCATGCACGACGCTATCCCGGCAGGGGCCTGCGACAGGGTGCCGAGCTGCGCCTGCCCGGTCGCCAGGGCAGCTGTAATGGTACTGGTGCTCAAGCGGTTTTCGTGTGGCACTATTGGTGCATGCATCTTCCCCAATAAGTGAGAAAACCCGTATGAGCGAGGAAATTACCCTTTTTCGGGACAACGTCAGGCGCTTTATCGCCGAGGCAATCGCCCCCCACTACGAGGAGTGGGAGAAGTCCGGGATCTTTCCCCGCCAGCTGTGGAACAAGCTGGGGCAGCAGGGATTACTGTGCGTCGACCTGCCTGAGGCCTATGGCGGATCCGGCGCCAACTTCGTGTTTTCCATGGCGATTGTCGAGGAATTCAGCCACGCCAATTACGGCTCTATCGGGGGACCGATGACCGTGCACTCCGATATCGTCGCCCACTACATCCTCAACAACGGCTCCGAGGCGCAAAAACAGAGGTACCTGCCGCAGATGGCGTCGGGGGACTGTGTCGGAGCGGTTGCCATGACCGAACCCGGCGCCGGCAGCGATTTGCAGGCGGTGCGTACCACTGCACTGCGCGATGGTGATCACTATGTGATCAACGGCTCAAAGACCTTTATTACCAACGGCCAGCACTGCGACATGGTGATCGTTGTCGCCCGCACCAACCTGGAGGTCGCCGGCGCCAGAGGCACCAGCCTGTTCCTGGTGGACACCGACACCCCGGGTTTCCAGCGCGGGCGCAACCTGGAAAAAATCGGCCTGCACGCCTCGGACACCTCGGAACTGTTTTTCGAGGACGTGCGTGTGCCCGCCAGCGCCCTGCTTGGCGAGCTGGACCGGGGTTTTGCCGTATTGATGGGAGAGTTGCAGCGCGAGCGCCTGTCCCTGGCCATCGGCGCCGTCGCCGCGGCCGAGGGCGTACTCGCGCAGACCATCGAGTACGTCAAGGAACGCCAGGCCTTTGGCGCGCCACTTGCTGCACTGCAAAATACCAAATTCAAGCTGGCCGAGGCCGCCACCGACGTTCGCGTCCATCGATCATTCGTGGAGGAGTGCAAAACCCTGCTGATGAACGGCGAACTGGACGTCGCCACCGCCAGCATGGCCAAGGTTGCCACCACCGAGATGCAGGGCCGGGTGGCCGACAGCTGCCTGCAATTACATGGTGGCTATGGTTTCATGCGCGAGTACGGCGTCTCCAGGGCCTTTGTGGACGC
>JAZBNW010000250.1:0-6925 GCA_036350855.1 Halieaceae bacterium
TGCGCCTTTACCAGCGCCCCGTCGAACCGCAGCCCGATGCGTTCGCTGCGCTGGGCCACGGCGTTGCCCGGGGTCCAGCGATAGTTGTCGATCGGGCCGACCAGGAGCTCGCGCAGGCGCCCGTACTCGCTGTCTATGCCCCAGTCGTCCGGCCTCGGGGTGCCGCCGGTGTCCAGGCGTGTTCTGAGCTGCATGACAGGTGTTCCCGTAATGGGCGCCCGGCGCGGCGGACCGTGCAGGAGCGGGTGAGTTGACTGGATGCCAGTAGAGCTCAAGCGCCTGGCGGGTTCAAGCCCGCCGGCGGCGCACGCCCCGGTGTCGCCTGATAAAATCGGATTTCAGTCACCCGGAGGTTTATAATGGTCGCGCATCAAGGCTCACCGTGAGCGCTGCGCCAGGCAATCAGTCGGCAGCCCCCACCGTCGCCATGCACGCCCAGTTCGGGCCCGGAGTCACCACTATGTCGAAAATCCAGCGCAGCAACAGGGAATCCAAAAAGCAGTCCGTCCTGACGGCCAAGGAAAAGAAAGCCGCAAAGCGGGACAAGAAGCAGACCGGCGGGCACGTCCCATTTACCATCAAGGAGGCCAGATAGCCGCTTGGCGGCCGGGCTCGATCCAGTTCATTCACCCTGGCTGTCGCGCGGCGCCCCGAGGGTGACGCTGACCCGCTGCCCGGCGGGAAACAGCGGCGGGCCAAACTGGTTATAGACCGCCACATCGGCGGCATCGCGGCCGTAGCCGATCGCCACGTAGCCGCCCGTCGTCTGCCACTGGGTTGCGTCAAACGAGTACCAGCGGCCACCCACGTAGGCCTCAAACCAGGCGTGCAGATCCATGGGTTGCAGGCCATAGAGGTAGCCCACCACCATCCGGGCGGGGATGCTGAGACTGCGACACAGGGCAATCCCGAGGTGCGAAAGATCCCGGCAAACGCCCCACTGCCGGGCGTTGACCTCGATGGCGCTGACATGAATATCGCCACCGAAGGGCTCAAAGCGAATGGTATCGCGCAGCCAGCTCTCGATAGCGGCTACCTGGTTATAACCGGGCAGTTGCCCCGCGGTAATCTCATTAGCCATCTGGCCAAACCGATCCGATTCGCAATAGCGGCTGGGCAGCAGGTAGCAGAGTATCGGGTCCGGCAAATATTGCACCTCGACAAATGGCGCGTCCGGCGCCCGGTCCACGTTATCGGCAATCATCACCTCCGCCGCGGTGTGCACCCGGAAAACACCGGCCGGGGCGACCAGGCGCTGGCACAGGTTGCCGTAGCCATCGGTGAATTCGAACACGGGAACACTGGGGGACAGTCGGTACTGTTCGCTGGCAATCCACTGCTGCGCCCCGCTGCGCGGGCGCAACATCAGCACCAGGGGAGAGGGGATGGCGATCTCGAATTCGAGGTCGCAGGACGTTTTTAACCACATGGGTCTACCCCTTTGGAGATCATGGGTGAACAGTATGCATTAAAAAGCCCTGAGACTGCGCTGCATGGTGCAGCCGGACGGTTGCGGGTCCGGCGGGGATATGGATGACGACAGGGTCAGATGTAATAGACCAACACATAGGCGGACAGGAGTATGGCGATCCACAGGGCGGTGGTACCGATACGCCAGGAGCGGGCGAATAGACCGTGCTCGTCGCTGTCCGCCGTATGCGGCTGGCCCAGATAGCGGACGGCGAAACCCGCGAAAAGCGCCATGCAGGCCGCGATGAAACGGTCTATCGCCGCCTGCAGCGGTCGCAGGAACTCCCCCAGCCACCCGATCAAGCCGGGGGCTGCGCGCCGCCACAACCAGTCGACATCGAGGCTGATGGTTTCGGTGCGCTTCATCAGCGGCAGCAGCAGGAAGAACGCCAGGCCCGAGAACAGTAACAGTTGCAGGTAGAAGACGACCTTGCCGGCACTGTAGGCCTGGTATTCCACCGGGTAGGGCAAAAACGGGTAAAACCACTGCGGGAAAACCCCGATAGCAATACACAGGACCGAGAAAATCAGCATGGCCAGGGCCATATTCCAGGGCGCGTCCTTGGGGCGCAGGCCCGAGTCGCGCTGGAAGAATACAAACCACGGGAACTTGATGCCGGCGTGCAGGAAAACGCCCGCCGAGGCGGCGGTGAGCAGCATATACACCCACAGCAGGTCCTGGCTCGCCGCCGCCTGGGAAATCATGCTTTTGGTGGTGAAGCCCGAGGTCAGCGGAAAACTGGAGATGGACAGGGCGCCGATGATGCAGCAAACGGTGGTGAGCGGCATGGTCTGGTACAGGCCACCCAGTTCCGAGCAGCGATGTTTGCCGGTGCGGTAGATCACCACCCCCGCGCTCATGAACAGGAGCGCCTTGTAGAGAATGTGGGCGAAGGCATGGGCAGCCGCCCCGTTCAGGGCCAGCTCGGTGCCGATACCCACGGCGCAGACCATGAAACCCACCTGGTTGACGATGGAGTAGGCCAGGATCCGCCGGATATCGTTTTCCAGCAAGGCGTAGATGATGCCATACATCACCATGAACAGGCCGACGCCAATGAGCACCGGCTCTCCCGGAAACAGCAGTATCAGTGCCAGGACGGCGGTCTTGGTGGTAAACGCCGACAGGAATACCGAACCCGTGGGAGAGGATTCCGGGTAGGCATCCGCCAGCCAGGCCGACAGCGGCGGCGCCGCCGCGTTGATCAGGATGCCGCAGAGGATCATCCAGGTGTTGAAATCCTGCGCCAGCATAGGCCTGATCTGGATCGAACCGGTACTGACAACGACCCCCTCGATACCCACTTTCAACACCACTCCCCCGAGCAGGTGCATGATGGCGTAGCGAATACCGGCGGCCCGGGCGGCCGGGGTGCCGCCGCACCACACCACCACGGTGGAGAACAGGGCCATCAGCTCCCAGTAGAGGAACAGGGTGATAAGGTCCCCCGCAAAGCTGACACCGATGGCGCCGGCCGCGTAGGCATAGGCCGCCGCCAGCTCGTACCACCTGGCCAGGCGAAACGCGTACAGGCCACCGACGAATGCCATCAGGGCGAACACGGTGGCGAACAGGCGTCGCAGGGGGCCGCCCTCCACGGGCTCGATCTGGTAGGAGAGGAACCTGACCGTATCCTGCACACCGTCGGGCACCTGCCATATGGCCCAGAGCGTGAGCAGCGGCGCCAGCAGCACCAGCGCCGTGCGCAGGTGACCCCGCGCGGGGCCAATGGCAATCGCCGCCGCGACCAGTATCAGGGCCGGCGAGAACAGCTCAGGCATCGTTGTCGCGCTCCCGGTAGTAATCCCGCGGGCGTTTCAGGACCGCGCCCAGCACCCTGGCGAGCAACACCATCAGCAGGCAGCAGAAAAAGCCGTACACCGCGCCAAAGCCGAACCAGCCGTCGACGGTAAAGTAGCCCTTCACGTAAAACACGCCCTGGGCCAGTACCGTCAGCGCCAGCACCACCGCGAACAGCCACCACAGACGGCGAATAACGTGGGGGCGGCTCAGGAACTGCACCCTGTGGTCATCGCTCATTGCACCACCTCAAGTACCACCTCACGCACCAGTTGCGATTCGAGTTCGATCACCGGCCCGTTGAAGAAAAAGAAACCGAGCGTCAACAGGGCCGTGGAAGTGAGTGCCAGCACCACCAGCGGTGGCGCCTCGCCGTGGTCTTTCGACCCCGCTTCCTCGGTGGCGAACCAGGCCATGTAAATAATCGGCAGGAAATAGGCGGCGTTGAGCGCCGTGCTGGCGATGATGGTGAAGATGGCCAGCAGATTTTCCGCCTCGAAGGCGCCGGCGAGGATATACCACTTGGAAACAAAGCCGCCGGTGGGGGGCACGCCGATCATGCTCAGGGCTCCCACGGTAAACGCGCCCATGGTCCAGGGCATGCGGCGCCCGATCCCGCGCAACTGTCCCAGTTCGGTCTTTTTGGCGGCGGTGTAGATCGCCCCGGCGGCAAAGAACAGGGTGATCTTGCCAAAGGCGTGGGCCACCATGTGGATCGCTGCGCCCACCTCCGCCAGCGGTTTCAATACCGCCGCGGCCATCACCACGTAAGACAGTTGCGCCACCGTGGAGTAAGCCAGCATGCGCTTCAGATTCTGCTGGCGCAGCGCCACCAGGCTGGCCGCGATTATGGTGAAAGCCGCCGCGTAGACCAGCCAGCCGGAGCTCGGTTCGGCAAACAGGAAATCGACCCCGAACACGTAGACGATAATCTTGGTAATGGTGAACACGCCGGCCTTGACCACCGCCACGGCGTGCAACAGCGCGCTGACGGGGGTGGGCGCCACCATCGCCGCCGGCAACCAGCGATGGACGGGCATCACCGCCGCCTTGCCGACACCGAACACGAACAGACCGAGCAGCAGGCCCACGTCGGCCCCCTCCAAATGACCGGAGAGAATACCGCCAACCGTAAAATCGCCGGTACCCGCGACATGGTAGGTCCAGATTATCGCGGGCAGGAACAGCCCGATGGAGGTACACAGCAGCACCCCCAGGTAGGTGCGCGCCGAACGCACGGTCGCCGCATCGCCCTTGTGCGAAACCAGGGGATAGGTCGACAGCGTCAGCATTTCGTAGAACAGGAACAGGGTGAACAGGTTTGCGGCGAATGCGACGCCCATGGTGGCGGCCAGCGCCAGGGCAAAACAGCAGTAGAAACGCGTCTGTTTTTTCTCCTTGTTGGCACGCATATAGCCTATGGAATACACCGAGTTGATGATCCACAGCCCGGAGGCGAGCGCGGCGAACAGCATGCCCAGTGGCTCTACCCGGAACGCGATGGACAGCCCGGGCATGAGCTGGCTGAGCTCCACCGCGGGACGTTCTCCCGCGAACAGGTCCGGCAACATGCCCCACACCACCCAGGCCAGGCCCGCGGCGCCAGACAGGGTAACCACCTCGCGCAGGTTGTCCGAGAATCGCCCGGCCACAACGATACCCAGGGCAACGGCCAGGGGCAGGCAGATGGCGACCAGGATGGCGGTATCCGGGCTCACAGGGTGCGCCCCAGCAGAAGTTCAGCGGCGGCCGAGGACAGCGCCAGCGGTAACTGCGGGAAGAGACCGAAGCCGATGTTCGCCAGCGCCACTACCCAGGTGACGAGCAGCAGTTGCAGCGGCGCCTCACCCGGCCCCCCGGCCTCGACGACAGCGGGCCTGAAGTAGAGGGTTTCCACCACACGCCATATATACACCAGCGCCATGAGCGAGCTGACCAGGATGATCGCCACCAGCACGAACGCGGCTGAACCGCGTTCCAGCGCGGCGCCGATCAACAACCATTTGCTGATGAAGCCGGCGGTGCCCGGAATGCCGATCAGGCTGAACCCGCAGACCACGAACGCCGCCGCGGTGAGCGGCATGGTGCGAGCCGCGCCGGCAAGCTGGTCCAGGCGCAGGTCCCGGTAGTGGATGGCAAGGCAGGCCACGGCGAGAAACAGGCCGCCCTTGGCGAGCGCGTGATTGAACATGTGGGCGAAGGAGGCCACCAGCCCGGCCTGGCTCAGGAAACTGGCACCCAGCATGATGTAGCCGATCTGCGCCACCGACGACACGGCCAGCAGCCGCTTCAGATGCCCCTCGAACATCGCCACGGAGGACGCGACGAGTATACCCAGCAGGGCCAGGGGTAACAGGAACAGGGAAAACTGCAACTGGTGGCCGGGCAGGTTGGCCTGGAATACGAAGAAATCGAAACGGATCAGCACATAGATGGCGACCTTGGTGGCGCAGGCTGCCAGGAATACCGTGACCATATGCGGGGCGTGGGCGTAGGCATTGGGCAGCCAGACGTGCAGGGGGAACACGGCGGCCTTCAATGCCAGGCCGATGGTGATGAATCCCGCCGCCACCAGGATCGGGTTGATGTCGGTCACATCGCCAATGCGCGCTTCCATATCGGCGAGGTTGAGCGTACCCGTCATCATATAGACCAGGCCCACGCCTATCAGGTAGAACGTGGCGCCGATGGTGCCCATGATCAGGTACTTGAACACCGCCGGCAGCGCCCTGCGATCCGGGCCACCGGCGATGAGTACGTAGCTGGCCAGGGAGGATATCTCCATGAACACGAATATATTGAAGGCATCCGCCGACACGGTGATGCCGACCAGGCCGGCCAGCACAAGCAACCAGGCGGCATAGAACAGCGGCTGTCGCTCCTGCTCGATCTGCTGGTCCACACTGGGCCGGGCGGCGAGCAGGGACACGGTCCCCGCACCGGTGACGATCAGCAGCAGGAGCGCGCTGAATGCGCCAACCGAAAGCTCGATCCCGTAGGGCGCGGCCCAGCCGCCCATGTCATAGCTGAAATGCCCGCCGCCGGCGACAGTGACAGCCATCGAGAAAGCGATGCAGAAGCTCAGCAGCGCCACTGAAGTGGCGCCGGCCCAGGCCAGACCCCTGGGCTTCAGCAGCATGACGAGGGGCGCGGCCAACAGGGGCACGATGACCTGCAGGGCTGGCAGATGGATCGTCAAATCCATGGTCTCAGTCCGCGTCCAGAATTTCGTCTTCCTCGATGGTGCCGTAACATTCGCTGATACGCACCACGATGGCCAGACCCAGGGCGAGGGTCGATACACCCACGACTATCGCTGTCAAAATCAATACCTGGGGCAAGGGATTCGAAAACACCTGGTTTTCCACCCCATTCTGGATGATCGGCGCCGTGCCGCCCTCCACCTTGTCCATGGTGATATACATCAGGAACACCGCAGACTGGAAGATGGACAGACCTATCAGCTTTTTCACCAGGTTGACCTTGGCGATCACCGTGTAAAGGCCCACCGTCAGGACGATGGCAAACACCCAGTAATTGAAATAGCCCAGCAGTTCCAGCAGGTTCATAGGCGGGCCGGCCGTGCGGCAAAGGCATGGAAGATACTGAGCAGCGCACCGCAGACCGCCATGCCGACGCCAGCCTCGATCAGCA
>JAZBNW010000251.1:0-13320 GCA_036350855.1 Halieaceae bacterium
AGCGTGACCAGAACAGCAGTCGCATGGACCTGGGCAGCCGGGTGACCCAGAAGGACGTGGACAGGATCAAGGACAAGCTCTCGCAAGAGTGCGGAAACTATTTCCGCCAGGCGCTGGAGCAGGCGCCGCCCTACAAGCTGGTCGAGCGTTTCAGCGACGGTGAGCAGGTGCTTGTGGTGCGTCCGGCCATTATCAACCTGGATATCGCCGCGCCCGATACCCGCAGTACGGGCGTGCAGCGCACCTACACCACCGAGGCGGGAGAAATGACGCTGCTGCTGGAGTTGTTCGACGGCACCACGGGCGAGATCCTGGTGCGGGTGATCGATCGGCAGCGGGGCCGTGACAGCGGCTATATGCAGTGGTCTAATTCCGTCACTAACCAGGCCGATGCCGAGCGTATACTCGGGCGCTGGGCCAAGCAGTTACGCAAGGGGCTCGACGAGGCGACAAGGGGTGCGGTGACCGCTGAATAGAGGAGATACACCATGAATGTAATGAAGTTGACCGACACCGTTGGCGTCGCAGGGCAGATCGGCCTGGAACAGGTGCCGGACATTGCCGCGGCAGGGTACAAGGTGCTCGTAAACAATCGTCCCGACGGGGAAGACCCGGGTCAGCCCGCCAGCGCCGAGCTGCAGGCCGCAGCCATCGCCGCGGGCCTGGAATACCATCACCTGCCGGTGACCGCCATGAATTTCCCGGGGCCGGATGTCGCGCGCATGGCGGGATTATTTGATGACGACTCCCGCCCCGTGCTCGCCTTTTGCCGCACCGGTACCCGCTGCGCCAACCTGTGGGTGGCTACCCGCGCGGGAGACGACCGGGCGCAGGCCGAGGCGCGGGCCCGTGCACTGGGTTATGACCTGGGCATGGCCGCCCGGGTGCCCGCTGCCGGTTAGCGGGGCGTGTACCAGATAGGCGAGCTCCAGGCGCGTTCCTGGATGACCTTCTGGTGCTCCGCGGTGCAGCATTGCCCCAGGCCCTCCGGGATGGTCGCCGGGTCGTCACACTGCACGCCGGCCTCCGCGCAGGCGTACTGGCTCCAGCGACAACCGGGGTTTTCCAGCACACGCGCGTAGTAGAATGCCTGGGCGCGGGGGTCAAAATCCGGGTCCTGCCAGACCGTGCAGAGCTGGCGATGGCCGTCCCCGTGACGCTCACAGGTGTTGGTATTCACCCCGGCGCCGTTGTCGCCGCCCGCCACGTCCAGCACCCGCTCCTTCAGCTCCCCGTTACTGTACCAGCCCTTGATCAGTTGTATGCGCTGCAGTTCCGCCCCCGGGTATTGCGGCGTGCCCGGGTCGTAGGCCGCCAGGACCAGGAAGCGGGGAGCGGCGTCGGCCCCGGTGGGTGGCGGCAATTCGCCGCCCATCGGTACGCCGCCGGCATAGGCGCGGGCGATTTGGTCACTCGCGTTGCACAGTTCACCGGAATAATCCCAGCCGCCGAAAAAACGCAGCACCGGACGTGTGCCGCTGGTGGCATAGGCCTCCCGCCGCTGCATCGCCGCAAACAGTGAATCCCGGGTGTTTTCCTCCGCATAGAGCACGGCGAGCCCGCCGGGGCCGTACTCGAGGTCGTCGGATAGCGCCCCAGGCAGGCCGCCGCCGGAACCCTTGCCCGCGCCGCCGTGTCCGGGAAAATTCCTTTCCATCACCAGGCCGGGCGCGGCGATATGGGTATCGGTGCTGCCGATCAGTCCATACCTGAAGCTGTTGACCCCCAGCTCGGCCTGTTGCTGCAGGCCTTTTTTCAGGGCGTAGCGCAGGAAGTTGGTCTGCTCCGGCGGTTTGGTGACCGGCAGCTCCTCCTCGTCGACAAACATGCTCAGTATCCGCATCGATCCGCCGCCGGGTGTGCCACTGCTCTTGCCGCCGAAGCTGTCATAGTCCAGCAGTTCGAAATCGCAGTACTTGTCCTGCGCCCAGACCGCGGAGCGGCTGTCGCACTCCGACGCCCCCTTGTGTTGCACCAGTTCTGCCAGGGGATTCCAGCGGGCGCGTCGGCTCGCCTCCTGTTTTGTCACTGGCCCCGGCGGGACGGTGTCATCGCTGACCCGGGCGGTTTCAAACATCAGCCCGCCGCTCAGGTTGGAATTGTGGGGAATGGCGACGGCATCACAGCCGGGCTTGTCCGCCACACATTCCTGCTCGAGGTAATCCCACAACTGCACCTGGCTGGGGGTTTCTATCCAGCCCAGGGCCCGGTCCGGCACCTGCTCGTTTTTGAAAATGACATTGTGGTGCAGGTTCTGGCCGGCGCCCACGTTGGCGGTCCATTCATAGGCGACGAAACTGGTAAAGCGGCAGTCACTGCTGCGATCGTAGGCCTGCTCCGCCGCCTGCTGGATATCCTGCCAGGTGCTTTTCGCTGCGGCAAAACAGTCGTTGTGCCCGTCGCCGCAGAATCCCCAGCGGTTTTTACCCGCCATACCGTAGGCGCCGAAGGTCGCAAAAGACAGCGAGGGAAGCCAGCGGTGGGCGATACACACCGGGTGCCAGTAGCCCGACAGTCCCGGCGTCATGCACATGCGCATCTCACCGAAGAATTCCGAGTGGTCAGTCACCGCGGTAAAGTCCAGCGGGCGGTCGATCTGGATGTGGCGCAGCGCATTGCCCTGGTCGTCATAGGGCTGGATTCCCATGCGCGCTCCCATGGCGAAGGCATAGGCCTGGCCCGGTTTGTTGCGGGTGTCCTGAGAAGATGCGTCAAAGGACCAGGCGGTATGGACATGGGTATCGCCAAAAAATGGCCGGCGCAGGGGGGTGAAATCCGCACAGGGTTCGCGGGTCTCGGTGATGGCGTAAGGTCGCGCGTCCCTGGTCTGGCTGCCGCCCGGGGAGACATCAGCCGCCGCGATCGCGTTCGCGGATGGGGCTGTGGCGGCCAGAAACAGCAGCAGGGCGGCCAGCACCCCGGAATCGGTTGTGCGCATGTCAGGGTTCGCTGTAGCGGATGAAAACGCCGCCCAGCATTCCAGTTTTGTTCGGTGAAGGCAAAGTCCGCGGTATCAATCATTACACCAACAGGTGATATCAGCCCCGGCGCCGGCTCGCCCCCGGGTGGCAAAAACTGTTATCTTTTACTTCCTGCACAGACCTGACTGGAGACGCTGTTGAGCATATTTGGCGCTGACAAGGTAACACCCTCTGCCGCCGCGGAGGCGGCTCCGCGTCCGGCCAGTACCGTGGTCCTGCTGCGTGACACCGGCAACGGGCTCGAAACCCTGTTGCTCAGGCGCAACAAGGCCCTGATGTTTGCGGGCGGTTACTGGGTCTTTCCCGGCGGGGCGCTGGAAGCCGCGGACCTGGCCGAGGCGGGAGATGACGAGCTGGCAGCCTCGCGCATCGCCGCGGCGAGGGAAGCCTGGGAGGAGTGCGGCCTGCGCCCGCGGCCGGAAGAGATGGTTCTTGTCAGCCACTGGACGACACCGGTGGCGGAGCCCAGGCGCTTTTCCACCTGGATCTACGCCGCCCCGGTGGCCACCGTCGGGGACGTGGTGATCGACGGCGGGGAAATACACGAGCACCTGTGGATCGGGATCGATGAGGCCCTGGCCAGGCACAACCGCGGGGAACTGGCGATCCTGCCACCCACGATGATCACCCTGCTCAGTCTCAGTTCCTACGACTCGCTCGCGGAACTGGTGGCGGAAGAGCGGGGCAGCGCAGTACCCCAGGTGTTACCGGTGTTTGCAATCGACGAAGGCAAGGTAACCGTGATGTTTCGCGGCGACGCCGGCTACGACAACGGCCTGCCCGCCACGGCGGGTGCCAGGCATCGCGCGGTGCTGGTAGACAAGCGCTGGGTGTATACCTGCCAGGGTGTGGATCCGGCGTGTCCGACCCTGGTCAGGCGCTAGGCAGCCGGACGGCCATGTCAGACAAAGCCAATCCGCTGTGGGATATACCGACCCGCTTATGCCACTGGCTCATTGTGGTATGCCTGCCACTGTCCTGGTGGAGCGCGGAAACGGAAAACTATGAACTGCACGAGTGGCTGGGCTATACGGTGATCGTCCTCGTTGTCAGCCGTGTCGCCTGGGGCTTTGTGGGCAGCCGTCACTCGCGCTTCGGGGACTTCCTGGTGGGGCCGCGCGCGATAATGGCCTACCTGCGTGGTGGCGGGGCCGCCAGTGCCGGGCACAACCCGCTCGGCGGCTGGTCGGTGATCGCTCTGCTGTCGCTCTTGCTGTTGCAGGCGGTCAGCGGCCTGTTCAACAGCGACGATGTGTTTTTTACGGGCCCGCTTTACCACGGCGCCAGCGTGACAGTGCGGGATTTCATGGGCGGGGTGCATGAGTTGGCGTTTGATCTGCTGCTGGCACTGGTGGCCCTGCATATCCTGGCCGTGTTGTATCACCAGTACGTCCGCAAGGAACCCCTGGTGCAGGCCATGGTGCGCGGCAGCGCCAGTGGGCGCAGGGGGGACGCCGCGCCGGTCCCGGCATGGCGCGCATTGCTGCTGGTGCTGCTGACCGGCCTTGCGCTCTGGGGGCTGCTGCAGCTGGCGCCGCCACCCCCAGCGCTGATGTGGTGAATCAGTACAGGTAATTCTCCGCCTTGTATTCGTCATGGCAGCTCTTGCAAGCCTTGCCGGCGGCCCCTACCTGCGCGGCGATGGCCTCGCGATCACTGCCCGCCGTCACCTGCTGCAGGTTGGCCAGCTCCTTGTGCAGGCTCTCCATCTTGCTGGTGAAGTCAGCCTTGTTCTGCCAGATTTCCGGCTTGGCCCGGGTCGTGCCCTTGTCGGAACCCTCGGAGAAGCCGCGCATCACATCCAGCGTCGACAGGGCCGCCAGATCATTGGCCCAGTTTTCCATCTTCACCTGGTCCCAGGGGATCTCGCCCTTTACCGAGGCCACCATGGGACCGAAATTTGCCGCCAGCAGGGCGAA
Source organism: Halieaceae bacterium (assembly GCA_036350855.1). Lineage (GTDB taxonomy): Bacteria > Pseudomonadota > Gammaproteobacteria > Pseudomonadales > Halieaceae > JARRPM01. Next base: position 4,901 of record JAZBNW010000251.1, read on the forward strand.
GTAGGACTGGCGGTAGGACTGTTGCATCTCCTTGTCATCGAAGTGGGAGACCGCCGGCACTGCCGTGATCGCCGCGCATACGGCCGCGGCCGCCAGCCAGACTCTTCCTTTGGATCCGTTCATGATCATTACCTTTGTGCTGGGTTGGTAGGGCGTTTTTAAAAACGACTGGACTGAGTGTAGACAGCAGTTGCACACCAGGACAAGCAACTTTTTCCGGACCGCCGGGCCACGCCCGGGGGACGCGACCAATTTATTGAACCTCCGGCGGCTTAAGTTTTTTGCCTCAGCAGAATTGCCAAAAGAGTGCGCTACCATGTCGCCACATTCGCTGCGGGGTTATGGCATGGGCACTGAACAACAGTGGGACTACAGTTTTGATGTCGTTGTCGTGGGATCCGGCAACGGCGGACTCACCGCGGCCCTGTGCAGCTATGAAATGGGAAGCCCCGACGTGCTGGTGGTGGAAAAGTCCCACCTCTACGGCGGCACCAGCGCCATTTCCGGCGGCGGCGTCTGGATTCCCTGCAACCGCTACGCCCGGGAAGCCGGGGCCAAGGACACACTGTCGGCGGCCAGGACCTATCTGCGCCAGCTGATCACCACCGAGGAGGTGCCGGACTACCAGCTGGACGCCTACCTTGAAAACGGCCCGAAAATGGTCGAGTTCCTGCACCGCCACACCCGGGCCCGCTATGTCAGCCTGGCCCATTACCCGGACTATTACACCAACCTCGACGGCGCCATGGTGGGGCACCGCTCGATGGAGCCGGAAACCTTCAACGCCGATGAACTGGGCGAGGAGTGGCGTCACCTGCGCCGCACGCACCCGATGATGCACCTGGCCGGCGTCATCGGTATCACCCAGCAGGAGGCTGCCTTGTTGATCGGCCAGCAACCGGGCTGGTGGAAAATAGCCGCCAGGCTGGTGGCTGCCTATGTGATAGACCTGCCCTGGCGCCTGCGCGACCGTTTTCACCGGCGCCTGGCCACCGGCTGTGCCGGCGTGGCGCGCCTGCGCGCGTCCATGCTGGACCGCGATATCCCCCTGTGGCGCAACACCGCCATGACCCGCGTGGTGGAGGAGGGGGGCAAGGTCGTGGGCGTCGAAGTCAGGCGCAACGGCCGGCCCCTGCGCATACAGGCGCGCAAGGCGGTGGTGCTGGCGGCGGGGGGGTTCGAGCACAACCAGGAGATGCGCGAGCAGTACCTGCCGAAACCGACAGATCACCGCTGGAGCGCCGGCACCCGCGACAATACCGGCGATGCCATTCGCGAGGGCATCCGCCTCGGCGCCAGAATGCACCGGCTCAATGAGGCCTGGTGGTGCAACAGTATCTCGGTGCCGGGGGAGGACATTCCCCGCCTCAGTATCATGGAGAAGTCCTATCCCGGTTCCATTATGGTGAACCCGGCTGGCAAGCGCTTCAGCAACGAGTCCCAGAACTACATGGCCTTCCAGCAGGAGACGTTTCGCGCCCACAGCGAGGAGAACCCCTGCAACCCCAGCTGGCAGATATTCGACGCCAATTTTCGCGCCAACTACTTCGTCGGCCCGCTCTACAACAGCAGGTTCCGCCCCGACTGGATGCTGCCCAAACGCTACGAGCAGGATGGCTTTATCGCCAAAGCCGACACGATCACCGAACTGGCCGCCAAAATCAGTGTGGATCCCGCCGGGCTGGCGGACACTGTCGCCAGGATGAACGAGTACGCCCGCACCGGCGAGGACCCGGATTTCCATCGCGGTGAGTCGGCCTACGACCGCTACTACGGCGATCCCCGGGTCACTCCCAACCCCTGTCTCGGCCCCATCGACAAGCCGCCGTTCTATGCCATGCGGGTAGACCCGGGCGATTTCGGTACCCAGGGCGGCATGGTTACCAACGCCGACGCCCAGGTGCTGCACGAGGACGGCCACGTGATCGAGGGTCTCTACGCCATCGGCAACTGCAGCGCCCCGACGCTGCCCTGTTACCCCGGCCCCGGCGCGACTTTAGGGCCGGCGATGACGTTTGCCTACCAGGCGGCGAAGGCGATTACTGGCTACCGGGATTGACAGCTTAGTGGAGCGTTCGTGACTCCGTCGCAGCGAGGCCGATAGCTGATGCTGGACACGCCGCAAGTACATATTTACGGCGTGTCCCGGGCTCATCTACCGATGCCCGCCAGCGGATAGTAGGGAACAAACCCGTCACGCGTGAACAGCAACAAGCGCATCAAGCAAGGTCTGGACTACCCGGCTGGGCGGCGGGGAGTGACGCACGATCGCGCTGAACTCGCAGATGTATTGCAGCGTCGCCGGCAGCACGGCGCGCATCAGGCCGCGGGTCACAAAACTCTCCGCGTAGTGTTCCGGCAGGAAACCCAGGTACTTGCCTGACAGCACCAGGTGGGCTACCGCCTCCTGGTCGTGGGCGGTGGCGTGGCGCTGCAGACCCAGCTCCCGGGTGATCTCCATATTGGGGGAGTGGTAACCGATACCGACGTAGCGGTGACTGCGCACCGCGTCGAGGTCGAGCTGATCCGGGCGCGGGTTGAACAGCGGGTGACTCTGGCCGCAGTAGAGGTACATCTGCTCGTCGAACAGGCGGAAATACTCCAGGCTGCTCGAGTGACGGTGGGTGGGAATGATACCCAGGTGATAGCGCCCCTCCATCACGCCGGTCTCGATCGCGTTGATCGGCTGCACATGCAGCTGGGGGCGGACGTCCGGCGCCAGCTCATCAAAGCGCGCCAGGGCCTGGCTTATGTGGCAGCGGGGATTGGTGGCGGTCTTGTCAAACATCGCCATCGCCAGGGAGCCGGTCAGGCGCTGCTGCAACTCGTTCACCTCGTGGCGGAAATCCTCCATCGCCCCCATCATCTTCTGGGCGCTCGCCAGTACCTGCTCCCCCTCGCTGCTGAGGGCGAAGCCGCCCCGGCCGCGCCGGCACAGGGTGACCCCCAGGCGTGTCTCCAGGTCCTTGATATGACGCGAGATGGTGCTGCGATTGATGTTCAGCTCCAGTTCCGCCGCGGCGAAACCGCCGCAGGCGGCAACCGAACGAAACACCCGCAGCAGGCGCAGGTCGGTGTCGGAGAGATTGCCCAGCAGGGCTTTTCTGGCCATAGGGGGAGTCCCTGGTATTTAGATGAATAATAATGAAACTTAACATCGATAGATATTGCTTTATGCACCAAAAAACCCGCCCTAGAATAGTCGCCAAGCACCCTAAGGAGGCCCCCACGATGGCTACCAGGCCCAGCCGCTCAACCAGGACCACTCCCCCCGCCAAGGCCAAAAAGCCCATCCGTGTCGCCAGGGCTGCCAGGAGCGCGGCCCCCGGCGCCCAGGCGCTGACCCGGGAACAGCTTGAAGCCCATTGGATGCCCTACACCGGCAACCGCCAGTTCAAGAAGGATCCCCGCATCATCGTGGGGGCCAGCGGTGTTCACTTCACCGATGACAAGGGGCGGCAGATTCTCGACGGCCTGTCGGGGCTGTGGTGTTGCGGCGCGGGGCACAACCGGCCGGAAATCGCCGATGCGGTCTACCGGCAGTTGCAGACGCTCGACTACTCACCGGGCTTCCAGTTTGGCCATCCGGGCTCCTTCGAGCTGGCGAACAGGGTCAAGGCCCTCACTCCCGAGGGTCTGGACTACGTGTTCTTCACGGGCTCGGGCTCCGAGTCGGCCGATACCTCGCTGAAGATGGCCAGGGCCTACTGGCGCCTCAAGGGACAGCCGAGCAAGACCCGCCTCATAGGCCGGGAAAAAGGCTATCACGGCGTGAATTTCGGTGGTATTTCCGTTGGCGGTATCGGCGCCAACCGCAAACTCTTCGGGCCCGCGGTGGAGGCGGATCACCTGTCCCACACCCTGCGCGGGGAGAACGCGTTTACCCGCGGTATGCCCAGCCGCGGCTGGGAGCTGGCCAATGAACTGAGTGACCTGATCGAGCTGCACGACGCCTCGAATATCGCCGCCGTCATCGTCGAGCCGATGGCGGGTTCAGCCGGGGTGATTCCACCGCCCGCGGGCTATTTGCAGCGCCTGCGCGATATCTGCAGCGCCAACAATATACTGCTGATCTTCGATGAGGTGATCACCGGCCTGGGCCGCTGCGGGGGCCTGACCGGGGCGGATGTATTCGGCGTGGTGCCGGACATCATGAACCTGGCGAAGCAGCTCACCAATGGCGCGGTCCCCATGGGGGCGGTGGTGGCCAGCAGCGATATCTACCAGACGTTCATGGCCCAGGGCGGTCCGGAGTACATGCTGGAGTTCCCCCACGGTTACACCTATTCGGCCCACCCGGTGGCCTGTGCGGCGGGCCTCGCCGCGCTGGATATTCTCGAGCGGGAAGAGCTGCCGCAGCGGGTGGCCACACTGGCGCCGTATTTCGAGGAGGGTCTGCACGCGCTGGCGGGCTCGCCCTACGTATCCGACATCCGCAATTACGGCTTTGCCGGTGCGCTGCAGTTTGAAGCCTATCCGGGTGAGCCCGCGCGGCGGCCCTTCGAGATCGCACTGCGGATGTGGGAAAAAGGCTTCTACGTGCGCTATGGCGGCAACACCATCCAGTTGGGCCTGCCATTCGTGATTGAAAAAGCGCAGATCGACAGCCTGCTACAGGCGCTGGATGAGACACTGCGCGAGCAGGCATAGGCCCGGGCGCTGCCGGTAATCGATAAATCTTGTCCAGCCCCGATGCCCCGGCGCTTTTCTACGCCGCACTGACGGTCTCCGCGCCCACCTTCGGGTGGGTGGTCGCAGGGCTGCTGTTGCGCCGTGCGGGCCTGTTGACGGAACCCCTTATCAACCGGGTGTCACAGCTGGCCTTCCGCTACGGCCTGCCCGCCATGCTGTTCGCCGGCGCTGCCCAGGTCGACTACTCCGCCCTGGGCAGCGCCCGCTACCTGCTTGCGGGCGTGGCGGCAACGCTCCTGACCCTGGCGGTGGCCTGGCTCTACAGCCTCTGGCGCGGTCACCCCCGGGCGCTGCGGGGCATTTTCGTGCAGGCGGCTTTTCGCTCCAACCTGGCGATCGTCGGCCTCGCCCTGGCGGTGTCCGCCTACGGTGAGCGGGGCCCGGTGCTTGCCGCCCTGCCGGTGGCAGTGTTGACCGTGCTCTACAACATACTGGCGGTATGGGTGCTCAATACCACCCTGGGGGCCGGCGCATCGATCACCGCTCTGCTGGGGGGTATTGTCCGCAACCCGCTGATCATCGGCATCAGTGCCGGTGTGCTGGTGGCCCTGTCAGGGGTTCCGCTGCCCGCTCTGGTGGCGACACTGGGGACGGGCCTGTCGACCTTTTTCCTGCCGTTGATGCTGCTGTGCATAGGGGGTGCCATGCAGTTGTCCAACCTGCGCAACACTGGGCTTGTCACCTGGGAAGCCACCCTCTGGCGGCTGTGTGTCGGACCACTGCTGGCGGTGAGCCTGGCGCTGCTGATGGGCGTGCGCGGTGAGCAGTTGGGGGTGCTGTTCCTGTTGATGTCCTCGCCGGTGGCGGCCGCGAGTTTCGTGATGGTGGTGGCCGCCCGGGGCGATGGGGTGCTCGCGGCAAATATCATCGTAATGACCACCCTGCTGTCGATCATCACGGTGACCGCGGGGTTCTTCCTGCTGTCGCTGCTGTCCCTGGTGGGACTGCCGGGCTGAGCGCGAGCCGCCGCCCGGCAGGGTGGGGCACTTACCTGCCGAGGATCGAACGGGCCACGAGTTCCCGCATGATTTCCGAGGTGCCGCCGTAGATGCGCTGGATACGGGCGTCGGTGTAGAAGCGCGAGATGGGGTACTCGGCGGTATAGCCATAGCCACCGAACAGTTGCAGGCACTGGTCGATCGTCTTGCACTGCATCTCGGTGCTGGCGTACTTGAGCATTGCCGCTTCTTCCGCGCTGAGGTTCCCCCGGGCGTAGGCGTCGGCACATTTTTCGTAAAAGGCGCGGTTGATCGCGATCTCGGTTTTGACTTCCGCCAGCACGAACCGGGTGTTCTGGAAGCTGGCCACGGACTGGCCGAAAGCCTTGCGCTCGAGCACGTAGTCAACAGTGATATCGAGGGCACCCTCGGCGGCGGACACCGCTTGTGCGGCGATGCCCAGCCGCTCCCGCGGCAACTCCTGCATCATGATCACGAAGCCCTTGTTGAGTTCACCCAGCAGGGCCGAGGCGGGCAGGCGCACGTCCTGGAAAAACAGTTCCGCGGTGTCTGAGGTGTGCTGGCCGATTTTTTCCAGTTTCTTGCCTTTCTGGAAGCCCGGCAGGGAAGTGTCCACCAGGAACAGCGAGGTGCCCTTGGCACCCTTGCCCGGGTCGGTTATCGCCGCCACGATGACGACGTCCGCGTGGTAGCCATTGGTGATGAAGATCTTGGAGCCGTTGAGTATCCAGTCATCGCCGTCCCTGACCGCATTGGTGCGGATACCCTGCACGTCGGACCCGGCTCCCGGCTCGGTCATCGCCAGCGCCCCGACGGCTTCGCCGCTGACCATTTTCGGCAGCCAGTGCTCCTTCTGCTCGTTGGTGCCGAAGTGGTTGATGTAGGGCGCCACGATATTGCTGTGGATGCCGTAACCGGTGGCCACGCCACCAAAACCCATGCGCGATGCCTCCTCGATGATGGCAAAGGTGACCTGCGGGGTGGTGCCGGCGGCGCCGTATTCCTCGGGCATGTCGGGGCACAGCAGTCCGGCGGCGCCCAGGGTATTCCACAGCTCCCTGGGAACCATGTGATTCTGTTCCCACTCCTCGAAGTGCGGAGCCACTTCCTGCTCCAGCGCGCGTCGTGTCATGTCGCGAAACAGGGTCAGTTCTTCATTGTCCATAGGGGCCTCCGCTTGGGGGATTTTTTACAGGGGGCGCAAGTTTGAGCGATTCAGGCGGCAAAGACAATGACCCGGCGCGACAAAGCCGTGGCCGCGGGCGCGGGGAAATGTGGCCAGCTGCCGTGAAAATGCTACACTCCCTGTCCTGCAAAACCATGATGGTTTCTTACCAACCCGAAGCGGAGAGCGATAATGCGCGAGTACACACAGTTTTATATCAACGGTGAGTGGGTCGACCCGGTCAAGCCCAACCGTTTTGACGTGATCAACCCTGCCACCGAGGAGGTGTGTGCGCATATCTCCCTGGGGTCCGAGGAGGACGTCAACCGCGCGGTGGCAGCTGCCAGGGCAGCCTTCGAAAGCTACAGCCGCACCTCCGTGAAGGAGCGTATCGAATTACTGGAATCCTGTGTCGCGGTTTACCAGAAGTACTACAACGATATCGCCGACGCGATCCGCGAGGAAATGGGTGCACCGAAGGAACTGGCGGCGGGCGCCCAGGCGTATTGCGGTCTCGGCCACCTGCAGGAAGCGGCAAAGGTACTGAAAACCTTCAAGTTCGAGGAGGACCTCGGGCCCCACCGCGTCTTCAAGGAGCCGATCGGCGTCTGCGGACTGATTACCCCCTGGAACTGGCCGGTCAACCAGATCAGCTGCAAGGTGGCGCCGGCCCTGGCGGTCGGTTGCACCATGGTGCTCAAGCCCAGCGAAGTGGCGCCCCTGTCCGCCTACCTGTACGCGAAGGTCATGGATGAAGCCGGCGTTCCCGCCGGGGTGTTCAACCTGGTCAACGGTGACGGACCCGTGGTGGGAACCGCGCTGTCCAGGCACCCGGAGGTAGACATGATGTCCTTCACCGGCTCTACCCGGGCCGGTACCCTGGTCGCCCAGAACGCCGCCCCGACGGTCAAGCGGGTGACACAGGAACTGGGCGGCAAGTCACCAAACATCATTCTGGAAGACGCGGACCTGGAAAAAGCGGTTACCGGCGGTGTGATGCACATGTACAACAACACCGGGCAGTCCTGTAACGCCCCCTCACGCATGCTGGTGCCGCGGGCCAAACTGGCCGAGGCCGAAGCCATCGCCGCCAGGGTGACGGCATCGGTCGTGGTGGGCGACCCGGCCGCGGACGGCACCACCATGGGTCCGGTGGTGTCAGAGGTGCAATTCAACAAGATCCAGGGCTTGATCGAGAAGGGCATCGCCGAGGGCGCCAAGGTGGTTGCCGGCGGTCCCGGCAGGCCCGATGGCATCAGCAAGGGTTACTTCATCCGGCCCACGGTATTTTCCGGTGTGAACAATGATATGACGATTGCCCGCGAGGAAATCTTCGGACCGGTGCTCGCCATGATCCCCTACGACACCGAGGAAGAGGCGATCAGGGTCGCCAACGACACCCCTTACGGGCTGGCGGGCTACGTGCAGAGCGGGGATATCGGCCACGCCAGAAAAGTCGCCGCGCGGATACGCGCCGGCAATGTTCACATCAATGGCGCCTCGGGCGGTTTCGATGTGCCGTTTGGCGGCTACAAGCAGTCCGGCAACGGCCGCGAGTGGGGTGCCCATGGCTTTACCGACTTCCTTGAAATCAAGGCCGTGGA
>JAZBNW010000252.1:0-2029 GCA_036350855.1 Halieaceae bacterium
GGCATGCGCTCGTTGGCGCCGTAGACCGAGCTGGACGAGGCATACACCAGGTGTTCGATGCCGTGGTGGCGGCAGCCTTCCAGCACGTTGAGGAAGCCGACGATGTTGCTGTCGATGTAGGCGTGCGGGTTTTCCAGCGAATAGCGCACCCCGGCCTGGGCCGCCAGGTTGATCACCGCGTCGAACCGGTGCTCCCTGAACAGGGCGTCCAGGGCGGGGCGGTCCTGCAGGTCGATTCTGGCGAAGCTGAAGCCCGGCAGGTTTTCGATCTGCGCCAGCCTGGCCAGCTTGAGATTGACATCGTAATAGTCGTTGAGATTGTCCAGGCCGACCACCCGGTCGCCCCGGGCCAGCAGTTTCCGGGCGACATGGAAGCCGATGAAGCCGGCGGCGCCGGTAACCAGTACGTTCATAACAGCTGCTCTTCGCGACGAAAATCGCGTTGATGATACCGTTGCGGGCGGGTCATTCACAGATTCGAGCGCGTTTTTGTGACGTCGATCCAACTAATGGTGCTGAAACCCCGGCCGGCACCTGTTGGTCTGGCAAAAAGCGGTCTTTGTCGCGACTAGAGCGCGGTGACCACTCCCCACAGGGCGGTGAGCAACAGGCCGATACTGGCCAGCAAGCCGATGCCGAACCCCGCGCCGCGCTTCTGCGGGTCTTTCACGTAACCCGCCCGGTACAGCACCCTGCCCAGGAAGAATGCCAGACCCAGCAGTGCTGCCACCATCGGGCTGAAGTACAGTCCGCTCAGCCACAGGGCGGGCAGGGTCAGTACCAGTTGCTCCAGGGTATTCATCTGCACCCGGTAGGCCCGTTCGAAATCGGCATCGCCGGTCACTGCCGGCGCCTTGATGCCGCTTTTGCCGCGGGCGGCCCCCACCAGTATCGAAAAAGCCAGGTACTGGAGCAGCAACAGCAGGGTGACGAGGGCGACATATTCCATTCGGTGGATCCTTGTGGTGGCTTGAGGGACCCTAGCTTAGACAGTTCTGTGTCGGCCAGGCAACACACGCCGCACTTTTTTTGACGCGGGGGCAGTCGGGGCGCTACCTTACGGCGGTGGCCGGGCAGGCCGCAGCCGCCTTGATCCTTTTTCTAACATCCGCAAGGAGACACACCATTTCATTCGAGCTGACCAAACTGCTGTCGCTGTTGCTCTATCCGCTCAGCCAGTCATTGTTGCTGTGCCTGCTCGGGTTGCTGGCCCTGTTTTTCCAGCGGGTACGCCTGGCGGTCCTGGCCCTTATTTTTGGACTGGGTTGGCTCTACCTGTGTTCGACATCGGTCTTCGCCGACTACCTGATGGGTGCGCTGGAAGACGCTTATCCGCCGAAGGCCCTGTCGGTGGTCGAGCCCGCCGACGCCATCGTGCTGCTGGGGGGAGCCATCCGCGGTGACGTGCATCTGGGTACCCTGGGCGACCTCAACCAGCAGGCGGATCGCCTGGTGCATGCGGTGTCACTCTACAAGGCGGGCAAGTCGCCCCTGCTGGTACTCAGCGGCGGCGGGCAGCCCGGTGCCAGGACGGAAGCACAGATCATGTACGAATTGTTACAGGTGATGGGCGTACCCGCCCACGCCATCGTGCAGGAGGGCAAGAGCAGGGACACCTACCAGAACGCGGTTTACACCGCGCAGATACTGAAGGAGCGGGGCATTGAGAGGATCCTGCTGGTGACCTCCGCATTCCATATGCGCCGCGCGGAGGGCGTGTTTGTCGCCCAGGGTCTGGAGGTCATGCCCGCGCCCACCGATTACCAGCGTCTCGCAAGCCCGCCCCCGATGTCACCCTGGCTGCCCTCGGTGAGCGACCTGTGGCAGAGCACCTATGCCCTGCACGAGCTGCTGGGATACCGGGTGTATCGCTTCCAGGGTCGCTTGTAATGGCGGTGAGGACCTGGAAGGTGCGGGCAGTGCACCGGGATCAGTTCGGCTCGCAGTACTTGTCTCCCCGGGCCCGGGCGCTCACCACACGCAGAGGGCGGTCCAGAAGACCGCCGATGGCGCCTGACCTGATTGTGAA
>JAZBNW010000253.1:0-16737 GCA_036350855.1 Halieaceae bacterium
AACACGGTCGTACAGCGGACGGATTTTCATCTGTTTTACTCTCCTAGCAACGATTTTATGGATACCCTCGCGGGGCTAGCCTCAACTATTGGGGCGCCTGGCGGCATTTCAAGCCCCGATTAGCACTCTTTTCAAGAGAGTGCCAATTCTAGTCGCGATATGGTGGTAGTCAAGCGCCGGGAGAGGGCCCGGACAGGCGCATAAAAATCAGGTTATTTTATTACTAAACAATGACTTAGGTCTTTTTCTCATCGTCGATATGACGATACTGGCCCTCGATGGTGACATGGCCGGCCTGGTCCCGCTCCGGGGCATAGGCTTCAGGCTGCGGGCCGAGAATCCACCTCGCCAGGCGGCGGCGCAGGGGCCCGATGATCACTACCAGGGCGACAAGGTCGGAAACAAGGCCCGGGATCATCAACAGGATGCCCGCCAGCCCAAGGGACATATCATCCAGCAGCAGTTGTGGGCCGACCAGACGACCCTGCTGGCTCTGGCGCAGCCGTTCGAACATGCCCTGCCCCTGGCGTTGCAGGATGGCCATACCCAGAACCAGGGTAAACAGCACGTAGCCGAGCGCCGCCAGCGCACTGGTGTGGATCCCGAGTTCAATCAGGGTGAAAAGCTCCAGCCAGGGCAGGAGGACGATAAACCAACGCATAACAGGATTCTCCCTCATGGAAAGTATGGGGGCGGGGGTCGAATTTACAAGCGCGACCGCGGTATCTTCCCGGGCCGGGTTTGCCCGCCGGTGACCGGGTGTTAGACTCGCCCCACCTTCGCCAGGGCCGCAGTGCCCCTACCGCAATGAGCCGCACACCAAACGACATCGACCTGCGTATCTGGCAGGTGGTGATGCTGATACCACCGGGAAACGTCGCTACCTATGGGGATATTGCCCGCCACGCGGGCCTGCCCGGCGCCGCCCGGCGCGTCGGCAGGGCCCTGCGCGGGCTGCCCGATGACACCCGCATCCCCTGGCACCGGGTGATCAACGCCCAGGGCAAGCTGGTGGTTCCGGGCGGCAGCGCCGCACTGGATCGCCAGCGCAGTAGACTTGAGAGCGAGGGAATCCGTTTTCGCGGCAATACCGTGCGGCAGCTGGGCAGCTGCCGCTGGCAACCCGGTTGACGTAGGCCAGGCGCTAGCCGAGGTACTTGCGAAGGTGAATCTTCGAGGCTGTCGTGGGCAGATGTCCCAGGAAGTGCAGCGTTTTGTCCGACATCAGTTCCCCGTGCCCCCTTATCGACTTGTACTGCTCGAGATAAGTCGCCAGACGGGTATTTTGCTTTTCCTGGCCCACGTTGGTCGTGGTACCGCCATGCAACTGGTGAAAACTGCCCTCACCGATAAGTTGCACCGGAATGGCCCCGGGACTGTCGATCGCCCGTTTATAGATGTCCAGGTTGAGAAAACCACCACCCGGAAGATCGAAGCGCTCGTCAGCCCCGCCTATCTCCTGAAAAAAACTGCTCCGAATGAACAGGCAGTTTGATTCGAACATGCGATTGAACCAGGTGATATGGTGGGCCCCGGCCCGCAGGGGTGAGCCAATTTCGAACAGGCGATAGCCGTCATCGGGCCAATTGACAGAGGCGAGCAATTGGTCCTCGACAGTTTTGTCATAGCCATTTGTGATCGACACATTCTGCTCGTCCGGGCCGAGGTAGAAGTAACGGACAGCGACCACGGGTTTGTCAAAGGCGGCGAAACAGGACTGCGCCAGGCTGAAAACCCCGGGGGTCAGCAAATGGGCCCCATCCACCATGAGGCAAAGCAGTTCGCCACTGGCTTCGCCTGCGGCAATGTTGATCGCCTGGGCGGGCGATGGGGAGGCATTGTCGAGCCGGATCACGCGCACCGGCACGTCCGTGCCACGCCAGCTCGCTTCATCCAGTGGCGTCGGCGACCCGTTATCCACCAGGATGACTTCATACTCCAGGTCCCGCGCGCCGTGCTGGTAATCGCGCGCCAGGCCCTGCAGTGTGCGGGGGATTTCCCGGGCCATGTCATATGAAACGAGAATGATGGATAACTTCATGTAGAGCCTTTTTCAACGCAGCCGGACGTTTTTGCGATCTGGCTTGATGTATTGGGAGATTTTATTGCTGGGACGAATATACTACATCCGGCGTCGCAGGGTTGCGTTCCGGCAGGGCTTTACGCCGCAGGCCGGAACGCCGGTCCTCTGACTGATGTGAGCTGTCGGGCTCAGAAGCGACAGAGAGTACACCGAACGATAAGCTCGAGGAAGCACAGGGATATGGCCGTCAGCACTTCTATTACCGCGTGTCTGGAACCCACGGCACAGTTGTCTGCAAACCGCGCTGCGCGATAACAAACCGGTAGCGTCCCCTATGTCCCGCAGTCTCGATCTCACATCCGGTATACGTTCCAGCTCGACCTACATCTTCGAACTGGAATGCATACGCGGCCTGGCCATCGCACTGGTCTTCCTGTTCCATTGCTATGGCATCAGCGTGGTCAGCCCACCACCAGGGCATTCGCCGGCCATGAGTTTCATTGTCAGTGGCAACACCGGCGTAACGCTCTTTTTCGTCCTCAGCGGTTTTCTCCTCGGCCAGCCCTGGTTGAGGTCGTTTATCGACAGCACGGTCCCGCCGCCGCATCTATGGAGTTTTTATGCTGCCCGCGGCCTCAGGGTTATCCCGCTGTATTACGCCGCCGTGGCTTTCAGTGTCCTGATGTCCGGGAACTGGCTGGCTGGCCTGCAGGCCATGCTGTTCGGCTTTGTCGGATTCGACATTTTTCCCTACAGCGTGGTGTGGTGGACACTGTCTACCGAAGTTCAGTTCTACCTGCTCCTGCCACTGACATTCCTGCTCTGGCTCAGCGGAAAGCCCGGGAAAATCCTGTTACTGGCAATACTGGGGCTGTGGCTCTACTTCTATGTGAGCCGCGTCGCCATGAACCCGCTGCCCGACAGGAATCTGTCCTACCTGTTGGCAAAGTCGATTTTCGGCAGGTTGCCGGCTTTTCTGGCGGGCCTGCTGGCAGGGTATGTCTACCTGGTATCGAAGCAGTGGCTGGCCCTGCGGGAAAACACCTTGCCGGTCAGGCTGGGCGGTATTGCCATCACCAGCTCCGCGGTCATTCTCCTGGCTGTGGTATTGAAGCGGGCCGCCGACATGGGCGATCGGACCGCAGAGCAGATCTGGCACATCCACCATACCTATGAGGCCGTTCTCTGGGCCGTATTGATTCTGTCACTGCTGCTGTGCAAACTGCCGGGCAAGCAGTTGCTGGTAAACCGGCCGATGGCCATTACCGGAAAACTTTCCTATTCGATTTACCTGAACCACGTGCCGATACTGTTTTATATGATCTACGCCAGCCGGGAGTCCATGGGGGTGGAAAACTACCAGGCCTCGATCTGGTTCTACCTGATGCCGGCGCTTGGATTCGCCGCTTCCCTGGGCATGGCCTACGTGAGTTACAGGCTGATAGAACTGCCGTTTCTGCAGGTAAAACGAAAACTCCCACGCTAGTGTAGTGTACCTCGTCACTGACTGTCGCCTCCCGATTCCGCGCAGGCTCGCCCGGTCTGCCCTTGCTTGACCCTGCGCTCGAAGACGATCTCCTGGCGCAGTGCCTCGCTCAAATGCTCCTCCGGCAATGCCTGTAGCGAATCATCCCACGGTATCTCGACATAGTGCTTGTTGCGCCAGTAGTACTGATACTGCGTGGAGCGCCAGCCCTGGTAGATATCCTCCCAACTGAGCCGCCCGAAGTGTGGTTCCAGGCACCCGGCCGTGAGCTTCTCACCCTCAAGCTGATAGCGAAAATCGACCGACAGCCGCATCCTTTCCGGGTTGCGGTTCTCCAGCGCACGATGCACCGTCAGGGAGGGGAAAAGCAAAACATCCCCGGCCTCGAAATCGGCGGACAACCACCGACACCCCGCTACCGCATCACTGAGAATCGCGCCCCTGTTTCCCGGCCCGAGATGAAACTGGCGGGGAAACAGGCCGAATTTATGCGAGCCTTCGAGTATCGCAAGCGCCCCGTCACTGACACTGCAATCCGCCAGGGGAACCCATGCCGCGGTGAGGTCTTGTGTGCCCTGGTTGTTGGGGTAATCCTGATGGGGCGGGGTTGCCAGTTCCGGCGTGTCGGGGAAAACCAGCCTGACGATGCTCAATGGATGCGGAAAAACAGTGTCGCCAAGCACCTGCCGCATGACGCCCATCAGCCTGGCCTCGTGCGCCAGGCTATGCAGGGCCTCCAGCCTCAGGATCCGGTCGAGCGCTTCGAAATAGGCCGGCTGTCCCTCCCTGCAGGGCAGGGTGATCGCTTTCGCCAGCAACCTGTCCTCGCCCCCCCTGATCCAGCCAATATCATGCAGGATGCGGGTTATCTGGTCCCTGAGCTCCAGCAGCCGCTGCGCCGGTACGATCCCGCGAAAAAACAGATAGCCATCCGCGCCCAGCCTTAGCCGCAACGCCTCGCTATCGCCGAGAAGCCCGTTCGCAACGTAAAACTCCTCCAGTTCGACCGCTCCCTGCAACGCCTGTCCCCTATTGTGACATCAGTCCGCAAGACACCTGAATACGGCTCAGAACACCAGGGGGCGCTGCTTCGCGGGCGCCGTCGACGCCGCAAAAAACCAGGACTCCACGGCATACCTGTTTTCCCGATCATGTTCACCAAAACCGGTTCTGTGCAAATTGAAGTGATCAAAAAACACGGCATCGCCCACCTTGAAGCGGGGCCGTACCACCGGAAATTTACGCCCTATGGTATCGACCAGGCCCTGGCCCACAGTCCAGTCAAAATCAGCCCCCTGTGTGCCGGTTTCGTATATTGTCCTGGAGTTATCCGCTACGAGATCCAGTCCCGGTGCGGGCGCATCATGGCCGCAGTCACTGAGTGCAATCCACAAATTGACGGTTCTGAGATTGTCACCCAGGAAACGACCGTCCTGATGCCACCCTGATTGAGCACCGTTATTGGGCGGGATACAGCGCAGAACCCATTTCCTGACCGAAAGAAGGCCGTCCTCACCAAAATAGTCGTGCAGGATGCCAGGTAATCCCAGCTCACGGTAAAACTCAATCAGGCGGAACGCATTGGGAGGGGAATCAACGGCCCAGATGGACCCGTTGTCGGTATATTTCTCGGCACCCGGGGGCTCAAACTTCACCGGGTCTCCGGCCACGGCCCCGGAACGCACGTACCACTGGGCTTCCCCGTCGCGCGGCAAACCCTCAGCCAGCAGTTTCCGGCTGATGAACGCGCGGGCAATATTCTCGCGCATCTCCCGGGCCAGGTCCTCATCCATCAGGCCCCGGACAATCAGCCCGCCCTTGCCCAACATGCCATCCCTGAGCACACCTGAATCCAGCTCGGCCCTGCCAATTTCGGGAAAACCGCGCAGGGATCCGAAGCGGTCGTTATAGTGCGCACTCCACGCCACTTCCGGCCAGGACAGCTGCTGCGCCGCGCGCACCCTGATCTCTACCAGTCGCTGCTCGATATCCGGATTACGGGCCTGACGGTTTGCCGCTGAGAGAAGATCGATCGCCCGGTGAAAATTCCCGGCAGCCAGCGCCTGTTCAGCGGCAGCGAGCAGGCCGGCGGGGTTGTCCGACCTGGTATCCCGGACTGTAAGGGCTTCGGTTTCCATGGGCTTTACCACTTTATTCAAGATATCCACAGCTAATGACGAAAGAGCCTAGAGTTTATCACCCGGCAGTCTCGCTGTGGATTGATCCACAGCAAAGTCCGGGGATCTTTGAGGCGGGCACCCGTTTGTCTCCAGGTCGGCGATACCGCCTGGCTTCAACTCTGCGGGATGAAGCCATTCGTTCAGAATCACCGGCCGGCCCAGACGCCCGTGATACGTTTGGGCCCCGGCATTATCCTGGCCGATATACGTTGCGTTGAGATAGTCATCGGGAGGCAAGCGGGGGTCGTTAATGGCACTATCCGCCGCCATCCTGCCATTGATATAGAGCTGAACCAGCGCCCTCCGCTCGGCAGGAAAAACCGGGGAATATTCGAAATGCGAGGTAACGACAATAGTCGAACACTCACCGTCCGGTGGCGCCGGGGCCTGCAGCCTGATGCCATTGAGATCCAGTTCCAGCACCGGGCCCCGCTGCAGCAACTGCCATTGATTTTGCTGAAACGCGATCATCCCGGGCGTATCGACAAGGTGGACATCGCCGGCATTTACAGCCTCCGGAACGATGCCTATCGCGAAGGTGTGGCCCGCAAAGCCGGGCGCCCGCTGCAGGGAATCCCCGCTCAAAATAGCCTGCCCGCGGTCAGTCAGCGGCTGGTAAGCCAGATCGAGCAGCCGCTTTTCCCTGTGCCAGGTGAGATACTCCTCGCGCATCCGCGCCACGATATCCGGGTGCTGGCCGGCGACATCCCGGTCGCCCTGCGGCCGCTCCTCCAGGTCATTAAGCTGCACGCCACCAAGGAGATACTGGTGCAGCCGCCATTTCTGGTCACTTGAAAGCACCGACCAGCTGCCGGCCTCGGGGTTGCCCGTCTCCCAGTACACATTGCGCTCGAGGCCGGCTTTGCGCTTCACGACCTCCAGCAAATCCCGGCCGATAAGCTGGCCGGGGCTGTCGGCGCCTGCCGCTGCGGCGATGGTCGGAAAGTAATCGAAATGGGTAACGGCCTGGTCAAACACCACGCCCTCCCCCGTATGCCCTGGCCAGCGAATAATCAGTGGCGTGCGCACGCCACCCTCGAAGAACGTCGTCTTGGTGCCAAAGTAGGGATAGTTGTTGTCTATCTGCCTGTTGGTACCGCCGTTGTCACTGGCAACGATGACCAGGGTATTGTCGGCAAAGCCGTTCTTCTCCAGCCCGGCCATCAGCTGACCCACTGTGCTGTCAACCTGCTCCAGAAAAGCGCGGTAGCGTCCCTCGGGGGTCGCGGGATATCTGCTGGCGAAGGTATCCGCCGGCTGCAGCGGCGAATGCGGTGCATAGGTCCAGAAATTGAGGAACCACGGTGTCTGATTACCGCGCTGGCTGCCCAGGAACCCGAGCGCGTGCTCAAGCAGGATTTCAGAGAGATGGCCACGGTATTTTGACGGCCTGTCATTCTGCTTTTGCAACCAGGGGTCGTGATACGTCGGCCGACCGAAATGGAAGCCTGACGGAGGATGTGGGCCCGCCAGCAGCGACTGGTCAAGAAACCCGAAAAACGTATCGAAACCCTGGGCCAGGGGCCAGGCCAGTTCCGATGCATACCCCAGATGCCATTTGCCAATATGGTGAGTGCTGTAACCGGAACGCTTCAGCACCTCGGGCAGCGTGACAACCTCGGGGGATATGCCTGTTTTCACAGGGCGAAAGCCGTGCGCAGCCGGTTCAGTGCCGGTGAGTATGCCTACCCGTGTCACGGTACAGGTGGCGTCGGTATAGTGCCGGGTAAATCTGATACCCTGCGCCGCGAGCTGATCGAGATTCGGGGTGGTGACCGACGGGTTGCCGTTGGCGCCGAGATCGTTGAAACCCATATCGTCGATCAGTATCAACAGAATATTGGGCGGGGCGGAAGCGGCTGCTCCGACGCCCGGGTCCTCGGCAGCCGCAGCGGATACCAGGGACAAAAACATCAAGCCGGCGCCAATGACACCGCGCAGGCAGACCAGCCAGAGCTTACGGACAGCCAGCACTGTTTACAGCCCTGCACTCACCGCGATAACCCCGGTGCTCGCGTCATTTGTCAGGACCCGACCGGCGCCTGCTCCTTGCCCTGACCACCGATCCCCCCACCGGTTTGCCCCCGGTTACCCCCCTGGGGCTTGAACCGCCGGGCCTGACGACGGGCCTCGAGAAAGTGCGCCGCATGGGTGTAAAACTGGCGAAGTCGCTTCTGCTCTTCTTCATCCTTTGAAAACAGCAAGTCCAGAAGCTGGCCGCTCTTCGGTGCGCCGCCGGGCTTTCGCATGACGCCCAGGCCGAATCCGTGATTGAACTTGAATACTTCATCGTATTGTTCCTCAAGTTCCTGGAAATACTTCCATGCGCCAAAATCCTTGATTCGGGCCATCACATCATGGAACAGGATGATGCCGCCGGGCTTTACCTTGGGATACCAATTGGTGAAGTCTTCCTGGAGAGCCTCGTAGGTGTGCAAGCCGTCGATATGCAGCAAGTCGATCGATTCGTCGTCAAAGTGGCGCAGGGCATCGTTGAAGAGCATCCGCAGCAGATAGGTGATGCCGCGATAATTTTCCCTGGCGTGATCCATCACGTCCTTGTAGACGGAATCGTCGTAGGCCTCGGTGTGTTCATCTCCTTCCCAGCAGTCGATGGCATAGGCCACCCCGTCTATATCATTCTCTATCATCGACTGACAGAACGTGAAAAAGGACAGTCCGTTGTAAACACCCAGCTCAACAACGGTGCGGGGGCGCAGGGCCTCTACCAGATCGTAAGCAAAGGGCAGGTGGTCTACCCAGGTACTGAATACCATTCTTTTGGGTTCAAATTTTTGCAGGGAAGGCGGGAAATAGATGCCGTTCTTCATGATGTGCTCCTGGACTTCAAGAATTTAATCGCGCTCAAGCCTCAGCTGACCTTGACCTCGGCGAAACTGCTTTCCATCGTTGCCCTTGGGGTTTCTCCCCTGTATGCCATATTTTTCCTGGAGGAGTCATAAATAAACTTCTGAACCTGCTCGGGAAATTCGCCCAGGTAAATGGGGGTTGTAGACGGATTGGAATGTTCCTGCCCTCGCAGCTGCCGGTACTGCGCCTTGCTGGCTTCTATATACGCCTCACGAATATCGCTTTGTTCACCACCCGTTGTCACACCACCGTGGAACTGGTGAAACGTGCCTTCTCCGGGAAGGATGACCTGTTGAACACCGGGGAACTCACAGGCGCGCTTGTACAGATCGAGATTTATCAGTCCGCCGCCGCGCATATCGAAACGGGTATCGCAGCCGCCCAGGCCTTCCCAGATATCGCGGGGAATACTGATACAGTTACTTTCACTGTTGGGCAGGAAAAAGCCCGGTATGCAGGAGCCACTGAAGCAGGAGATGTCGAACAGGCGATAGCCGTTGCGGGGCCAGTCAATTGACTCGAGCAGTCGCCGCTCCTCCTCGACGCCGTAGCCACTGCCAACGGAGTCCTGCTGGAGCTCAAAGCCCAGGTGATAGCCGGGGACTGTCACAACCGCGCCCTGGGTAATCCTGTGGCCACGGATAATATTCTTGACCACCCCCGGCGTTAACATGCGCGCACCATCGATCATGATGCAAATATTGTCGCCAAGCGCCAGGCCGGCGCCAAAATTAATGGCCGGGCCAGGCGAACTTTCCGGGTTATGTCTGCGATGGTAGGAAACGTTTTCAGGCAAGGAATTGACGTAGTCTGCATCCAGTGTGTTGGCAGAATCGTTTTCAACAATGATCAGCTCGTAATCAAGCTGGCAGATTCCTATCTGGTAGTCAGCCAATAAAGACGCGATGGTCTTTTTCGCCTGCTCAGGCATGCTGTACACGATGAGGACAAAGCTCACAACCGGCCTCGTTCCCATTGGATTCGATTTCACATCGGAGCCCGAGAGTAGTTCTTTACTTCGATTCAAAATGTCCTCACTGGTTTAAACAGCCCGTTTGATCAGTTTCCTGTACAGTCTCTGTACCTTCCACGGCAACGCTTGCTGCGTATCGGCATTTGCTGTTCTGAGCTCCGCATCATAGAAAGCGCTTGCCTGATCCGGATTCTTCAAACCAAGCTGCGTTACGACCCCTTCCAGCTTTTGCTGGAAAACTCCCTGGTCCTCGTCAAAGCAAAGCAGGGGAAACCGCGATCTTTTATGTTCTTTATACAGTAAGCTGTTGTACTCATACCACAATTCCAGGGCCTTCGCCCGCGGCATGGCATCGCGGTTACCGAGTGAATTGGCAACGGCATTCGGGTGGCGAAACACACCGACAAACTCCAGTGCCGGGAAAACCTTCTTCCAGCCATCCAGCACCAGTAATACTCTGGGATCCTTGAAACCAAAGGGTGAATGGCCGGAATGGTTCCCCAACAGCTCCCGCGCCTGAAGCAGCTGCGATGCACTCCAGACTACTTTCCCTGGCGGTCGGTTCCAGGCCCCGTTGTTTGCCGCCAGCACCGCATCGTCCAGATCGACAAAATTCTGGTTTTCACGGTTTCCCTTGGTATTGAAGGGATTCCAGGTGTGGCGCTCTGCAAGGAATAATCCGGCCTCCTCCAGAGACCCCGTGACGCAACTGGTACCGCTTCTGTGCATACCAAGGACACAAATAACTCTTCCGGGCAATTCCATTCTATTATTGGTTCAGCTTCATATTGATCAAAACAGGGCCAAGTCCGAATGGACTCAAAAAATAACCTGAGGGAAATTATTGTATCAATACTCGCCAGGCGGTGGCCTAGTATATCGCCCGCCATAGGTATTGGCCACTCGAAATACAGGCGGGGCATACCGTGGAAATGGCGCTGCCCCACCGGCAATTTCAGATCCAGCTCAGCAGTGTATGCCTCTCGGACTCCTGCAGCGCGTGCCAGAGATTTTCATCCGCCATGGCCAGCAGTGTCGCCCGTGCGAACAGCGCCCTGTGAGCAGGGTATTCTCCCTTCTCGAAAATTTTGAACATATTCTGGGTGTAGCCGGCAACTTTGAGCTTGTCGATCTTGTGAAAATCGACATCTTCCGGCAGCGGTATCTCCTGCCGGAACAGGTCTTCGCCATCCAGGTAGTCCCTGGAGATGGCAGTATTTACCCGCAACCATTCCTGCCGATATCGCCGGTAAAGCCCCCTGTTTACATAGGAGCCACCTTTCACGGGTTCCTCGGGGCATACCTTTACGAGGACTTTCAGCACCTCCTCATTGTCTTCCTTCGGGTATCCGACCCTGTTCAGGCAGCGCTTGATATAAAGCTGGGTGAAACCGAGGCTCTCGTTGTGGTCCTTGTAAGCGGAACGCAATGGCGATGCGCCGACGGCGATACAGAAGTCCTGGACGATATCGCCATTGACCCATTGCCCGGTCTCGAACGGGCGTATTATCACGTTTTCCCTGCCGAATACCCCGCTCCAGAGATCCAGCAGACTGCGATAATCCTGCTGGAATATCTGGTGGGTCTGATAAAACTGATAGGCGCTGTCAGGCCATTGACGCACGCCCTTCACGTCCTGGTTATAGAAGGAGCTGTAGAGCTGGTCCTGTCTGCGCAGGTAGACGATGATCCTGATGTCGTGGCCGCGCAGGTTGGCAAGCACATCATCCAGCATGACTTTTATCTTTTCGCTCTGGCCAAAAAAAAGTTCGGAGCTGAGAATCACCGAGCCGATGTCGCTGCCATGCCGGTCGATTTCGGCTTTCAGCGACGACCAGGCCTCGCCCCGGGGACGGGAACCGTACCAGATATCGGGCATGCGAATGCCCTGGCATTTTTCGATCAGGTCGCAAACCAGCAGGTGGTGGGCAGTGCCGTGCCGGAAGTCCCTGGGGTAGAGAACACCGTCCTTGAGCAGCTTGCTGTAGTTGTCGGAAAAAACACTCTGGAGCGTCGAGGTAGCGGTCTTTGGCGCTCCGATATGGATATAGACAGTAGCCATGGGGAATCCGGGATCAAACCGCGCCATTATGCCCGAATAAGCTCAGGGCGACTATCACCCGGCAGCGCACTGCAGCGACTCACCTGGCGGGTGATCGCCAGGGGGCAACCCACAACAGCATGAGCATACCCGGGATGGCGAGAATCGCGCAGAGCAGGAAGAAACTCACCCAGCCCACCTGCTCCACGATCATTCCGGTACTGGCATTGGCGAAGGTGCGTGGCAGGGCCGCCAGCGCGGTAAACAGGGCGAACTGGGTCGCCGCAAAGGTCTTGCTGGTTTCCCGGGCAATAAACGCGGTAAACGCGGCGGTACCCATGCCGACCCCGAGGTACTCGAAGCTGATCACCGCGGCGAGCATCCACAGCACGGGGCCATTATTCGCCAGTATGGCGAAACCCAGGATGCTCACCACCTGCACCACCCCGAACAGCCAGAGCGCGCGATTGATGCCGACCTTTATCATGATCAGCCCCCCCACCAGGCCACCGAAAATGGCGGGCCAAAGGGCCGCGTGCTTGGCCACCAGGCCTATCTCGGTTTTGCTGAAGCCCATGTCGAGGTAGAAGGGTGTGGCCAGGGCGGTGGCCATATTGTCCCCGATCTTGTAGAAGAACATGAAACCCAGCACCAGCAGCAGGCCCCACCAGCCCCGGCGGTCGAGGTACTCGGCAAACGGTGCGACGATGGCCTGGCGCAGGCCGGTTCCCGTGGGCAACTCGGAGTCCGGCTCGGTCACCGCGAGGGTCATGATCAGGGCGACGGCCATGAAAGCGGCGGTAATCCAGAACACGGTGGACCAGGGCAGCGTATCCGCCAGGATCAGGGACAGGGAGCCGGGCACGAGACTGGAGATACGGTAGGCCTGCACGTGGATTGCACTGCCCAGGCCCAGCTCCTCATCCGGCAGGATTTCCCGCCGGTAGGCATCCAGGGCCACGTCCTGGCTGGCGCTGAAAAAAGCGACTGCCGCTGCCAGCCAGGCGATCAGCCAGGTGGACTGCGCCGGCTGGAAGCTGCCGAGGATACCGATGGACAGCAACAGCGCCAGCTGGCAGATCAGCATCCAGCCTCGCCGGCGTCCCAGGAAAGGCGGTATCCAGCGGTCCATCAGGGGGGCCCAGACAAATTTCCAGGTGTAGGGGATACCCACCAGGGCGAACAGGCCTATTTCGGTGAGGGACACCCCGCCGTCCTTGAGCCAGGCCGGCACCAGCTGGAACAGCACATAGAGCGGCATTCCCGAGGCAAAGCCCGTGAAAATGCAGATCAGCATACGCCGGTTCAGTACCGCCTCGCGCCAGCCAGGCCTCTCCTCACCCAAGTTCGCTGTCCCCGCGGCATGTGCTCATGAAAAGTATCACGGGATGCTCAGAGCCAGCGCAGCAGGTTTGCGCAGCGCCGGGGGCCGAACTCGTCCCACAGGTCTTTCTCGGCAAGTATCAGCATCATCGCCCGGGCAAACAGGTTGCGATGCTCCGGCTCGCCGTCGACATCGAAGTGCGCGTACAGGGCGAGCAGGCAGTCGAGGATACAGGCCAGCTCCGGCCGATAGAGCGCCACTTTTTCCGCTGGTGGAATGGGATCGGTAAACAGCGGCTGGCCCCCGAGGTATTCGTCAGCCAGGCGCTTGTTCACTTTTATCCAGTCACTGCGATATTCGCGATAGAGATCCCTGTCTATGTAAACGCAATTCGCCAGGCCCTGCTCCGGATACACGCTCTGCAGCAGGCGCAGCACCCCCTCGTTCTCGCCCTTGTCATAGCCGACGCGGTTGAGGCAAAGCTTGACGTAGAGCTGGGTCGGGCCGAGGGGCTCGTCGGCGTCGACCGACGTCGCCGCGAGGGGCCCGATACCCGTCACCGAGCAAAAATCCTCGACGATAGTGCCACCCGCCCACTGGGCGGACTCGCAGGGTCGAATGATCATATTCTCCCTGCCCACCGCACGGCTCCAGATGCCCAGGAGCTCATCGTAGTCGTGCTGGAACAGCTGGTGGGTCTGGTAGAACTGGTAGGCATTGTGCGCCCATTGCCTCGCGCCCTTGACGTCGTGGTTGAAGAAAGAACTGTACAACTCGTCCTGTCGGCGCAGGTAAACCACCACCTTCAGCTCGTGCCCGGCGAGCCGGGTGCGGATATCCGCAAGCATGTCTTCGAGACGCTGGGTCTGGCCGAAAAACAGCTCTGAGCTGAGAATGATCTTGTCGATCTGCGAGTGGTGCTGGTCTATTTCGCGCTGCAGGTCGCCCCAGGCCTCTGCGCGGACCTGCTCGCCACACCACAGATCCGCCATGGTGTGGCCCCTGTATGCCTGCATCAGGTCACACACCAGGGTGTGATGGGCGTCGCCGTGACGCAGCAGCCTGGGGTACAACACGCCCTGGGCCAGCAGCCGCTCGTAGTTGCCTGCCAGCATACCCTGCAAGGTGGGTGTCGCTGTCTTGGGCGCGCCAATGTGTAGGTAGACAGATGCCATGGTTTACTCCGGGCCGGCTGAAACCCCTGCTATTCCCTGGACACGATATCGTGCATGGGGCGGGAAGACAGGCGCCGCTTGAACGCCTGTTTCAGCCTGAAGGGTACCAGCGCCACACACCTGGCGACCAGCGGACTTCGACTCAAGCGCCAGATACCGCGCAACAGTCGCTCGGAGCGTGACAGCTCGGCGCTCAGCAGGCGATAGTTATTCGCCAGGCTATCAAGGGTCGCCGCCGCCAGCTGGCCGTCACGGGGAGGCACCGCCTGCAGGTAAGCGTCCTGGTAAAACCGCTGGTCCGGCGCGCTGTCGTCCCGGCGCGCGACAGGCGCATCGGCAATCGGCTCCCCGCTGGCCGACAGCTCGCGCCAGAAGCCAAGCCAGCCCGCCAGCGGCGTGTCCCAGGGCATCACGCAGCTCAGGGGGCGCTGCGCGACCCGCTCGGGAAAGGCGCCGATATCCGGCACGACCACCGGCAGCCCGCAGTGCAGGGCAATACTCAGGGTGTAGCTGTAGGTCTCCGGCCACAGTGCCGGGTACCAGACCAGGTCGGGATCGATGCTCTCGACCAGGGCGTACACATCGCTGTTCTGGTAGGGGCCGTGAGTGATCACGCTGCCGGCGAGAGCCCGGTAGGCGTAGCCGAGCAGGTGGAACTCGATGGCTTCCCCCGCCATGGCCTGGGCCACCGCCTCGAGGCTGTCGGCCCCCTTCTCCCTGCTCAGCGCGCCCAGCACCAGCACCCGCAGGGGCCGGTCACCGGATACACGCCAGCGGGGTGCGGGGTAAGGCTGGGACAACTGGTAGTCGGGATGCCAGGCGACCACCGGGGAGCGCACTGAAAAGAACCGGGTGAAGCGCCGGCCCGCATCCGCGGAGGGGAAGATAACCCGCCCGGCGTTCTCCACCAGCAGGCGCTGGTTGTCCCGCCACTGGCCGGCATCGACACCCGCCGGCAACGGGTAGTGCCCGGCGCAGCGCTGGTCGAACTCCGCCAGTTCCTCACTGACAAAACGCGCATCGCTATCGGTTAGCGTGGGATTGCCGTTGACCAGGTAGTAATCGTGGACTGTGAGGTCGTACTCGCAGTCGAGGTCCCGGGGCAACAGCCAGAGCCGCGGCGGCAGGCCCATGGTGTGATGAAAATGGACCCGTCCGACCCCCAGGCCGGCCAGAAGACCCCGCAACTTGTCGTATTCCCCCGGCACCTCGAAGTGCAGGCCGTCCTGCAGGCGGCGGGTGCCGTCATAACAGGTGAGCACTACCGACTCGCCCTCCCGCTGGGGTGTGAGTTGCAGGAACAGGGCCCGCCCGCTGTAGAGCCGCACCAGCTCCTCGACGTGTTGCAGTGCGCCACCGCCGAGCTTGTGGCTGATCATCAGCACTTTAGGCAGCGCACTGGCAGCCACCAGCGCCAGCAGGGCGCGGCCGCGCATGGCCCGGGCGGGGTCAGCGGCGAGGAAGCTCTCCACGTCGGCGGCATAGCGGGGGTGTTTGCCGGCCAGCAAGCGCTGGGCATTGTCTACCCGGGCCTGCTGTTCCGCCCCGAAACTGACCCCGCCGGCATGGTAGACGAAACAGTTGGCCAGGTGGAGATTGCGCCAGCCCGCCTTCTGCGCCCGCTGGCACCAGTCGTTTTCCTCGCCGTAACCCCTGCCGAAGGTTTCCAGGTCAAAGTAGCCCACCTCATCGAGGCAGTCGCGCCGCAGGTACATGCAACAGCCTATCCCCGTCGGCACATCGATGACGTCCCCGGGACCGAACTGGCCGGCGAATGCGGCATCCAGCCCGGCGACCGACAGGCCGAACAACAGGGGATTTTCCCGGCAGAAATCCGGAAAACTGCAGATGGTGGCGTTGTTGGAAAACGGAGTGACACTGGCGACCTTGCCGTTCTGGTACGCGGCCTCCCGCATGCGCCGCAGCCAGTCGTTGGCTACCTCGACATCGCTGTTGAGCAGCAGAATGTCGCGCTCGCTATCGTATTGCATGCCGCGGTTGACGGTGGCCACAAAGCCCAGGTTCTGCTCGTTCTCCAGCAGCACCAGGCCTGCATGGGTCGCCGCCAGCTGGCGCAGGTAGGCCGTTATTCCAGGTTCGGGGGAGCCGTCGTTGATGACCAGCACCCGGGCCCAGGCCGGGTCGACCGTAGCCAGCGCCGTAGACAGGCAGCGCCGGGTCTCTTCCAGCCCCCGGTATACCGGGATGACGACGTCAACCTTGCGCATTTTGCCGCAACCGCCTGATCAGGTAGCCCACGCCCGGTATCCTGCTGAGCGCCTCCAGTCGCCGCTTGATCCAGGCCAGCTCCGCATCCCGCTGGCGCAATACCTCCAGCGCGTGGGAGTGCTCGTCGCCGAGCCGGGACAGACGCCGGTCGAATTCGCGGATCTGCTCGTCCCGCTCGGCAATCGTCGCGAGCGCGTGGCGGTGCTCCGCGGCGAGAGACTCGATATCCGCATCCCGCTGATCGATGGTCGCGAGGGCCTTGCGGTGTTCGGCGGACAGGGACTCGATATCGGCATCCCGCTCGTCCAGCGTCGCCAGCGCCACCGCGTGGGCCTCGCCTATGTCAGCCAGTTCCAGCGCGCGAGCGGCGAAGCGGGTGGAAAATTCACGCAGGGTCGCCTCCAGTGGATAGCGCTGGTCAATTTCCCGCGCAAG
>JAZBNW010000254.1:0-11213 GCA_036350855.1 Halieaceae bacterium
CAGGTCTACATCTACGATGATTTTGGTCCGGATTATAACGATGTCGGCTTCAAGACCGCGGTCTGCGCGCAGGATAGCGCCGACGGCTGCAGCACCTCGTTCCGTGTCAGCGACGGGGGATTCCATCGATGGCAATTGATGGTCGAGAACCCCGGGGGCAATCGCACCCATGCCGTCGCATCCATCACCGTTACCCCGCCCTTTCCACTGCTCGAGGTTGTGGGCGGGGGCTTTGTCGATATGCTGGCGCCCGCCAGCCGCTCCATTGCCTGGCTCCCGGACCCTCGCAACGACTGGGACGATAACAATGTCGACGCCGCCTGGGTAGAGATGCGAGGCTCAAATTCCCTGATCTGGAATCCCGGGCATTACCCGCGTGTAGGATCCGGCGCGAGTTTCACCGTACCCGAATCCGAACTCAGCGCGCCGGGACAGGTGCGCTATTCGCTGCGCGACTGCTATTTACCGCGCGACAGCGATACCAAATTGTGCAGCCCGGAAAAAAGCGTGGGCTTTATCGTCGGCTCCGACCGCTTCCTGGGTCACAACCCCGTGCAACCCGAGTCAGGCAGTGATCTCGAAATTTCCTTTACCACGTATTCGGGCAACGTGAGGCTGCTGTCGTCACCCACCCTGATCAGTGGCGATGGTGGCTGGCCCATTGCCGCGACCAGCGGCAACAGCTACCTCATCGACGGGAAACTGCTGAGCCCCGGGCTGCACAGGATCGAACTGGTGTCATGCGACTGGAAAACCAGCACCTGCTCCAATCGACAAGATGCCGAAAGGGCTGCGTCCGCCGGTTACCTGCGACAGGAGCCGGCGGGGTACTACCACCAGGGCGAGCTGATAGCGACGCTAACCCCACAGGAAGCCTCGCAGGACGGGTCACCGCCACAGGCCATTTACGCCCCGGCCGACGGCGAGGTGCATTTCACGAGTGCCGACAGCGTGCGCACGGTAGAGGCCGGCGAACTGATCGCCTATTCGATCACCAGGAACAGCGATGTGCTCTACATCCAGGTCGACTCCCGTATGGACTGGACACTGCACAGGCCATACACCGATGACTTTTATCCGGGCAAGGCCTACCCGGTGATCGGCGGCGGGCAGCCACTGGACACTACCTATGGCCCCAACGGCGGAATATGGCTGCTGAACGAATTCTCCAGCTCTATCGAGCACATGACTGCGCAGCGAAAAGTAGAGAGCATCAATATACCGCTGGCGCGCAACCGGCTCTCTCAATCCAGCGCTTTCGAGGCAGTTAAACCATTTCTTCTGAGTCTGGCAAACGCTGGTTCCTACCCGGCATCCATCTCCTCCCTGGCGGAAAGGGCCACCAGGATCGGACCAACAATCTGGTTTACCCAGGGCGGCGGCCTGATGGCTGCGCCTGCGAGCGATAACAACCACTCCCGCATCATCTCCTATGACCCGCGCTTGGCTGACTCTCCCCTCACCCCTTACGACGACAGGATCTGTGTTTACAACCTCCCTGCGGATGACACCGAAGGCTTTGGGGACAACCAGGTCATTGGCCTGACCGCCGCCAGCGGGCGTATCTGGGTCGCGGAGAGTCGGGGTCTCTTCAGCGACGAGCGCTCCTCGATTTCCTCCTTTGTTCCCCACAAACGACTGTGCGCCAACCTGCTGAATTTCGCGGATCCGGACGCCCTGGCCAGCCAGAAGCTGCAATACTGCGCCGAAGGCAGGACGCCGGAACAGGACGGCTGCATGCAGAGACTGATGCCGGGCTACCTGCCGGATGACCTCAAGATAGCCCATCTCGAGGCCGACCCTGAGGACGACTCGATCTGGTTCAGCGACGCGCGCGGAGCGTTCCTGGGCCACTTGCTCCCCGCGCAGGACAATAGATTCGAGCTCTTTCGCCTGCCCGACAGCCATTCAGGCCCGCTGGAGGGCATGCATGGGTTTGGCGGATTTCCCTGGAACCTGCGGGTCGACAACGATGCGGTGTATATAGGGGAATACGCTACGGCGCATATACTGAGGTTCGACAAGACCAGCGCCACCTTCGATGAAGTCCTGCTGCCCTGCGCCACGTCACAGGTAACACTCCACTCACTGGCTATCGATCCTGTGAAAGACAGGCTCTGGTTCACCCTGGCAAACGAGAGCTGGGCACCCATCGCCGGCACCGCATCGACCATCGGCTACATGGATCTGGCAAGCTGGCGCGATTATCTGGCCGAACCCCGGGGCTCGGACACTGTCAGTGGCGTCATCTATCAGGGCCTGGACAGCATACCGGCATCACCCGCGCACCCGGATGAACACCATGCATTTCGCGGTATCGCCATAGACCCACGGTCGGGAAACATCGCGCTGGCGACGATGTGGCGCCGCCAACTGATAGAGCTGGTCCCACATTCCGGCTTTTAGTCTCGCGCCATCTCGCGTAGATTCATCCATCACACGCCAGCATGATTGACGGCTGTCGATATGGCTTTGATTACGGCTTTTTGAATGGGAACAACGGGGTGACGTGATGACGCTAAAGCGAACGAAATGGCCAGCGGGTGAGCTGCTCGAACTGGAGCACGACTCACGCATCCTGCGGGACAACCCTCTCGGCGACCCCCATATCCGCAAGCTGCACGTCTGGCTGCCGCCGCACTACAACAGCGGCAAAAAACGCTTCCCGGTCATGTACGACCTGGTGGGTTACACCGGCTCGGGCCTGTCCCACACCGGCTGGAAGAATTTCGAGGAAAACGTCCCGGAGCGGGTGGCGCGACTGGTTCACGAGAAAAAAATGGCGCCCGCCATCCTCGTGTTCCCGGACTGCTTCACCGCGCTGGGCGGCAACCAGTACATCAACTCCAGCGCGATCGGCAATTACGCCGACTACCTGACCCGTGAAATCATTCCCTTTGTCGACGGCGAGCTGCGCACCCTCGCGAGCCGCGATTCCAGGGCCTGCTTTGGCAAATCCTCCGGCGGCTACGGCGCCATCGTCCACGGCATGAAGTACCCCCGCTACTGGGGCGCCGTGGCAGATCACTCCGGGGATGCCTACTTCGATTTCGTCTACCGCTCGGACTGGCCCAACACCCTCGACGAGCTGGCGAAATACCGGCGCCCCCCGCGCAAGGAGGGGGCCGTTGATGTTGCAAAGTCGACGCAAAAGCTCAAGCCGGGCCTGGATGACGGAAGAGTAAAACACTTCCTGGAGGCGTTCTGGGCCAAGTCAAAGCCCTCGGGGGCCGAGGTCATGTGCCTGATGAACCTGGCCATGGCGGCGAGCTACGACCCGGCCCCCTCCGCACCCAACGGCTTCAGGCTGCCCTTCGACCTGGAAACCGGCGAGCTGATACCGGCACGCTGGAAGCGCTGGCTGGCCAATGACCCCATCCACATGGCCAGAACCTACCGCGCCAACCTGAAGACCCTGCACGGCATCTTCATCGACTGCGGCTGGAAGGACCAGTACCACATTCATTACGGCTCGCGCATTCTCTCGCGGGAGCTGGCCAAACTGGGGGTCAAACATGTCTACGAGGAGTTCGACGACAACCACTCGGGCATCGACTACCGCATGGAGCGCAGCCTGCCCTTCCTCAGCCGGGCGCTGAAAAAGTCCTGATCAGGGGCGGCCACCTGCCTGTGGCGGGTCGCCGCAGTCGGCGGCCAGCAGTGCCAGCCCCTCGAACACCAGCTCCGGCAGGAACTCGCCACCGCGATCCAGCAGGCCCATCAGGGTCTGCCCCCAGCCACCACAGAACAGCAGCCGCGAGGGAGCGACTCCCGCCCGGTCCATGGCCAGCGCCAGGGCCCCGGCCTGGGCCAGGGCGATGCCGTGGCGCACGGCCTCCGCGGTGGAGGAACCCGGGGCCAGGGTGTAGTCGACCTCCTCGGCGAAGCGCACCCGCTCCGTGTCCAGCAACAGGGCCCGCTCCATCAGCGTCGGGCCGGGAATGATATAGCCGCCCTCGTGCCGGCCGTCGTCATCCAGCAGGTCGATGGTCAGTGCGGAGCCCGCGTCTATCACACACACCCGGCCCCGGACACGCTGCCAGGCGGCCAGCATGGCGAGCCAGCGGTCCACCCCCATGCGCGCCGGGTCCGCGTAGCTGTTGCGCACCGGGCCGCAACGCGCCGTGCTGCGGGCGAACCAGGGCTGCACGCCCCAGCGGTCCACCAGCAGCTGCGCCAGGGCGGCCTCCGCCTCCGGCCCGGCCACGCTCGCCACCCAGATTTGTTGCGGCCCGGGAGAACACTCGAGCATCGCGTTCCTGGCGGCATCATCCCCGGGGCGATAAACGCCGCGGCTCGCCACCCGGCCCGCCTCGAGCAGCCGCCACTTGGTGCCGCTGTTGCCCACATCCAGTTGCAGGCAGGTCCCGGCGAGTTTCACGGGGCTGCCCTCAGGGAGATCTCACCGCCGAATATCGACTGCACCCCGGCGGCGGCGGTTTCCAGCTGCAGGGCACCGCGAGCGTCGACGCCCCGGGCAATGCCGCTCAGGTCCACGGCACCGGTATGCAGCACCACCGGCCGGTCGGCGAAGGCGTCCAGTGCCAGCCACTCGTCGCGCCAGGGCCCGAAACCGCGCTGTTCGAAATCCGCCAGCAGCGGCAGCAGCTGGTTGAGCAGGGCCGCCAGCAGCGCGTTGCGCCCCGGGCGAGTGCCACCGCTGATCGTGTCGATATCCGTCCAGGCCTGGTCTATATCCGCAGCCGCCGCGCCGGGCATGGCGACATTCAGGCCCACCCCCACGATGACCTGGCAGGTCCCGGCGGCATCCCCGGTCATCTCCAGCAGAACACCCCCGAGCTTGGCCCCCCGGAAAATCACGTCGTTGGGCCACTTCAGTTGCACCGGCGGCACCCCGCAGGATGCCAGCGCCCTGGCTACCGCCACACCCACGGCCAGGCTCAGTCCCTCCAGCGCGGCGGCGCCCTGGTGGTACTGCCACACCAGGGAGAGGTAAATATTGCGGGCGAAGGGACTGACCCAGGTACGCCCCCGGCGGCCCCGCCCGGCGGTCTGCTGCTCGGCACTGCAGACCAGCCCAGGACCAGCCCCGAGTTCAGCCTGGCGCATGGCCTCGGCGTTGGTGGAGTCGATGGTTTCGAACAGGGCCAGCCTGTCGAGCAGGTCAGCCGCCCGGGGCGCCAGCGCCGCCTGCACCCGGCCCGCATCGAGCAGGTCTATACCGCCCGGGATACGATACCCCCTGCCCCTGGCCGACTCGATCTGCAGCCCCAGGTCGGACAGGGCATTCAGCTGCTTCCAGACGGCGGTCCGGCTCACCCCCAGGGCGTTGGCCAGGGTCTGGCCGGAACAGTACTCGCCGCTGGCCAGCAGGGGCAGGAGGGTGGTCTTGGGCATGGAGTTGCGGTCTCGCGGGTGTTTGAGGCGAGATAATAGCAAATTAGCGTCCCGGGCAGTTTTCATACTTTAATACTGTTGACAATCATTCTCATTAGCATTAGTGTTCGATTTCAACTGTTCCAGATCGCCGGAGTGCCGCACAACATCATGTACGTCTGTCTCTGTAAAGGTATCACCGACACCCAGATTCGCGCCGCCGTCGAGGACGGCGCCAGTTCCATGCGCGAACTGCGCAATATGCTCGGGGTGGCCAGCCAGTGCGGCAAGTGCGGCGTGCTGGCCCGGGACATCGTCCGCGACTCCATCGGCGGGCTGGCCGAAACCAACCAGCAGCTGTTCTACGCGGTCAGCTGAGCCCGCAGGGGCCCTCCCCGCCAGCTGCACACGCTGGCGCCGGGCAAGAAAAAGACAGACGTTCTTTTTACTTATTATTCATAGGGTTATATTCAACACCAGCGCTCCCGGGGTTTGACACCCCGGCGGGCCGGGTCCATCATTGCCGTTCTGGCACAGGAGGAAAAACCGCGTGAAAGGCGACCCGAAAGTAATCGAACACCTCAACACCGTACTGGGCAACGAGATGGTTGCCATCAACCAGTACTTCCTGCACGCCCGCATGTACAAGGACTGGGGCCTGGTGGAACTGGGCGACCACGAGTACCACGAGTCCATCGACGAGATGAAGCATGCGGACAAGTTAATCGAGCGCATCCTGTTTCTGGAGGGCCTGCCCAACCTGCAGGACCTGGGCAAGCTCTACATCGGCGAAAATACCAAAGAAATGCTGGAGTGCGACCTGAAGCTGGAGCACAAGGCCCACGTCGATCTGAAGAATGCCGTCGCCTACTGCGAATCCGTCGGCGATTTCGTCTCCCGGGAGCTGTTCGTGGACATCATGGAGTCAGAGGAAGAGCACATCGACTGGCTGGAGACCCAGCTGGGCCTGATCGAGAAGGTCGGTTTGCAGAATTACCTGCAGACCGCCATGCACACGGTAAAACCCGGGTAATCGGGCTCAGCCCTGGTCGTAGGAACCGCGTGCGAGGTTCTCGAAGCGGGTGAACTGGCCGATAAAGGCCAGGCGGCAGATCCCGATGGGGCCGTTGCGCTGTTTGCCGATGATGATTTCCGCCACCCCCTTGTCGGGTGACTCCTCGTTGTAGACCTCGTCACGGTAGATGAACATGATGACGTCGGCGTCCTGCTCGATGGCGCCGGATTCACGCAGGTCCGAATTGACCGGCCGCTTGTTGGGACGCTGTTCCAGCGAGCGGTTCAACTGCGACAGGGCCACCACCGGGCACTCGAATTCCTTGGCGATGGCTTTCAGGCTGCGGGAGATCTCGGAGATTTCCGCGGTGCGGCCCTCCGAGGAGCCGGCGATCTGCATCAGCTGCAGGTAATCCACCATGATCATGCCGAGCTGGCCGTGCTCACGGGCCACCCGCCGGGAGCGGCTGCGCACCTCCGTCGGCGTGAGGGCAGCCGTGTCATCGATATACAGCGGCACATCCTTGAGCTTGCTCACCGCCGCGCTCAGCTTGGGCCAGTCCTCCTGCTCCAGTTTGCCGTTGCGGATGCGGGTCTGGTCGATACGGCCGACGGAGGACAGCATCCGGATGATCAGCGAGTCCGCCGGCATCTCCATACTGAACACCAGGATGGGGCGCCCCTGCCCGAGGATCGCGTGTTCCACCAGGTTCATGGCGAAACTGGTCTTGCCCATGGAGGGTCGGCCCGCCACGATCACCAGGTCCGAAGGCTGCAGGCCGGAGGTCATGCCGTCCAGGTCCTTGAAGCCGGTGCTCAGGCCGGTAATCTCCCCGCCGGAATTGAACAGCTCCTCGATGCGCCCCAGCGCTTTCTGCAACAGCGGGTTGACGCCCTGGGGGCCGCCCGCCTTGGGTCCCTGCTCGGAGATCTGCATGATGCGGCGTTCCGCCTCATCGATCAGTTCGTCGGAGGTGCGACCCTCCGGCGCAAAACCGCTCTCGGCGATATCCTGGGCCGCCTCGATCAGCTTGCGCAGGCTGGCCCGCTCGCTCACCACCTGGGCGTAGGCCCGGATGTTGGAGGCGCTAGGGGTGTTCTGGGCGAGCTCCGCCAGGTAGGGCAGGCCGCCGGCGGACGCCAGCTCTCCGCGGGCCTCCAGCTTGTCCGCGACCGTGATGACATCCACCGGCTCCGAGGCCTCCGCCAGCTTGGCGATCTGGCGGAAAATCAGGCGGTGGTCAGGCCGGTAGAAGTCGCTGTCCACCACCGCCTCGGACACGGCGTCCCAGGCGTCCGCCGACAACAGCAAGCCGCCGAGGACGGATTGCTCCGCCTCGATGGAATGCGGCTGCATTTTGATCCGCGCGATGTCGCGGTCGCCGCGAAAGGGCAGCTCTGCCAGGTGGTGGGGGCTATCGATATCGGCCATTGTCATTGCGATGCGTTATTCGAGCTGCACAGAGTAACCAAATTAACCATGGCGTGCAGTAGAAGGCTGTGAAAAATCTCCGGACAAAAAAATACACCGGTCGCCGCAGGCGACTGGTGTACCGATGACTGCAAATACGCCCACCCGGGGGTGGGCCGGACGTCATTACTCGGGGATGACCGCGATGGCGACGCTGGCGAACACATCGCCGTGCACCTGGATCGCTATTTCGTACTCGCCCAGGTCACGCAGTGCGCCCTCCGGCAAGCGGACCTCGGCCTTGTCTACCTCGCAGCCGGCGGCGGTGATCGCCTCGGCGATGTCGCGGGTGCCGACGGAGCCAAACAACTTGCCTTCCTCACCCGCGTTGGCGGGAATGGAAATCAGCCCCAGGGCGTTGATAGCCTCGGCGCGGGTCTCGGCGGCGGCCAGGGTTGCGGCGGCTGCCGCTTCCAGGTCGGCCCGGCGCGCTTCAAATTCAGCGATGTTGCTCGCGGTGGCAGGCACGGCCTTGCCCTGCGGAACCAGGTAGTTGCGGCCAAAACCGGCCTTCACATTGACCTTGTCACCCAGCGTTCCCAGGTTGCTGATATTCTCCAGCAAAATGACTTCCATCTTACTTTCCTCTGTTCGGGGAGTTGCCTCCCGCGGCTTCAAAATTAACGGTCTTCGTCGGTCTTGCGCTCACTGACGTCAGTACCGGGCTTCGGTGTCCAGCGCCGGCGAAAATTAAACCAGCTGTCGGCTACCGCCGCGAACACCACCAAAAGCTTTACCGGGTCCAGGAGCAGCCACGCCAGGTAAAACCCGATCAGCCATCCTTTCCCCTGGCCCCGCCATGCGGCGCGGGCATGCACCAGGGCAAACCCCGCCAGTGCGAGCGGCACCATACAAATCACTGCCCAGGTACGGTACTGGGGCCCTATGCTCGCCAGGGCTATCGCTGCCAACGCCAGGGCGGTCGTTATCGCCGGCGGGTAGTACAGGGCCCTGAATTCCTGCCCGAACCCGCCCGGGTTGTACAGCGCCGCCTGCCAGTAGCGCGCCAACAGCAGGCACAGTACCGAGCTGACGGCGGTGCCCGCCCCCAGTATGCCCGCTACCTGCCGGGCATCGGGCCGGGCCAGCACCACCTGCTCACCACCCTGGGACAGCTGTTGCTCCATGGTGGCCAGAAAGTCGCCGAACATCGCCACTATCTGGTCGAGGTAATCGCCGCCCAACGCGGCGATCCCCAGGCCGGTGACAACACCGACCGGTACACTGGCCAGCACCGACAGCGGCAGGTTTACGCTCTGTCGCAGCACCGCCGCGAGAACCATGGTCCCCAGCAGCAGGGTCAGTGGTCCGCTGTCACCATAGGCGTACAGCAGGGCCCCGGCGGGCAGCACTGCCCAGGCCAGCAGCCATGCGCCCTGTCCAATCCCCTTGCGGAGGGTGACCAGCGCCAGCACGGCTGCGCTTATCCAGCAAAACAACAGGCTTCCGGCGCCGGCCACGGTGACCATCAGCGCCTGGAAGCGACCGCGCATTACAAACGCAGCCAGGCCTTTCACGACCGACCCCGCCTGGCCCGGTGGGGCCGAACAGCCGCGCGAATCAACGGATCCCTACTGATGCGAATCCGTGTAGGGCAGCAGGGCCAGGAACCGCGCGCGCTTGATAGCGGTGCCGAGCTGGCGCTGGTACTTGGCCTTGGTGCCGGTAATACGGCTGGGAACGATCTTGCCTGTCTCGGAGACATAGGCTTTCAGCGTTTCCAGATCCTTGTAGTCGATTTCCTTGGTGCCTTCGGCAGTGAACCGACAAAACTTACGGCGACGAAAAAAACGTGCCATGGTGATTCTCCTTTAAACCTTGATAGTCGTTACAGACAGACGCCCGGGGACTTACTCGTCCGTTGCGTCTTCGTCATCGTCGTTATCGTCGTCGCTTGATTTCTCGACGACAGCCTGGCGCTCTTCATAGCGGGTCTTGCGCTCACGGCTTTCCTTCTCGGCCTTCATGATGAAGGACTCCTCGGTAACGGGCTCGTCGCGACGGATCACCAGGTTGCGGATGACGGCATCATTGTAACGGAAGGTTGTGGTCAGCTCGTCCATGGCATCGTTGGACGCCTCAACATTCATCAGCACGTAGTGCGCCTTGTGAATCTTGTTGATCGGGTAGGCCAGCTGGCGGCGGCCCCAATCTTCCAGACGGTGGACCATGCCGCCGTCTTTCTGGATAGCCGTGGTGTAGCGCTCGATCATGGCGGGCACTTGTTCGGACTGGTCCGGATGGACCATGAATACGATTTCGTAATGTCGCATACAAAAGCTCCTTACGGGTTAATGCTACCCAGACGAGTGGTGTAGCAAGGAGGATCGGCGGTACTGGACTGCCGGGCAAATTTTGAAGAGCGCGGAGTTTACAGACTTTAGCGGTGGCCCGCAAGCCTCTGGCGCAGAGCCTCGAACAGGCAGATTCCGGTGGCCACCGACACATTGAGGCTGCTCACCGAACCGGCCATGGGCAGGCGGACCAGGTAGTCGCACTGCTCCCGGGTAAGGCGCCGCAAACCGCTGCCCTCGGCCCCCATGACCAGCGCCATGGAGAGGGTCAGGTCGTGGTCATACAGGGACTTTTCCGCCTCACCCGCGGCCCCGAACACCCATACGCCGCGGGCTTTCAGGGCCTGCAGGGTGCGGGACAGGTTGGTTACCCGGACGAAGGGCACCACCTCCGCCGCGCCACAGGCAACCTTGCGACTGGTGGCATTGAGGTCCGCGGACTTGTCCCGGGGCACCACCACCGCGTCCGCCCCGGCAGCATCGGCGCTGCGCAGGCAGGCGCCCAGGTTGTGGGGGTCGGTAACGCCGTCCAGTACCAGGATCAGCACCGGGCCGTCCTTTTCGTCCACGGCACGCAGCAGGTCTGCCTCCTCCCACAGGTTGGCCTGGGCGGTGTCCCCGTGCAGCCGGGGGTCCAGGGTCTCGGCGACGATGCCCTGGTGACGCCCCTTCACCATCTCGTCGAGCACACGCCGCGACTCCCGCGCCACCGGGACGCCCTGGTTCTGGGCCAGTTCCAGCAGTGCACCGATGCGCTTGTCCTCCCGGCTATCCTGGGCCCAGAGGCGCTGCACGGATTTCGGGTTCTGGCGCAGGAGACTGTCCACGGCGTGTATGCCGTAAATGTAGTGCATGGCCCGACGCCCTAGCGACGTCGACGCAAGCCGGTTTTACCCTTGGCCTTGGGCTTGCGCCCGGCGCCGGCGGGTTTGTCAGCCCCGGCCGGTGCCTGGCCCCCGGGGGCCCTGGCCTTCCGCTTCCTGCCCGAGCCCGCCGCCTCCGCTTTGCCGGAGGCGGCGGCGCCCTTCTTCGCGGCGCCCTTGCCTGTGCCGCCCTTGCCCGCACCGCCCTTGTCGCCGGGGGACCTGCCGGCGCCA
>JAZBNW010000255.1:0-44807 GCA_036350855.1 Halieaceae bacterium
CCGGAAAGGACTCGTCGGCCGATACCTTTTTACCGTCAATTATCATGCTATAGCCAGACATGGCACTTCTCTCCGCGTTATTTATGTTGTGCTGGAGCCCAAATACTATGGGCCGCCATGCGGCCCTGGTTATTCTGCGTAACAGTACCTGCGGCCTTTGTGTTTGAAAGCCCGAACGCAACCACTATATCG
Organism: Halieaceae bacterium; assembly: GCA_036350855.1. Classification (GTDB taxonomy): domain Bacteria; phylum Pseudomonadota; class Gammaproteobacteria; order Pseudomonadales; family Halieaceae; genus JARRPM01. The sequence continues at coordinate 193 of JAZBNW010000255.1, forward strand.
TTATCAGGTCGGGGAAAATATTATACTTCTGTATAACACCGCCCATTAAAACCGATGCCCACCGCCATTGCACCGGCAAACATACCCCACTGGTCGCGCGCGAGGCCGTTGATGCTCCACTCAGGTGACAGCCCCTCGCTGCATCACCAACCCGCTTATGCTGTACTATCTGCCCTACCTCTTCGTGCAGACCGGAGAAATCAGTCATCGACAGCGGCACCTCGACAGATATCATCGTGGCCGGCGGCGGGCCCGCCGGTTGCGCGGTGGCCGTGGGACTGAGCCGGCTCGGCTACCGGGTACTGCTGGTGCACAGCGCCAGGCCCTGGCCATCCTGCGAGGGAATCTCCGCCAGGGCCTGTGAGGGTCTGCGCAACGCGGGCCTGCTGCATGCGCTGTCTGCCGTGCCGGCGGCAAGCCGGCGCAGGGTGAGCTGGAATGGCGAATCCAGCGACGCCAATACGGAACACCTGGTGCTGCGCCAGCGCTTCGATGTCGCGCTGCTGGAGGACGCTGCCGCAGCAGGTGTGCAGCTGCTCGCGGGGCGCCTGCGCCGGGTATCGCAGTCGGGCGACAACGATGCCTGCCTGCATATCGAGACACCCGTCGGCAGGATGGAACAGTGGACCTGTCGCTTTATGGTCGATGCCCGCGGCCGCAGCGCAGCGGCCGGCAGGGACCCGGTGCGCGGCCCGGAAACGGTGTCGCTGCTGCAGCTGCGGGAGGGCCCACCCACGGTGGCCGGCAGCCGGGTGAGCAGTTTTGCCGGGGGCTGGGCCTGGTTTGCCACCACCGACAGCGGCCTGTCCTTTATCCAGCTGACCGTGACCAGCGACGCGCAGAGACTGCCCAAGCGCGGCGAACTAGGTCGCTGGTTCGAGGCGCAGCTGCAGCAGCTGCAACCAGCGCCGGAGCTCTCGGGACGGCCCACGGGTGATGTCATCGCCCGCGGCAGTACATCCATCCTGCAGGGCGAACTGGTCACGTCCCACAGCCTGCGGGCAGGTGACGCCGCCATGGCCGTTGACCCTCTGTCGGGAAACGGCATTTTCCAGTCCCTATCCTCAGCGCTGATCGCCCCGGCCGTCATAAATACCCTGCTGCAATACCCTGCGGAGCGAGACCTTGCGACGCGGTTTTACCGGGACCGAGTGCACCACAGCTTTTTCCGCTTCGCCCGCATGGGGCGAGATTTTTACCGCATGGAAGGCCGCTGGCAGGCCTCCGAGTTCTGGCGGCAACGCCAGGCCTGGCCGGACGATGAGCCATCGCACAGCGATGCGGCACCGGCTCTGCTGGGTGTGGAAAACCGACCGGTGGTGGCAGACGGGAGAATTCGGCTACAGGCAGTGGCCGTCACCAGCGACCAGCCGCTGGGTGTATGGCATGTGGGCGGTGTTGAACTGGCCCCGCTGTTGCAAGCGCTGCCGGCCTCCCCCGCGCAACGTCGCGCAGCGCTGGCGACCCGGCTGGCGGATACCTGCGCCGGTGACGCGACCCAACACGCCCTGCTGCAGTCATGGCTGCGCCGGTATGCATTGCTGTAATCGAGGTCGCTACCCTCAGCCTGAGCGCCGCTCGGGGCCGCGATAGCTCGCCTGCCCGGCCAGCCAGTCAATGAGTTGCAGGCAGGTGGCTGTCGGGGAATCGCTGAGAAATCTCGCGGCGCGAGCACTGACCCGGGCGCAACCGACACTGGCCCCGGCAACGCCCCTGGCACCCGATCTTACGTGGGCGCCGAAATCCGCCTGCGGCGTACCCAGGAAAGACAGCTCGCCCGGGGTACAACGGGCGTCGCCGGTGGCGCGGATCACGCCGGGATAGCTGGCCGGGTATACCGGCTCACCCCGGGCGGGCGCAGCGGCGACGAGGATGACTCCCGCCGACCGGGCCCGCTCGCAGGCCAGTCGCAACACTTTGCGGTCCTCGCGCAGTCCAAAACTCATATTGACGAGCCGAACCCGCTGGGCAAGCAGCCAGTCCAGCGCCGCCGCTACCTGGCCGGCACTGCAGCGCAGCTCCCGCCCGAAAACCTGGGCATTCAACAAGCGGCAGCCCGGTGCGCCCTGCAGCAGGATGTCTGCCAGTGCGCTGCCGTGGCCCAACTGGTCCTCCAGCACGGCAGTCTGGATCACATCGCCATCCGGCCCCGCGACAAAACCCCGGCTGGCGACAACCTGCGCCGACGACGGGCCGGCCAGGCCACTGTCGATAAGGCCCACCCTCAATTCAGGCACGAGCGACACCCACCGGCAGCAGCCGCAGTTGCGCCCCTTCTATGGTGAGCCGGAAGTCGCAGTTATCCAGGGCAGACTGGCGATGGCTGATCACCAGGCGGGTGCGGTCAACAAACAGCTCGTCCACGGCCTGCATGACCTCGCGCTCGATCTCCACGTCCACCGCCGAGGTGGCCTCGTCGAGAATCACCAGCAAAGGCCGCTGCAACAATGCCCTGGCGATCGCAATGCGCTGCTTTTCGCCGCCGGACAGGCGGGTCCCGCGCTCGCCGACCGGCGTATCCAGACCCTCGGGCAACCGCGCCACCAGCGCATCGAGCCGTGCGCGCCGCACGGCGTGGCGCACCTCATCGTCGGTGGCATCGGGTCGCGCGTAGCGGATATTCTCCAGTATGCTGCCGCGAAACAGGACGATGTCCTGGGCGACCAGGGCGATACGCCGGCGCCAGTCGCCGAGGGCGAATTCACGGATGTCGACGCCGTCCACCAGGATCTGCCCTGCGCCGGGTTCATAGTGGCGCAGAAGCAGGTCGACGAGGGTGGTCTTGCCGCTGCCGGAAGGGCTGTAAAACCCGATGCTGCTGCCGGCGGGGAAGCTGGCGCTGGCCTGCAGGAGGATGTCGTGATCGCTGCCGGGGTAGCGGAAGCTGACATCCCGCAACTCCAGTCCACCGCGCAGGCCCTCATCCGGTACCCGCCGGCCGGAAGGGATGACGTCCGGCGCCGCGTCCATCAGGTAGCGCACCCGTTCCAGGCAGACCTGAACCCGGTACAGTGACATGTAAAGCCCCAGCAGGCCCTGGACCGGTCCCACCGCCATGCCCAGGTAGGTACTGAAGGCTATCAGCGAACCCAGCGCCATCTGCCCCTGGATGACCCAGTAGCCGCCGATGGCAAACACCAGGGCGCGCGCCGCCGACGTGAGGGTATTGGGTACCGCGGCGGTGGCGAACTCGACCAGCTGCAGCTGCAACAGGTCACCGAGGTAGAGTTTGTTGAGCAGTCCCAGGCGGTTGGCCTCGCGGGGCTCCGCGCCCACGGCCTGGATGAATTTCATCGCCGGTACGGTTTCCACCAGGAACGAGGTGACGTCGCTGCTGCGCTCACGCAGGCGGCGGGTCTGCGCCTGGACACGCGGTCGCATGTAACGCAGGTAAAGCCAGTGCAGCGGCACGATAGCCAGCAGCACCAGGGTCAGTTGCCAGCTCAGCAGCAGCATAAAACCCACCGTACCCAACAGTCCCAGCACGGCACTGACCGCCGCAAACAGGCTGTCCACCGCAAAGCGCTGTATCTCGGCCACGTCCCCGTCCAGCCGCGACAGGATATCGCCGGCCCGGTTGCGTGCGTAGAAAGCCGGGGACAGCGTCTGCAGGTGCCGGTACACCGATTCGCGCAGGTCGAACAGGATGTAACCCGATACCCGGGTGTAGAAATAGCGATTCACACCGGACAACAGGGTCGCCACCAGGCCCACCGTGAAGATCGCAGCGACCAGTAACAGCACCGTATCGAAGCGGCGCGCAAGCAGCCCGTCATCGATCAGCAGCTTGGTGAGGTAGGGCTGCACCAGCACCAGTAACGAGGTGGTGACCGACAGCACAAGCAGTGCCAGCAAGCCGGCACCGCGCGGCCGCATGAACCCGAACAGCCAGCGCATTGCCTGGCCATCCACGGGACTACCGGCGACTGGAATGGCCGATGCCGTCACCCGCAGGCGGGGCTGGCACTAGAGACGCTGGCTGAATACACGTGAGTTCGCCAGCGCCATATCCCCGCCAGGCAACTCGATGTTGGCCAGTTTCTCCAGGCTGTCCGCGTCATACACCGCGATATCGTTAAAGGTACCCGCGAGGTAGACTTCACTGCCGTCAGTGGAAAAATTGATGCAGTAATAGCTGTGCTCGAGGTCGACTGATTTCAGCTCCTTGCGGGCTGCGACATCGAACTTCTTGAGCTGCGTCAGCACCCCGTAGAACTCGTTGGGCTTGCCCGGCCGGGCCATGCCGGAAAACAGCACGACTTCCAGCGGGCCGAACACCTTCGACTCCACACTGCCGTTGGCCAGGTCAACCCGCTCGAAGCCCCACACCCAGTCGGCGGTCGCCATGTCCTGGCTCTCATCCTTGAAGATGGCGGCGGAATACATGCGCACCAGTTCGTTGTTGATATCCCCCAGCGGCCACACGGAGAGCGAGTCGCGCGGGCTCTCCAGTGGGTCGTTACGGCTCTGGCTGGCCAGCGCCACGGTGGTGGCGCCCGTCTGCATGTTCATGGCGTAGATATCACGCGCCCCCATATAGAGGGTGCCATCGTCGCCTGCCGCCATGATCGTGACCTGGCGCGGAGCGGGAAACGTCCTCACCGGTTTCGCGTCCAGCCCGGCGGAGGTATCAAACACGGCAATCCTGGCCTCCTGAACCTCATAGCGGTCGACCAGCAGCCGGGTCGGATTCTGATGGGTGTATACCTCGCGCCCGTCCGGGCTCACCGCGATGGAGCCAATCGATTTGACCCGCTCGTCGCCCTGGGACTGGCGGGCCGAGAAGCGTATCTCGCAGGTTTCGAGATCGACCCCGTAAATATTTTCAAAGCGGTTGGTGAGGGCGTAGGCGGTGCGCTTGTCCGGGGACAGGGCGACGCTGCCGGGCCCGAAGTCGCCGGGCAGCTCACAGGTCCTGACCACCGCGCGCTGGCCGAGGTCGATGAGGTGGACGTTATTGGGACGGTTCATCACCACCATGAAATCGCCGGATCGGGGTGCGGCGGCGGCGCTTTCGGCTGGCTCGTCCTTTTGCGCGCAGCCGGACAATGGCACGGCCATCAGCGCAGCGAGAATTGCCAGCCGCCCTGCCCGGGAGACGATGTCGTTCAGTCTAATGTGTATACGCATGATCAGCACGCCTCAGGAGTCGTCTTCGGGAAATACCGCGTCCAGCTTGCGCCAGTCCTGGCCCGCCGAGGGCGCGTCGCCGGCCCAGTCGGGGTAAGTCACCATCACGTCGGGCACCTGGGCCGGCCACCAGCAGGGGTCGGCACAGCCGTACAGGTCGGCTTCCATCGGCTGGCACAGCCCGGCGACGCCGCCGAACATGTCCACCTCCCAACCGGGATCCGTGGTGGCGGTACAGCCCGCCACGGTCTGCATCGCGACCACCTCATCGACGCCGCCTTCCCGGGTGGCCTCGTCCAGCAGCCGGGCTTTCTCGTTCAGTGGCTTAAAGTGCTTCATCAGCTTGCCCTCCGGGTAGATATATAGTCGTCAAAGAAGCGCGGGTTGCCCTGGCTTATGCGGGTGTAAGCCTCGATACCGAAATCCACCCAGTCCCGCATCAGGTCACAGTAGTGATAGACGGGATGGGCGGGATCGTTGTAGCGCTGGTAACTCTCGTGGTAACAGCCGCCCGAGCAGAGGTTGCGAATACGGCAGGTGGCGCAGCCGGTAGCGGTGCGATCCAGACGCTTGTTGAGGAAGGTTTCCAGCGCCGGCACGTCCAGCCCCTGCCCCACGTTACCAAAGGTCGGCAGTTCGGAGCCGGTAAAACGGTGGCAGAGATTGACCCCGCCATCCTTGTCCACTGCCACCATCGAGTAGCCGGCGCCACAGGGCAGGGCTTTCTTGCTGCCTTCGTGGATATCGGTAAGCAACTGGTGCAGGTTGGAAAAACCGATGTTGCGGTGTTGCAGGGCCTGCTCGACATAGTGCCTGCCGAGTGCCTTCATGGCCGCGAACACCGCTACCAGCTCCTCCTCCCCGAGATTGAAATCATCCTGGTCGCCGGCCGTTACCGGGGCAAAACCCACTTCCGCAAAACCCAGTTCATTGAACAGGTGATGCCAGATTGCCTCGACATCCGTCACCCCACGCGTGAGGGTAACCCTTGCGCCGACCGGCCGGGAGCGATAGCGGGACAGCAGCAGGCCGACCTTGCGTGCGACCGTTTCATAGGTGCCCTGCCCGCCCACGGTGATGCGGTTGCGGTCGTGGATGGCCTTGGGGCCGTCGATGCTGACAGCGATGCCGAAGCGGTGGCTGTCGAGGTAGTCGATGGTTTTCTCGTTCAGCAAGGTGGCATTGGTGGTGAGGGAGAAATTGACGCGCTTGCCGGCGGCGGTCATTCGCTGTTCCGCGTAATCGACCACCTGGCGTATCAGGCCGAGATTGGACAGGGGTTCGCCGCCGAAAAACACGATGTTGTAAGCCGGCTGTTCCGGCGACTGCCGCAGAAGCATCTCGATGGAGGCTACTGCCGTATCCAGGCCCATCTTTTCCCCCGCAGAGGGTGCCGCCAGGTCTTCCTTGTAGCAATAGGTACAGCTCAGGTTGCAACCGGTATTGACGTTCAGCACGACCGTGGTCAGCGGCAGTGCGCCGACGGTGGGAAACACCGCGGTGGCGCCGCCGCCACCGGTACGGCTTACGATATCCAGGCTCTGCAGATCACACAGCACGCCGCTCAGCGCGGGGCCGTCGAGTTGGCCGTAAAGGCGCCGGCCCAGCTCTTCTTCCGACGGGCTCCCGCCCCGGCGCAGTTCGGCAATCACCGTGCTGGAAGCGGCATCCGCTTCAAACAGGCTGCTGCTGGGGATATGAAACAGCAGCCGCCGGGAATCGACGGTTACCTCGTGAAAATTGTGCTCGTTAAGTTCTAGTGCGCTTCCCATGTCGACCTCAGCGAATCGGTGGGTTATTCCAGCGCTGCACGGTCACCATCAGGTGGCCGTCGCCCTGGACTGTCTGCCCATCCTGCACGATGCTGGCGCTGACCTTGAGATTGCCGGCATTGTTGGTCTGGTATTTGCGCTCGGGATTGGGGCCGGCCGCGGCGGGCGTAAATACACCGCCATCCTTGTCCATCTGCCCGGCAAATTTCACATCCTGGTCCATTGCCGCCTGCTCGTTCCAGGGGGACACGGACCATTGGGCGGGCATCCGCCCGATGCGCAGGTCGTCCGCGGTGTCGGGCTCCCCGTCTGGGCCGTCGCTGAACGCTACCGCGTCGAACACGGCCTGCACCACGGGTTGGGAACCACCATTGCCACCGACCCGGCCGACGGCATAGGCAGGCTCCACGGCGAGGCGGTCAACGCGCTCGAATACAGTGACCGCGCCCGGCAGAGCCGACTTGCCCACCAGGATGTCGCGCGCGCCAACCGGCGCCCTGGCGTCGGCCGCCACCCGCACCACGATCTGCCCCTTGTCGCGGGACAGCTCCTCGACGACTGTCAGGCCCGGTCCCAGCTCGAGGTCACCGGACAGGTTGGCACCGATAATGGCGAGCTGACCCTCGCTGCCGGCCTGCAGATAGGCGGGCTGTACTGCCAGCACCGCACTCTGGCCGACGTCGCGGACCGCCTGCATCCGCAGACCCCACTCGTTGTGGTCCCGCTGGAACGTGCGCCCGGTGAGTTCGCCCCCGTCCGCCGATGCGGCCAGCACCTGCCGATAACTCACGTCGCCAAGCTTGAGGGTGGCGCGCCATTCATAGCCGGTGTAGACGGTTGCGCTGCCGCTGCCCGACAGGGTCTCACCGTCGGCGAACTGGCCGGAAAACTCGACCGTATACTGGTCGACGTCCTTTGCGCCGGTGACCATCTCGCCGCTGAATTCACCGCGCCCGGGCATATTGCCCACCACGCGCCAGCGACCTTCCAGGGAGGGTTTCGACGCCGCCTGCCACTGCGTCCAGTCCTGGGTCTGCATCGGGTATTTTTCCGCCAGGTCCGGCAATACCTCGTTGAGGGCCTGCCCCAGCCAGTCCCGGTCGCGCCCCATCATCTGGTACTCGGTCGTGGGAAACTGTCCCAGGTGAAAATGGACCAGGTTGCGCCACTCATCCTCGGTACGCCGCTGCAGGGCGACCCGGGCACCGGTATGGCAGCGGGCACACATGCTCCTGAACTGCTCACTATCGTGCTGCTCTATAGTGTTCAGCTCCTGCTCCAGGATAAAGCGGTAGGGGTCGCTCTCCTGCGGGGCGAGACCCTGGGTATCGGAAAAATATTTCACCAGTGTGCCCAGCGCCTCCCGGGCGTCACCGCCGGCCGGGTCGACGAACTGGGCCTTGTGTACCAGCTGCATCCTGACCAGGGTCATCTGCCAGCCCTCGGGGGTCTTGCGCTGGTCGCTGATGCGGAACCATCGGCCGTCCCCGTCCTTGCTGTGACAGCCGCTGCAACTGGCGGCGATAATCTCCTGGGGAGAACTGTTTGCGGGCGCATCCGTGGCAGCGAAGGCCTGCGACACTCCCAGCAACGCCAGCAGGGTGGATGTCCTGGTAAGTCTGCCGATGTTCAGCACGGTCTGGTCTCCTTGGGCCGTGGACGGCCTGCTACGGGATTTCTGCTTGTTTTCGCACACGGCGGCGCACTCTTCATGTGACGCGGGATTCCCGGGCCGGCTCACCGCCAGCCAGCTCCTTCTCCATCTGCTCGCGCATGAGGAACTTCTGCATCTTGCCGGTGACGGTCATGGGAAAGTCATCCACGAACCGTATGTGGTGGGGAATCTTGAAGTGGGTGATTTTATCGCGGCAGTACTGCCGAAGTTCATCCGCGGTCAGCGCGGCACCCTCCCGCACCCTGACCCAGGCACAGACCTGCTCGCCGTAGCGGGCATCCGGTATACCGAACACCTGTACGTCCTGGATAGCCGGGTGGGTGTAGAGAAATTCCTCCACCTCCCGCGGATAGATGTTCTCACCGCCGCGGATGATCATATCCTTGATACGCCCGGTGACCTGGGTATAACCCTCGGCATCCATCACGCCGATATCGCCGGAGTGCAGCCAGCCGTCACTGTCGATGGTATCGGCCGTGCGCTCCGGATCGTCCCAGTAGCCCAGCATCACCGAGTAACCGCGGCAACAGATCTCTCCCTTCTCGCCGATCGGAACCACCGCACCGACCGGATCGACAATCTTGATTTCGCAGTGCGGCGCCGGCCTGCCGACGCTGCCCACCCGCTTCTCGATCGAGTCATCGATCGAGGTCATATGATTGACCGGGCTGGTCTCCGTCTGGCCGTAGGCGATCAGCACCTCACTCATATTCATCTGCTTTATCACACGCTGCATCACCTCGACCGGACAGGGCGCTCCCGCCATGATACCGGTGCGCAGGGTGCCCAGGTCGAAGTCGCCGAACTGCGGGTGGTCCAGCTCCGCGATAAACATGGTCGGCACCCCGTGCAGCGCGGTGCAATGTTCCTCCGCCACCGCCGCCAGGGTGGCGCCGGGCTCGAACGCCTCGCCCGGAAAAACTGCTGCGCTGCCGTGGGTGATACAGGCCAGGCTGGCCATCACCATGCCAAAGCAGTGGTACAGGGGCACGGGGATACAGAGCCTGTCCCGCTCCGTCAGGCGCATGCCGTCGCCTACCAGCTTGCCATTGTTGAGAATATTGCGATGGGTCAGGGTGGCGCCCTTGGGGTTCCCCGTGGTGCCGCTGGTGAACTGGATATTGATGGCGTCGGTGGCAGCCAGGCCGGAGGCGATCTGCCCCATAAGCGCCCGCTCCTGCGCGCCGCCCATGTCGCAGACGGCGCCGAAATTGAACATGCCCGGACTGTGGCCCGCGCCCATTCGAATCACCAGGCGCAGGTCGGGCAGCTTTTCCGCCCGCAGCTGACCGGGTTCGCAGCTGGCAAGTTCAGGCGCCAGGTGCTGCAGCATACCCAGGTAATCGCTGGTCTTGAATTGTTCAGCTGCGATGACGGCCTTGCACTGGACTTTGTTGAGAGCGTACTCCAGTTCGTACAGCCGGTAGGCCGGGTTGATACAGACCATGATGGCGCCGATCTTGGCGGTGGCGTACTGGGTAAGGCACCACTCGTAGCAGTTGGGCGCCCAGATGCCGACCCGATCGCCGGGCTCGATACCCAGTGCCAGCAGTCCACAGGCGAGACGGTCGACCTCGCGCTGGTACTGGCGATAGGTCCAGCGAATATTCTGGTGGCGCACGATAAGCGCGTCACAGTCAGGAAACCTGTCAACAGTCCTGTCAAACGCCCGCCCGATGGTTTCTTCCAACAGCGCTTCGCTGGTAGAGCCGGCTGACTGACTGAGCACCAAATGTTGATTCATTATTGTCTTACCATCGCCCGGCGCTCCGAACGCCAGGGCGTTAATTCAACCACCCCCGGGGACAGGTCACGCTGCTGCGCCTGTCACCGGAGCCACCGTCACGTTCAGCGCGGGACTGATGGCTCGGGCTCGATCAAGGACCGTCCTCTCAGCCCCCGAATTTGTACTGCAGGGAGACGCCCCACCACTGGGGACGGCCGAAGTACTGCTCGGTCATGCCGAAATTATCCATGCCTGAGAGGTCAAAGGTTTGCACCAGGTACTCTTCGTCGGTGACGTTGTCGACAAATGCCCTCGCCAGCCACTTCCTGTCCTGCGTGGCATAGCTGACGGATACGTTACTGACCGTATATGAATCAGCCGCGGACGGCTCAAGCCCGGTCAGGGCGAAGACGCGATTATCGACATATACCGTGTCACCCTGCAGCGCAAGATAGCCTCCGAACATCGGCCACTCATAGCGGATCATCGCGTTGAGATTCCACTCCGGGGCCACCACGGAGGGGCTGGTACCTCCCCCGGGCAGGTCTACATCGATATCGTTATACGCGGCCCCCAGCAGGATATCGAGACCCTCGACCGGGCTGGTGACCAATTCGAGTTCCGCACCCTTGCTTTCAGCATCGGTATTGACGGTGAAGGTCTGGATTCCGAAGATAAAGAAGGCCTGGTAGTCCTGGTAATCATAGTAATAGGCGGCGCCATTCAGGCGCGCCAGCCCATCGAACAGGGTCGATTTGAATCCCACCTCATAGGCATACAGCTTCTCCGGGTCATAGGACATGATCTCGTCGGTATAATCGTCCCCGGTAAATGCCAGGGGTATGATCGGCGCGTTGTAGCCGCCGCCGCGTATACCGAGGTTCCAGGTGGTGTACAGCAGAAGATCGTCCCTGAAGGACCAGTTCAGCCCCGCCCTGCCCGACCACTCCTCGTCCTTGCGACTGTCCTCGTAGAAACCGGCCACGAATGAATTCTCCAGATTTCTGGAGGCATCAAAATTGCGACTGTCGGGTGCCGTAAAGTCTACGCCCGAGTTGGTGTACTCAAAATCCTTCTCATCGACGATATAGCGCGCGCCCAGGATCAGGTTGACCTTGTCGGTAAGCTTATAGTCGATCTCGCCAAATCCGGAGTAGGAGTCGAGATTGGAGGTATAGGGATTATAGATGCCGGCGATCGCTCCGGGGATGGTGGAACCGCCCGTGAGACTGAATGCATCGGATTGATAGCCGTTGCTATCGTCGATATCCAGGCCCAGATAGTACAAGCCCGCTACCCAGGAGAAGTTGTCAGTGACGCCATCGAGCCGCAGCTCCTGGGACGTCTGCTCGGCATCGGTGGTAAGAAAGAACTGGAAAAACGACGTGGGGGAGGAATCGGTATCCTCTATATAATTGCGCTTGGTCGTGGAGTAATCGGTGATCGATGTCAGGTTGATATCGCCAAGGGACCACCTCACGGTAGCGGTATAGCCGTCAGTTTCCAGCTCGTTAAAGCCGGGATCATCATAAGTGCCGGAAAAAACATCGCCGCGGTTGCCTGCATACCCATCCAGAATGGGGTTGGGGACCCCCGGGGTGAGCTTGCCGGCTTCAACCGAGGAGACATAATAGAAAAAGCCGGTATCAATATTCTCCTCGCCATGGCGAAGGTTCAACAGAATCTGCAGATCCTCCGTGGGGGTAAACATCACCTGGGCGCGGTAGGACTCGTCATTGGCGTTATTGAGTTTGCCCTTGCCGGGGAACTGGTTGTTGATATAACCGTCGGCGTTATGGATAACACCGGAAAAACGTCCTGAAACCCAGTCGTTACCACCACCCACGGCGCCCTCGACACTGTACTGCTCGTAGTCGCCGACGCTGCCCATGATATAGCCGTCCAGGTCCCTGGTTGGCTTCTCGGTGATGTAATGCACCAGGCCGCCAGTGGCGTTGCGCCCGAACAGGGTGCCCTGGGGCCCGCGCAGGATCTCCACCCGCTCCATGTCGTACAACATAAAGCCCGCGCCGGACATCTGGCTGATATAGACCTCGTCTATATACAACGCGACCGGGCTTTCCACATTGGTCGAGAAATCATTGGCGACTACGCCGCGAACCGCCACGGAATAGTTGGCCTCTCCGTTGGGCTGGATCGTCTGCACACCCGGCGCCATCGAGGTCACCTGCTGGGCATTGGTAAAACCCAGCTGTGACAACTGATCGCCGGTATACGCGGTGATGGCGATACCCACGTCCTGGACGCTCTGCTCCCGCTTCTGCGCGGTTACCACCGTCTCTTCCAGCACCGCGGCGCTGAGCTCAGAGGCGATGAAAGACAGGGGAATGGCTATTGCAACGGCCGTTACCAGGGGTTTGGATTTGAACATGGGCTGTGTTCTCCGTGTTTTTGAATTATGAGTGGCCGAACAGGACCTTACGCCAAGATCTTATCCCATGCCAACTCAGAAAAATACTAGCCCTGGCCGCTTTGGGAGCACAATTGCCCAAAGGGAGCATGGCCTAATACTAAAGTAGCAGTAAGCCCTGCCCTCGCGCATCCCGCCGCTAATGCCTTGGTATAATTTACGTTTTTTGTCCTGTCACTATCCTGTAGGACGACAGACCCGGCCCCCGCAGCCGGCCTGACCTGATCGCCATAAAGCCGATAACAGGCACAAGACAGGAGGCTCAAATGACCGTGGCCATCAACGACCTGAGCACCATCAGGCCTGCAACCCGGGAGTTTCTCGGCACCCAGCACGGGAACTTCATCGATGGCACCTGGTGCGCCGCCCAAAGCGGCAGCTTGCTCGAGGTGGTCGACCCCGCAACCGCGAAAACCGTGAGCCGGGTTGCCGAGAGCGATGCCGCCGACGTCAACCTGGCCGTGAGCGCCGCGCGCAGGGCTTTCGGGCAGCGCGCATGGCAGCACATGAAGCCCGCCCTGCGCGAGCGCCTCCTGCACCGCCTGGCGGACCTGATGGAGGCCAATATCGATACCCTGGCCGAACTCGAGTCCATCGACAACGGCAAGACCGTGGCGGTTGCGGCAGCCGTGGACCTGCCCTGCGCCATCGACTGCATGCGTTTCATGGCCGGTATGCCGTCAAAGCTCAACGGCAGCACCCTGAAACCTTCCGTGCCCTTCCTCCCCGATGGCGAGCTGTTCGCCTACGCCAATGCGGTGCCCATCGGGGTGGTGGGTGCCATCGTGCCATGGAACTTTCCCACCCTTCTTCTCGCCTGGAAAATCGCCCCCGCCCTGGCGGCGGGCTGCACCGTCGTGCTCAAGCCCGCCGAGGAAACCCCCCTGACCGCCCTGTATATGGCCAAGCTGACTGCGGAGGCCGGCTTTCCCCCGGGTGTTTTCAACGTGGTAACCGGTTACGGCCATACCGCGGGCGCCGCTGTTTCGAGCCACCCGGGCATCGACAAGATAAGCTTTACCGGCTCGACGGAAGTGGGCCGGCTGATCCTGCAGGCCGCCACCGGCAACCTGAAAAAAGTCACCCTGGAACTGGGCGGCAAATCTCCCGCCATCGTCCTGCCCGACGCCGACCTGGATATCGCCATCCCGGGCGCTGCCAGTGGCATTTTCTTCAATCACGGGCAGGTCTGCACTGCCGGCTCCCGCCTGTTCGTGCACACATCCCGGTTCGATGAGGTCGTCGAGGGCGTTTCCCGAATCGCGCGAAATATGAAGGTCGGCCCGGGCCTGGCCCCGAACACCGAGATCGGCCCCCTCGTTTCCAGACTCCAGCAGGAGCGCGTTCGCGCCTACATCGCCTCGGGTCGGCAGAGCGGCGCAGAAATCCTGGCCGGGGGCGACAGTCCCGCGGGTGACGGATTTTTCGTCAACCCGACGGTATTCGTCAACACCAGCCCCGATATGAGAATCGTGCGGGAGGAGATCTTCGGACCGGTGCTGGTCGCAAGCCCCTACGATGACCTCGAAGAGGTCATCACCCAGGCCAACGATACGCCCTACGGCCTCGGCGCGAGCATCTGGACCCGTGACGTCTCGATGGTACACAAGCTCGCCCCGAGAATCCGGGCCGGGACGGTGTGGGTCAACTGCCACAACGTGATCGATGCGGCGCTGCCCTTCGGCGGCTTCAAGGAATCCGGCTGGGGTCGCGAAAACGGTGTCGATGCCGTCAGGGCCTATACGGAAACCCAGACGATCGTCATCTCCCTGTAATTGCGAACAATCAGGTCCGGGTCTGCAGCCAGACCCGTTTCGCCGGCAGCGCAAGTGGACTATGATCACCTGATGACTGCCGGCATCTTTACCGCTCACTCCGAGAACCCTGACACTGCCGGTGCCATCGATGAGCTGCTGGCCGGGCTGCCGCTGGACAGCTCGGAGTTCGTGCTGCTGCTGCACGGCCCAAACCATACGGGCGACGTGCTGGAAACTGCCCTCGGGCAATGGCCCGGGAACCGTTTCTTCGGCTGTTCGACCTCCGGGGAGATCATTCCCGCGGGTTACCGGGAGAACACGGTATCGGCGATCAGCTTTGATCGCAGCGCTTTCAGCTGCGTGACGCGGAAAATCGAGGGGCTCAGCCGGTTCGGGTTCCAGCAATCGAGGGATCTCATTCTCTCGATGCAGTGGGAAATGCGCAGGCGATCCCCTGCATCGAATTCATCGAATACTTTCGCGCTGCTGCTGATCGACAGTCTCAGCCAGGCGGAGGAATTCGTGGCGGCGGCCCTCGGCAATGAGCTGGGCACAATTCACCTGGTGGGTGGCTCAAGCGGGGACAACTGGCAGTTGCAGCGCACCCCGGTCCTGTATGAAGGCGCTTACTTTGACGACAGCGCGGTTATCCTGCTGGTTCACAGCACGCTGGATTTCAGGCACTACAATTTCCACAACTTCGTGCCCAGCGACAAACGGGGCGTGATCACCGCCGCCACGCCAGCCAGGCGTCTCGTGCACGAGATCAACGGCGCCCCGGCGGTAAGCGAATACGCGCGCCTGTGTTCACTTGACGAGGCCACACTGGACCAGGAAACCCTGGCAATGCACCCGGCTATCATTACCGTGGG
Organism: Halieaceae bacterium; assembly: GCA_036350855.1. GTDB lineage: Bacteria > Pseudomonadota > Gammaproteobacteria > Pseudomonadales > Halieaceae > JARRPM01. Next base: position 15,556 of record JAZBNW010000255.1, read on the forward strand.
TGACCGCGCGTACCCGCGGGGATTCATGCAAATACTCGAGGACGGCTCCCTGCAGTGCGCCTGCGCCATCGACGAGGGCGTGGTATTCCGGGTTGCCTCACAGGTGGACTACGTCGCGCAACTGCAACGCGCCTTCCGGCGCATGCGCCACGAGCTCGGCAATAAACTGCTGGTACTGGGTTTCGAGTGCGCGGCGCGGCGCCAGATCGTCAACCAGCACCATCTCGAGGAGGAGGTGTTCGCCCAGTTCGGCGCCAGCAATGTCTGGGGCTTTTCCTGCATGGGTGAACAGTCGAATTCCCTGAACATGAACAACTCCTTCAACTGTCTCGCTTTTCGGCTGCCCGCGTGAGCCGTCGCACCGGGTCATCGTCATCGACTCTGTCGCCGACGGAGCGCAGGCGGCTGCGTGAACTGGAAGAGGAGGTCATCCGCCTGCGCAAGACCAACGAGGTCCTGCTGGACAGGGTTGAACACCGGATCAACGTCGAAGGCGGTGCCTTCGCGGCTTTCCAGGCCGCCAGCAACCTGGAAAAAACCGTGGCAAACCGAACCACGGAACTGCGCCTGCTGAACGAGCGCCTGGAGCACGAACTGGACTTGCGCCGCAGCTTCGAGGCGGCACTGCTGAAGGCAAAGGCCGAGGCGGAAGAGGCTACCGCCAGCCGCACCCGTTTCGTCGCCGCGGCCAGCCACGATTTGCGCCAACCCCTCAACGCCGCCGTGCTCTACCTGGAAACCATCGACCAGCAGCGACTGGAGGCAACTGATGCGGATAGCCTGCGGGGCGTGGAACTGGCGCTCGATACACTCAACAACCTGCTCGGCACTCTCCTCGACATCTCGCGCCTGGACAGCGGTGGCCTGCACCCCGAACCGGGTAATTTCCGCCTGCAGGGCCTGTTCCAGCGACTGGCCGTGGAGTACGGTTCCATGGCCGATACCACGGGGCTGCAGTTACGGGTACGCCCCACCCACGCAGCTGTGCACAGCGATATCATGCTGCTGGAGACCGTACTGCGGAACCTGCTCAGCAATGCCATCAAGTACACTGACCGGGGTCGCGTGCTCATGGGCGTGCGCCGCCGCGGCGACAAGGTGAGGATCGAGGTAATCGATACCGGCACCGGGATTCCAGCCGAACACCTGGATAAAATCTTCGAGGAATTCTGGCGAGCACCCGGTGCCGGCAGCGGCGCCAAAGGCAGCATGGGACTGGGGCTGTCCATCGTGCAGCGCATCTGCCAGTTGCTGGGCTCGAGAATCGAGGTGAGGTCCCAGCCCGGCAGGGGTAGCATGTTCTACCTGGATCTGCCCCGGGGAGACGGCGAATTGCTGGACAAGCCCGCCCAGGCCGACGCCGTGTCCGGCGCCATCGGCTTCAAGAACTGCGTGGTGGCGATAGTGGACGATAACAGCCAGGTGTTGCGCAGCATGGTACGCCTGCTGCAGAGCTGGGACTGCCAGGTCGTAGCAGCGACGGCAGTGGAGGAAGTGATAGCCACCATCATCGACAGGGACATCACGCCGCGCCTGATCCTTGCGGACTACCACCTGGCCGACGGCAACAAGGGCATAGCCGCGATCGACGCGATCAACGCCGAGATTGCGACGCCCGCCCCGGCCATCATGATCAGCAGCGACAACTCCCCGTCACTGGTCGAGACCCTGGACGAGCTGGGTATCCCGTTGCTGACCAAGCCGGTGGAACCGGCCCGCCTGCGGGCAATGATGCACCATTTGCTGCTGAAGTAACTGTTCTGCCTGGAAACGCTAACGCCTGAGTGAGCGGGCGGCGACGACGGCCTGGACCCGGTTGTCGACCCCCAGCTTGCGCAGGATTGCCGAGACATGGGCCTTCACGGTGATCTCACCAATTGCCAGCTCGCGCGCGATGGCCTTGTTGGACATGCCTTGCTCCAGCAGTGCCAGCACGGCCATCTGCCTCGGTGTCAGGGCAGCGCCATTATCCCCGCCGGCAGTGGGCGCCCCGGCATCGCCGCCCAGGTTTGCATTCACAACGGACTCGAACAGCGCCTCGGAGGGCACATAGACCCCACCGCTGCGGACCAGTTGCAGCGCGTGCCGCGTCACGTCGGTACCGGAGGACTTGGGCAGGTAGCCGGAAACACCCAGCCTGAAAGACTCCCGCATCAGTTGCGGGTCGTTGTGGGCAGAGCAGATGATCACCGGGGTCGCGGGACTGGCTTCGCGCAGGCGCCGGAGGCCATCGAGCCCGTCCGCATCCGGCATTGACAGGTCGAGCAGCACCAGGTCGATGGCACCGCGGCGCAGATGTTCCAGAGCCGAGACGATATCCTCGCACTGGTCCACCTCCACATCCGCAAATGCAGCGCTCACCACGCTGCTCAGGGCGTCGCGGTAAAGGGGGTGGTCGTCAGCGACCAGAACACGATAGACAGCCATGGGCGTTCGCTTACCTGCCTGGGCGGATCAGTATAGGGGAGAGACTCAATGCCGCGCCACTTCAGGTGCGTCATCACCGGGGCCATACTCCGAGCGAATCAGCAGGTCGTGATAGTTGCGCCTGTCGATCGCAGCTCTGGCAGAACGGTCGCTGACCGACACCGTCCAGGTGACTACCAGCGCCAGGGGCAGTGTAAACAGGGCCGGATAGTCGTAGGGAAACAGTGCCTTGCCGAACCCCAGTACCGATACCCATACCTGCGGACCGACGATAATCAGGGCAACCGAGGATACCAGCCCCACCACGGCACCACTGATGGCACCGCGGGTCGTGAGCCCCGGCCAGAACAGGGACAGGAACAGTATGGGAAAGTTGACGGAGGCGGCCACCACCATCGGCATGGTCGCGATAAAGGCCACGTTTTCATTTTCGAACAGGATGCCGAGAATCACCGCGACGACGCCGATGGCGACGGTGGTAAGACGCGTCAGCTTCAGTTCGGTGGCGGCATCCGGCACCCCCTTGCAGATCACCTGGGCGTACAGGTCGTGCGAGATCGCGGCGGCGCCGGACACGGTGAGCCCGGCCACCACGGCAAGTATAGTGGCAAAGGTTACCGCCGACATGAACCCGGTGAGCAGGTCGCCGCCCACCGCGGTAGCGAGGTGAATCGCCGCCATATTGCTGCCGCCGATCAACTGGCCGTCGGGCCCGAAAAATTCCGGCCTGTTATAGAGCAGGGCGACCGCGCCAAAACCGACCACGACCAGGGCGAGGTAGAAATAGCCCATGAACAGCGAGGCGTAGAATGCCGACTTCTTGGCTTCCCACATATCGGGCACGGTAAACAGTCGCATCAGGATATGGGGCAGGCCCAGGGTGCCAAACACCATTGACACCAGGATGGTCGCGATCTGCACCGGATCCCTGAACAGCACCCCTGCTGCCAGGATAGACTCCCCCCCGGGGTGATTTTCAACCGCCCGTCGCAACAGTGTGTCGAGGCTGAAGCCGCTGGTCCTGAGCACCAGGAATGCGGTCAGGGTGACGCCGGTGATCAGTAGCACGGCCTTGATAATCTGCACCCAGGTGGTTGCCAGCATGCCGCCGAAAGTCACGTAGGCGAGCACCAGGATACTGACGAGGATGACCGCGAGCTCATAGGGCAAGCCAAACAGCAACTCGATGAGTTTCCCCGCCCCCACCATCTGGGCGATGAGGTAGAGGACCACCACCACGATACTGGCGCTCAGGGCAACGATACGGATACGGGTGCGCTCCAGCCGCTGGGAGACCACATCGATAAAGGTGAAACTGCCCATGTTTCGCACCCGTCGGGCCAGCAGGAACAGCATCAACGGCCAGGCGGAAAAGGCACCCAGGGCCAGCACCAGGCCGTCGAATCCACCGAGGAACACCAGCCCGGTAATCCCCAGGAATGATGCCGCGGACATGAAATCGCCGGCGATCGCCGTGCCGTTCTGCAGCCCGGTGATCTCACCGCCGGCGGTGTAGAAATCCTGGCTGCTGCGGGTGCGCCGGGAAGCCCAGTAACTGACCAGCAGTGTGGCCGCCACGAACAGCAGGAACATCACGATCGCCGTGGGGTTCAGTGGCTGGCGTTCCACGAGCCCCTCGATGGCGCTCGCGGCCGGCGCCTGTTGCGCGGTAAGCGCCACCGGGCCCGCCACAAGCGCAAAGCGGTACGCTACCCGCCAGCGGACAGCCGGCATGGTCACCCCTCCCCCGGGGCGCGGGAATCCCGGTTGAACGCCAGGAAAACCAGCTCCAGCAAAATAAAAAACGCAATCAGTCCGGCGAACATCAGCAGCGAGCCGGTCACCTGCGACTCCCCGAGCCGTCTGCCGAGGAACGCGCCGGACGGCAGGTAATTCAGTACGTAGCCGAAATACGACACCAGTACCACCAGGGAAAAAGCCAGTCGCCGGCGCGTCCTGCGTCTTATCGCATCCAGTTTCCGCTGCGCTTCCACGAACCTGCTACCGCCCTGTTACCGGCCGCGCGGATTCAACTGACCGCAAGCGCGATCTCGGCAAAACTCATCCGCGGCCTGACATCGGTGTAGCGCGGCACATCCGCCGTCACCTCGGCTCCGGCGGCAGCCAATGCGGCCTGCAACTGCTCGGGGCTGTCGAAAATGAGGTCCAGCGACACCCAGTTGAGGTCGCCACTGCCCGGGCCCTTGCCGCCGCCGGTACGCAACACCGAGCCGCGATAACCATGGCCGGCAAACAGTCTCTCGCACAGGGGCATATGCACGTCGCGGTAGTAGTCGTAATCGAACTTGCTGCCCTCGGTCCTGGGGTATTCCACAGTCATACAGTACATGGGTCGCTCTCCTGTGTTAAAAAATCACCCGGCGGGTCGCCGGTTATTTCTGGTCAAAATCCACCACCACCTTATCACTGATCGGGTGGGCCTGGCAGGTAAGGATAAAGCCCTGCTCTATCTCACCGGGTTCGAGGCCATGGGTGATGTCCATATCCACCCGGCCTTCAAGCAGTTTGGCCTTGCAGGTGGAGCAGACGCCGCCCTTGCAGGAATAGGGCAGATCCAGCCCCTGGTTGAGGCCCGCATCCAGGACATTTTCACCGTCGGCGCTCAGCTCGAACTGGCTGCCCCTGCCGTCCATGATCACCGTGACCTGGCTGAGTTTGCCGGCGTACGCCTTGGCGCGGGCATGGTGTTTCTCCACCACGGCGCGGGCATCCTCGGCGGACGCCGCGAACAGCTCGTAGTGAATATGCGCCTCATCGACACCGACACCACGCAGGCCGCGGGACACCTCGGAGATCATCGATTCGGGGCCGCAGATAAAATACTCGTCATAGCTGCCGAGCTTGATCAACTGCCGGTTGAGTTCCGCGCCCTTGCGGTTATTCAGGCGGCCGTTCAGCACATCCGAGCCCTGGTCTTCCCGGCTGAGAATGTTTACCCAGTGAAAACGATCCAGATAGCGATTCTTGAGGAAGCTCAGGGTCTCCCGGAACATGATGGTGTTGGTGCGCTGGTTGCCGAACAGCAGGGTTACCCGGCTTTTCGGCTCCACCTCGAGGATGCTCTTCACATTGGACACCACCGGCGTGATGCCGCTGCCGGCCGATATGAACAGGTAATTGCGCGCTTGCGCAGGATCCAGCCGGGTGTAGAAACTGCCCTGGGGCGGCATCACCTCGAGGGTGGCGCCGGCTTGCAGTGAATCATTGGCATAGTTGGAAAAAAGCCCGCCCTCGACGCGCTTGATGGCAACCTGCATGGACTCGTCGTTGATACCCGAACAGATCGAATAGGAGCGCTGCAGTGGCTCGCCGTTCACCCTGGCCCGCAGTGTGAGGTACTGGCCCTGGCGGTATCTGAAAATAGTCTCAAGATCCGGCGGCACGCTGAAGCTGACCCTGATGGCCTGGTCCGTCTCCGGCTCTACAGCCGCGACGGTCAGGGGATAAAAATGCGACTCTGCCATAACGGTTTCCTAAATCGGCTTGAAGTAATCGAAAGGCTCGGCGCAGTCCTTGCACTGGTACAGCGCCTTGCAGGCGGTGGAACCGAACTCGCTGACGGTGAGCACGTTTTCCGAGCCGCAATGGGGGCAGCTGAGGACTGCCGCATCGCATTCCCCGGGGGGAGCGATGCCATAGGTGCGCAACTTGTCGCGCGCTTCGGGTGACATCCAGCTGGTGGACCAGGCGGGGGCCAGCCGGGTCACGACGCGGCTGTCGGGGTAGCCCGCATCTGCCAGGGCCTGCAGGATATCCTCCGCCATTACGGTCATCGCGGGACAGCCCGAGTAGGTCGGCGTGATGGTCACCACCACCTCCTCGCCCTGGCGCGTGATATCCTGCAGCACGCCCAGTTCCCACAGGCTGAGCGCCGGGATCTCGGGGTCCTTGACCGCATCCAGCAGGGCCCAGAGGGGCTGCAGCGGCGAGTTGCTGCGCCGCTGGCGCCGCTCATGCTCTTCCGCGGGCAGCAGGGGAATGCGGGACGTGGCAGTCACCTCGATCGCCCTACCACTGCAGGCCCGGGTAGGCGCGCTGCATAAACTGCAAGTCGCTGAGCATGTGGCCGAGGGACTCGGTGTGCAGCCCCTGGCGACCACCGGTCACTTCCCAGTCCCCGGCCGGCTTTTGCAGTGTGGCCTCCGCCAGGGTCGCCGTCACGTCCCTGTCCCAACCGCTGCGCAGGCTTGCGGCATCCACCGCGATGCCCGCGTCTGCCAGTTCCTGCTCCAGCGCGTCCATCGCGAACAACTCGGGCGTGTAACCCCACAGCTCGTCGAGCGCGCGCTGCATGCGCTGGTGACTCTCCGGCGTGCCGTCGCCCAGGCGCAGCACCCAGTCGCGACTGCGGCGCAGGTGATAGCGACTCTCTTTCACCGCCTTCTCCGCGATCGCCGCCAGGGTCTCGTCGGCGGATTGCCGCAACGCCTCCATGTAGGCGAGGCCGTGGACATCCACCAGATACTGGCGCGCCATGGAAAAGGCGAAGTCGCCCCGGGGCAACTCGTGGATCAGCAGATTGCTGAACTCCCGGCAATCGCGCGTGTAGGCGTAGGTATCCTCGCTGGAACCATCCGCCGCCAGTTCGGCGGCATAACTGTAAAACATCCGGGCGCGGCCGATAAAATCCAGGGCGACGTTGGTCAGCGCCAGGTCCTCCTCCAGAAACGGCCCGTTGCTGCACCACTCGGACAGGCGATGCCCCAGCACCAGGGCATCATCGCCCAGGCGGATAGCGTACTGCCTGGTGGCTTCTCTTGATCGTATATCGGACATGTCGCAGCCCCCCTTTACATGTTGTTGACTTCTTCCGGCAGCTGGTAGTGCGTTGCGTGGCGATAGGGCTTGTCGTCCAGGGGGTCGTAGAAACTCTCGCAATCCCCTTCCTGTGAGGCGACGATGTCCGAGGAGTTAACCACCCAGATACTCACACCCTCGCTGCGCCGGGTGTAGACATCCCGGGCGTATTCCAGGGCCTGCTGCGGGTCCTCGGCGTGCAGGCTGCCCACGTGCTTGTGGTCCAGGCCCCGGCGGGAGCGGATAAAGACTTCAAATAATTTCATATGCTCTGACATGATCTTGGTCCTCTAGGCTGCCGCGCTGGCGCGGTGCGCTTTTTTCGTTTCGTAGGCCGCAATGGCATCGCGCACCCAGGCGCCCTCATCGTGCGCTTTGACATGGTGCGCCAGGCGCTGCCGGTTGCAGGGGCCGTTGCCGCTGATAACCCGGTTGAACTCCTCCCAGTCGATCTCACCGAAATCGTAGTGGCCGCGCTCCTCGTTCCACTTGAGCTTCGGGTCGGGAATGGTCAGGCCGATGACCTCGGCCTGCTTCACACTCTGGTCGACGAATTTCTGGCGCAGTTCGTCGTTGGTCTGGCGCTTGATTTTCCACTTCATGGACTGGGCGGAGTGGGCCGACTCCGCGTCGTGAGGCCCGAACATCATCAACGAGGGCCACCAGAACCGGTCGAGCGCATCCTGGGCCATGGCCTTCTGCTGCGCACTGCCGCGAGCGAGAGTCATCATGATGTGGTAACCCTGGCGCTGGTGGAAACTCTCCTCCTTGCAGATCCGCACCATGGCCCGGGCGTAGGGGCCATAGGACGTGCGGCACAGCGCCACCTGGTTGACGATGGCGGCACCGTCAACCAGCCAGCCGATCGCACCGATGTCCGCCCAGGTCAGCGCGGGGTAATTGAAGATGGAGGCGTACTTGGCGGCGCCGCTGTGCAGTGCCTCGATCAGCTCTTCCCTGCTCACCCCGAGGGTTTCCGTCGCGCTGTAGAGGTACAGGCCGTGGCCGCCCTCGTCCTGTACTTTGGCCAGCAGAATGCACTTGCGGTGCAGGGTGGGCGCGCGAGTGATCCAGTTGCCTTCCGGTTGCATGCCGATCACTTCCGAGTGGGCGTGCTGGGAAATCTGCCGGACCAGGTTCTTGCGGTAGGCGGCGGGCATCCAGTCCTTGGGCTCTATTTTTTCCTCGGCGTCGATGCGCGCCTGGAATTGCGTCTCCAGTTTATCGAGTTCCGCTTTCGTGACTTCACTGTTCATGCTCGTTCTCCTGTCGATTCAAGCTTGGTGGCACCCTTCAGACGCATTCGATCACCAGGGCTATCCCCTGCCCCACGCCGATGCACATGGTACACAGGGCGTAGCGACCACCCCTGCGCTGCAATTCATACATGGCGGTGGTCACCAGGCGGGCCCCGCTCATGCCCAGGGGATGACCCAGTGCAATCGCGCCGCCGTTCGGGTTGACCCGGGGCTCGTCGTCCGCCAGCCCCAGTGCGCGCGTCACCGCCAGGGCCTGGGCGGCGAAGGCCTCGTTGAGCTCGATCACCGCCATATCCGCCAGCGCCAGCCCCGTTCTGGCCAGCACCTTGCGACTGGCCTCCACCGGGCCATAGCCCATGATGCGCGGTTCCAGCCCGCTGCTCGCCATGCCCAGCACACGTGCCCGCGGCGACAGACCGTGCTCCCGCGCCGCAGCCGCCGAAGCGACCAGCAGTGCGCAGGCGCCGTCGTTGACACCCGAGGCATTGCCCGCGGTCACCGTACCGTTTTCGCGAAACGGGGTGCCCAGTCGCGCCAGGTCCTGCGCGCTGGTGTCCGCCCGCGGATGCTCGTCGGTATCGACTACCAGGGGTTCGCCCTTGCGCCGGGGAATATGCACCGGGACGATCTCCCGGGCAAAACGCCCGGCCTCCCCCGCTGCCGCTGCGCGCTGCTGGCTGCGCAGGGCGAAGGCGTCCTGGTCCTGTCGACTGATCGCAAACTGCGCGGCCACGTTCTCCGCGGTCTCCGGCATGGAGTCGACCCCGTACCGTGCCTTCATCAGGGTGTTGACGAAGCGCCAGCCCAGAGTGGTGTCGTAAATCTGCGCCTCACGACTGAAGGCCGCGGCGGCCTTGCCCATCACGAAAGGTGCCCGGGACATGGACTCGACGCCGCCGGCGATCGCCAGCTCGATCTCTCCCGCCTTGATCGCCCGGGCAGCGGAGCCAACCGCATCCATGCCGGAACCGCACAGCCGGTTGATGGTCACCCCCGGCACCTCTGCCGGCAAGCCCGCCAGCAGCGAACTCATGCGCGCCACGTTGCGGTTGTCCTCCCCCGCCTGGTTGGCGCAGCCGTACCAGACATCGTCGACCCGCGCCCAGTCCACGCCGGGATTGCGTTCCATCAGCGCACGGATAGGAATGGCGCCGAGGTCGTCGGTACGCACGACGGCCAGGCCGCCACCGTAGCGGCCTATGGGCGTGCGTACCGCATCACAGATAAACGCATCAGTCATTCAGGGGTTCTCCCGTCGTCGCATCCACCAGGGCACCGCCGATGCGGTGGGAGTTACCCCGGAACAGGGCTACCTGCCCACCCTCCTGGTTGCGGACCACCACGTCGTATACGCCGGTCCGGCCGCCCTGCACGACCTGCCGCGCCGTCGCGGTCAACCGATCGCCAAGCTTGCCGGGCGCGATAAATTCTATCCTCGCCCCGGCCGCCACCGCGTTGTGGTTCTGGCTGTTACAGGCGTAGGCAAAGGCGGTATCCGCGAGGGTGAAAATATAGCCGCCGTGACAGATGGCATGGCCGTTGACCATGTCCTCGCGCACGGACATGCTCAGGGTCGCACTGCCCGGAGCGATCTCCTCTATCTTCATGTCCAGCGCCCGCGCGGCGCGGTCACCCGCCCACATGGCGGCCGCACTGGCCTGCGCGAGCTGCTGTGGATCGAGGGTTCTCATTCGCCCCTGTAGTCGGGGCTGCGCTTGGCCAGGAAAGCCGCGACCCCCTCCTTGTAATCATGGGTCCTGCCGGCGGCGCGCATCAGCTCTTTCTCCAGCTCCAGCTGCGCATCCAGGGTATTGGCGGCGGAGGCGGCAAAGGCCTGCTTGGTAAACGCAAAACCGCGGGTGGGCTGGGTGGCCATCTGCTCGGCCAGCCCCATCGCCGTGCTCATCAGTTGCTCGTCATCAACCACCTGCCAGATCATTCCCCAGGCGAGGGCCTGCTCGGCGGAGACCTTTGGACCGAGCATGGCCAGGCCCTTGGCCCGCGCCATGCCCACCAGTCGCGGCAGGTGCCAGGTTCCGCCGGAGTCGGGAATCAGACCCAGTTTGGCGAAGGACTCGATAAAACTGGCGGAACGCGCCGCGATGACGATATCGCAGGCCAGGGCGATATTCGCGCCCGCACCGGCGGCAACGCCGTTGACCGCGCAGATCACCGGTTTCTCCATGGTGGTCAGCAGGCGGATCAGGGGGTTGTAATATTTCTCCACCGAGTCGCCCAGGTCGGGCATGGCCTCGCCCGGCGCAACCGCGCGGTCATTGAGGTCCTGCCCGGCGCAAAAACCGCGGCCGTTACCGGTGAGCAGCACCGCACGCACCGCCCTGTCCGTCGCCGCCAGGGTGAGTACCTCGCGCACCTCGCCGTGCATCCCGGCGGTGAAGCTGTTGAGGGCCTCCGGGCGGTTGAGCGTCAACAGGGCGACGCCCTTGCTGATCGCAAACTCGATATGTTTGTAACTCATGCTCTTGTTCCTCTGCCCTCCCGGGGCAATCAGGCCTCGCGGCGCTCCACCAGGGTCATGATGTCGTAGACGGCCACCGGCTTCTCGTCCTGGTTGGTCACCTCGATCGCCCACACCACCACACCGTTGGGTTTTTCGTCGCCGCGGGGCTCTTTCTTGATCTTGCGCTTGACCGACAGTTTTACCCGGATGGTGTCGCCCGGAGCCACCGGCTCGACGAAGCGCAGGTTTTCCAGGCCGTAGTTGGCGATTACCGGACCTGGAGAGGGATGGACGAACATGCCGGCAGCGGCGGAAATCACGAAATAGCCGTGGGCGACACGCTTGCCAAAGAACGAATCCTTCGCGGCGATCTCGTCAAAGTGCGCGTAGAAATGATCCCCGCTGATACAGCCGAAGTTGACGACATCGGCCTCGGTCACCGTACGGCGGTGTGTCACCAGGGTCTCGCCGATCTGCAGGTCCTCGAAATATTTCTTGAAGGGGTGGCGGTCGTCGCTATAGACCCGGGCGCCCGGGTGGTATTCACCGGTAATGGCCATGAGGGTGTCCGGGGAACCCTGCAGGGCAGTGCGCTGCATATAGTGCTTGACCGCCCGGGCGCCCCCCAGCTCCTCGCCACCGCCGGCGCGGCCCGGGCCGCCGTGCACCAGCACCGCCAGCGGCGAGCCGTGGCCGGTGGATTCGGCCGCGCAGTCGCGGTTGAGGATCAACATGCGCCCGTGCCAGGGCGCCGCCGCCAGGATGATCCGGCGCGCCTCCTCATTGTCATAGGTGTACACCGAACCCACCAGGCTGCCCTTGCCCAGGCGCGCCAGGGCAACCGCTTCACCCAGGTTGTCATAGGGCATCAGGGTGCTGACCGGGCCGAAGGCTTCCACCTCGTGCACCAGGCGCTTGCTGAAGGGGTGGTCACAGCGCAACAGGGTGGGCGGATAGAAGGCACCGCCGCTGTTGTCGCAGCCGGTGAGGTCGAAGTCACCGTTGCCACCGAGCAGGATCTCGCATTCCTGCGCCAGCAGTTCGACCTTGGCCCGGACATCCCTGGCCTGGTCCCTGCCCACCAGCGGCCCCATGCGCACACCGTCCACGGCCGGGTCGCCCACTGCCGTCCCGGCGAGGCGCGCCTTGAGGGCCGCGGTTACCTCCTGCATTTTGCCGGCGGGCACGATGATACGGCGGATGGCGGTGCACTTCTGCCCCGCCTTCACGGTCATTTCCTTCGCGACCTCCTTTACGAACAGGGAGAACTCCTCGTCCTCGACCTGCACTGACTCCCCCAGGATGGCGCAATTGAGCGAGTCCGCCTCCATGGTGAAGGGGATGGATCTGGCCACGATATTGGGATGGGCTCTCAGTTTCTGCCCGGTACTGGCAGAACCGGTAAAGGTCACGACGTCCTGCTCCCCCAGATGGTCGAGCAGGTCCCCCGCGCTGCCGCACACCAGCTGGATGGCGCCGTCGGGGAAAAAGCCGCCGGCGATGATCTCGCGCACCATGGCCTCGGTCAGGTAGGCGCTGGCCGTGGCGGGTTTGACGATTACCGGCATGCCGGCGGCCAGGCTGGGCGCGATTTTCTCCAGCATGCCCCAGCAGGGAAAGTTATAGGCATTGATGTGTACCGCGACACCGGGCTTGGGGCTGAGGATATGGCGCCCCAGGAACGACCCCCTGGCAGAGAGCCGCTCGATCTCGCCCTCGACCATGAGGACATCATTGGGAAATTCGCGGGTGACCAGGCTGGCATAGGTGAAAACCGTGCCGATACCGCCCTCGATATCCACCCATCCATCCTGGCGGGTGGCGCCGGTACGCGCTGACAGGGCGTAGAAATCCTCTTTCCTGGCCATCAACTGCTTTGCCATGGCCTTCAGGGCGGCCGCCCTCTCATGAAAGGTCATGGCGCGCAGCGCGGGGCTACCGGCCTCATGGGCGTGGCGCACCATGGCGGCGAAATCCAGGCCATCGCTTGAGACCTCGCAGACGGGTTCGCCTGTCACAGCGTCGAAGACGGCCACACCCGGCCCGGATCCTTCCTGCCATTGTCCGGCAGCATAGCTCGACAACTTCATCACCTGATCTCCGTCTATTAAAATTATTCAGATATTATGATACACAATAATTAAATATGTAACCTTTCCTGTAACATTTATCGGCGCCGGCGGGAGCTGCCGATCGTCGCATCCCGCAGTTCAAGATAGGACAATTGCAGGCACTGCGCATAAAAATCCGGGTCGGGCAGCATCTCGCGGCAGGCATTGACCGCGATCGAGATACTGTTGCCGCAGCTCATCACCGCGTGGAACAGGCCCACACTGTCCATGATCGGCCCGAAACCAGCGCAGCCCACCAGCTCGGCGCCACACAGATAGTGGGGAGCCGGGGAGCCGGCCACATTGGTGATAACCGTGTTCACCGGCGCCGATGCCCCCGAGGAAAACATCAGCCCCGTGCCCGCGCGCAACACGGCCAGGGAGGCAATTTGCGGTGGAACCAGCTGGGCCAGGTCCAGGGCGGTGCGGGCCCCTATCGCCGCGGTGTACGCCTTGGCCGAAAGCGTCTCCTCATGCACCTTCTGCAAGCGCTCCAGGGGATCCTCGATTTCACTGTGAATCGCCAGGCTCATGGCGGTAACCAGGTTACCGCCCGCTTCCCGCTCCTCGTCACTGCGGAAACTGACCGGGATCATCGCCATCGGGGAGAAATCCGGCAGCTCGTCCCTGGACTCGAGGTATTTGCGCAGGGCCCCCGCGACAACCGTCACCATCACATCGTTGATCGTCACGTCGCCGACGTGCTTCTTGAGCGCCCGCACCTCGTCGAGATCGAAAAAACGCACCTCCACCACCCGGTGTGGCGACACCGGGCCATTGAAGCGGGTGCTGTGACGCGAGTGCGGCGACTGCAGGACGTGCTGCCGGAAGCCCGAGCGCAGGCGCCCGGGTATCGGCAGGATGTCCCGTGCCGCGCGCAGCCAGCGGCCGGGCGATCGCAGGCGGTTGACATAGGCCCGACCGAACAGGTTCAGGGGACCCGGCTGCGGACGCGGCTGGTAGGCGCGGGGCGATGTTTCCTTCGCCGGTCGCGGTTGCCGGTCGTGCAGGGCGTATATCGCCTCCATCGCCGAGGCGCCATCCACCGCCGCATGGTGCATCTTGAAGAAAATCGCAAAACTGCCGGCGGGCAGGAAGTCGATATTGTCAAGCCCTTCAATGACATAGGCCTCCCAGAGGGGGCGGCTGCGATCGAGTATCCGCGCCTGCAGGCGCGCCACCTGGATACACAACTGGCGCCAGTCCCCGGGTCTGGGCAGGGCAATGTGGCGCACGTGAAACTCTATATCCAGTTGCTGCGCATCGAGCCAGAAGGGGTAATCTATCCCCAGTGGCACTTTGCCGAGGGTGCGGTAGAAAACGGGGATGCCGGGGGCGCGCTGCCCGAACCTGCCCAGGATATCCTTGAACCGCACCGGTCCGCGCCGGGATTTCACCGGCTGGTAAAACATCAACAGCCCGATGTGCATCGGTGTATCCGTTGCCTCCTGGGTGAGGAAAAGCGCATCCAGCCCGGTAAGTTGCTGCAGGGGGTTAGCGAACATCTCGATGACTTCCGTGGTTCGGGTTGAAAAACAAACGATCGCCGATACAGGCTGGCAGACAATATGATACATAATATACACTGCAAAGCTTTTAAAATGTAACACTTTTAAAAGAACAGCCGGACTGGATTTACGGCAGCTGCGCAACACACAATACCGGGGGCCCGAAACTCCCCCGCGGCAGGGCAACAGACAAGGACTAGATCAGGTGAATGTTATGGACACAGCAGTCGTACAGTACGCGCTCGATGACGAGATCGGCATTGTCCGGATCGACAACCCCCCCGTTAATGCGCTGTCCCACGCTGTGCGGGACGGGCTGATGAAGGCCCTGGACCAGGCCGCGGGCGATGGCAGCGAACTGCTTCTCATTGTCTGCGCGGGACGCACTTTTATCGCCGGGGCGGACATTTCCGAGTTCGGCCAGCCCCCCCGCGAACCCGGCCTGCCGGCTGTTATCGCCGCCATCGAGAACTTCCCGAAGCCCGTACTGGCCGCACTGCACGGCAATGCCCTGGGTGGCGGCCTGGAGGTCGCCCTGGCCGCGCACTACCGCTGTGCCCTGCCCGGCACCCGGCTGGGCCTGCCCGAGGTCAACCTGGGCCTGCTGCCGGGTGCCGGCGGCACCCAGCGCCTGCCACGCCTGGTGGGAGTGGAAACCGCCCTGGACATGATGACCGGCGGCGCACCGGTCAGCGCCACTCGGGCACTCCAGCTGGGGCTCATTGACCGGCTGCTGGAAGACGGGGATGTCACCGCTGCCGCCCTGGGCTACGCGCGCCAGCTGGCTGCCGACGGGGCCGCTGTGCGCCCCACCGGGGCACGCCCCGTGGTTGCCCCGCCTGGCGCGGATTTCTTTGACCGCTACCGCGCCGGTATCGCCCGTAAATCCCGCGGGCTGATTGCCCCGGGCTATATCGTCGAGCTGGTGGAATTCGCCTGTGGGCATACTATTGAAGAGGGTCAGGCGCTGGAGCGCGAGCGCTTCATCCAGTGCCGCAACTCGCCCCAGTCAGCCGCCCTGCGGCATGTGTTCTTTGCCGAGCGCGCCTGCGCCAAACTGACCAATATTCCCGCGGACACCCGGGCGCTGCCCGTCAACACGGTAGCCGTCATCGGCGCGGGCACCATGGGCGGCGGTATCGCCATGTGTTTCGCCAATGCCGGTATACCGGTCACCCTGGTGGAGACCAGCCGGGAAAACCTCGAGCGGGGCCTGGGGGTAGTCCGCAAAAACTATGAAACGTCTATCAAGCGGGGGCGCTACAGCCAGCAACAGGTCGATTCCATCCTGGCCAACATCACCGGCACCACCGACTACGCCGATATCGCGGCGACCGACCTCGTCATCGAGGCGGTGTTCGAGAACATGGCAGTCAAGCAGGAGGTATTCCGCAAACTCGATGGCACCTGCAGGGCCGATTGCATCCTGGCCACCAACACCTCCTACCTGGACGTGAACGAGATAGCCGCGGCAACGGGTCGCCCCGGGCGGGTCGTCGGCGCGCATTTTTTCAGCCCCGCCAACGTGATGAAACTGCTGGAAGTGGTCAGGGCTGAACAGACCGCGCCGGAGGTATTGCTGACATTCATGCAGCTGGCAAAAGCCATTGGCAAGATTGCCGTGGCGGTCGGCGTCTGTCACGGCTTTGTCGGCAATCGCATGCTCAAGGGCTACGCCCGCCAGGCCCAGCTTCTGCTGCTCGAGGGCGCCAGCCCGGAGCAGGTGGACGGCGCCATGGAAGCCTGGGGCATGGCCATGGGACCGCTGGCGGTGGGGGACCTGGCCGGACTGGACATCGGTTATCGCTCGCGCCGCGACCAGGGCATGGCAAGTCGCTCCACAAAAGAGATAGCCCTGGCCGACACCCTGGTGGAAATGGAGCGCCTGGGCCAGAAATCCGGCGCCGGCTACTACCGCTACGACGCGGAAACCCGCAGTCGCCAGCCCGATCCCGGAATTGCGTCACTGATTGAGGAGATAGCCGCTCAGTGGGGCGTCACCCGACGCGTCATCAGCGATGAGGAGATTGTCGATCGACTCACCCTGGCCCTGATCAACGAGGGCGCCGCCATCGTGGCCGAGGGAGTAGCCGCCCGCCCCGGCGACGTGGATGTCGTCTATCTCAATGGCTACGGTTTCCCGAAATGGCGTGGCGGGCCGATGTTCCATGCGGACAGCCTGGGCCTGGCCACGGTAGTCGGCAAACTGGAGGCGCTGCAGGCACTGACCTCCGACCCCTGCTGGCAACCCGCGCCACTGCTGGTGACGCTGGCACAGGAGGGAAGGACGCTGGCATCGCTCAACCAGTGAGCCGCCAGCGCATTATCCCGGGCCGTTTTCATTCGACCGGGTGATCATCCCTTGCGTTTGTCGATCACCCGCCTGGCCTTGCCCTCCGAACGGGGTATGACCCCACTGGCGTGCACTTTGATACTGACCGATACACCGATATAGGATTTGATCCTGTCCCGCAGGGCCTTTTCCGCGCCGCCCGCAAGGCCCGGTTCCGTGTGCCCGCTCAACTCGACATTTACCTCGATGGCGTCCAGGTTGCCCTCTTTCATCAGCTCGATGAAATAGTGCGGGGCGAGTTCCGGAATCGACAGAATCTGCTCCTCGATCTGGGTCGGGAAGACGTTCACCCCCCGGATAATCAGCATGTCATCGCTGCGGCCGGTGATCTTGTCCATGCGGCGCATGGTGCGGACACTGCCCGGTAACAGTCGGGTGAGGTCCCTGGTCCGGTAGCGTATGACGGGCATGGCCTCCTTGGTCAGGCTGGTGAACACCAGTTCGCCCTCCTCCCCGTCCGGCAATACCCGGCCCGTTTCCGGATCGATGATTTCAGGGTAAAAATGGTCCTCCCAGATCGTGGGACCGTCCTTGCTCTGCACACACTCCTGGGCCACTCCCGGGCCCATCACTTCCGACAGGCCGTAAATATCCACCGCGTCGATATGCAGGCGCTGCTCGATTTCCCGGCGCATGGCATCGGTCCAGGGCTCGGCGCCGAAGATGCCAACGCGCAGCGACAGCTTGCTGGTGTCGACGCCCTGGCGATCCATCTCGTCGGCGATGTTGAGCATGTAGGAGGGGGTAACCATGATGATATCCGGGTCGAAATCGCAGATGAGCTGCACCTGCTTCTCGGTCTGGCCACCGGACATGGGGATGACGGCGCAACCGAGCTTTTCCGCGCCGTAATGCGCGCCAAGGCCCCCGGTAAACAGGCCATAACCATAGGACACATGCACCATGTCGGCCGCGGTGCCGCCGGCGGCCCGGATCGAGCGCGCCACCACGTCGGCCCAGGTTTCAATATCCGCCCTGGTATAACCCACCACAGTGGGCTTGCCCGTGGTGCCACTGGAGGCGTGGATCCGCACCACCTGCTCCCTGGGAACGGCGAACATGCCGAACGGGTAGTTGTCGCGCAGTTCACTCTTGGTGGTAAACGGGAAACGGCCCAGGTCCTCGAGCGACACCAGGTCGTCGGGGTGCACCCCGTGTTCGTCGAACCTGGCCCGGTAGACCGGGCTGTTGCGGTAGGCGTGCTGCAGACTGGCGCGCAGGCGCTGCAGCTGCAGGCTGCGCAACTCGTCCAGGCTCGCGGTTTCGATCGGGTGCAGGGGTTCCAGGCAGGGGGCTTTGCTCATACTCCCTCCAAACGGGGCATTTTTATCATTAGGATGAGGCAATATAATACAGCATTTTTATACAGATCAATATTTATGTATCACTTTTGCCAGCGGCCGTCCTGTGCCCGCGCGCCCGGCGCATCGCGGGAATGTAAAGCGCGGGCAATCACAGTACTATTGTAGCCAATGGCGCCCGCCCTGCCCGCGCTCGATACAAGGAACCGTGCAAGTGTCACATCCCGCCGTTGTAAAACGCCTGCTGGCAGACTTTTCCAGCCGCCAGCCCATACGGACCACGTCCCTGATCATCACCCTGTTCGGGGATGTGGTATCCCAGCACGGCGGCACCCTGTGGCTGAGCAGCCTGGTCGAGGCACTGGCGCCTTTCGGGGTCAGCGATCGCCTGGTCAGAACTTCCGTCTTTCGCCTGATGAAAGAAGGCTGGCTCGAGTCGGAGCGGGTGGGCAGGCGCAGCTACTACCGTTTCACCGCCTACGGCAACCGGGAATACGAGCGCGCGACGCGTCGAATCTACGCCCTGGAGACCCGGCGCTGGAACGGCCGCTGGCAGATACTGGTCCCCCTGGACATTCCCGAAAAAAACCGCGAGCGCTTCAAGCGCAGCCTGCACTGGCAGGGGTTCCGGCCCATCTCCAGCGGGACGTTCGCCAAACCCGGCGACGGCGGCAGCGCACTGTTACAGACCATGCAGGAATTCGACGTTACCGACAAGGTACTGATATTCGAGGCAGACAGTTCCGAACTCACGTCGAAGCAACTGTTGCGCGATCTCGTGCACGATTGCTGGCAGCTGCCGGACGTCGCCAGTGGTTACCGCGAGTTCCTCGCCCACTTCAGGCCACTCGACAAGTGGCTTCAGCGCGCACCGGATCTCGATCCCCAAAGCGCCTTTCTCACCCGCATCCTGCTGATCCACGACTACCGCCGCATCCTGCTGCAGGATACCCACCTGCCCGATGCGCTGCTGCCGCCGGAATGGCCCGGGGCGGAGGTGTTGCAGTTGATCGGGCGCTGCTACAGGGCGCTGGCGGAGCCTTCGATCGCCTATATCACGATGTCACTGGAGAGTGGCAACGGCAAGATGCCGGCACCGATCGACAGTTTCTGGCTGCGCTTCGGCCGACTCCCGGGCTGAAAGCGGTGGTTCACGCGGCACCGCGCCATCACCGCGGCGATGCGCCCGACCTGGAGCTGCGTTTCAAGCTCCTGGGCGCACTGCTGCTGGCGTATGAGCCGCTGTGGCGGCCGCAGCCGTTTTGCCTCCCGGTACTTCCCTGGGAAACGCACTACCCGGCCCTCACAGCGGCGCTGGACGCCCTGTGCGAGACAGAGCTCGTTGCCCTTGAAGCCGACCACGAGGCACTGGTGGGCTGGCTGGCCGCCTACGTTCCGGGGCTGGCCGGGATCCTGACCCTCGATTCGCTGCCTGCGCTGCCGACCCGGTACAGCGAATATCCGGCCGGTTTCGAGCGGGATGTACCCGGGCGCAAGTGGCAGCAGGTGAGCGCCTTTGCCGCCGCCCTGGATTCGCTCGACGGACCGGTGCTGGAGTGGTGTTCGGGCAAGGCCCACCTGGGTCGCGCCATTTGCCGGCGCTTTGGCACCCCGGTCACTGCGCTGGAGTGGCGTGCGGAACTCTGCGCCGCGGGCAACGGGATGAGCCGCAAACTGAAACTCGATGTCCTGCTCGAACACTGCGACGTACTGTCGCCTGACGCTGCACGGTACACCCGGCGCACCCGTCATGCCGTGGCGTTACACGCCTGTGGCGACCTGCACCGACGCCTGCTTGAAACCGTGACGGCGCACGGGATACACAGTCTGGACCTGTCCCCCTGCTGCTATCACCTGTCCGCCAGCGCACAGTACCGCCCCTTCTCCCGCGCCGCAGCGGCGAGCGGACTGGCGCTGAGCCGGGACGATTGCCGACTGGCGGTGCAGGAAACCGTGACCGCGCCGGCCGCGACAGCCCGGCGGCGAGTGCAAAAAAACGCCTGGCGCCTGGGGTTCGACGCCCTGCAAAGGCAACTGCGCGGCGTGAACGACTACCTGCCGGTGCCCCCCATTCCCGACTCGGTGTTCACCGGCAGCTTTGCCGATTTCTGTCGTCATGCAGCCGGTCTCAAGGCGCTGGTACTGCCGGGCGCGGTGGACTGGCCGCAACTCGAGCAGCTGGGCTGGCAGCGCCACGCCAGGGTCAGCCGGATGGAGTTGGTCCGCCACGGCTTTCGCCGGGCGCTGGAGTTATGGCTGGTGCTGGACCGGGCGCTGTACCTGGCCGAATGCGGCTACTACGTGAGTGTGGGGACATTCTGCGAGCGGCATCTCAGCCCGCGCAACCTCATGATCCGCGCCAACCGTCCCGGGGGATCGGGACACCGCGGACACGACACGCCCGGCCAGTGTTATGGATTGTGATCCAGTTGCTTCCAGTACTTTTCCCGCAGGGTCAGCTTCCTGATCTTGCCTGTCGCGGTCATCGGCATTTCGTCGATGACGATGACATCGTCAGGCAGCCACCACCGGGCGATCTTCCCGTCCAGAAACGCCAGCATCTCCGCTTTCTCCAGGGTCTGCCCCGGCTTGAGCGTAACGATAAGCAGTGGGCGTTCGTCCCATTTTTTGTGGTACGCGGCAACGACCGCCGCCATGCTCACCGCCGGGTGCCGGCCCGCGATATCTTCCACGTCGATCGAGCTGATCCATTCGCCCCCCGACTTGATCACATCCTTGGACCGGTCGGTGATTTTCATGTAGCCATGCGCATCGATATGCCCCACGTCACCGGTGGGCAGGTAGCCCTCGTGATCCAGCAGGTCACCGCCGTCGCCATGCAGGTAACCCCGCGCGATCCAGGGTCCTTTCACCCAGATATCACCCGCGGTCTCGCCGTCCCTGGGGGCGGTTGCACCGTTCTCCAGGACGACCTTCATCTGCACCCCGTAGGGCAGGCGACCCTGCTTGAGCAGTTGCTGGTCACGCAAATCATCCGGCATGGCTGCCACTTCCCGATTCGGTTTTCCGATCGCACCCAGCGGACTCGTTTCCGTCATACCCCAGATCTGTACGGCGTTGACGCCCTTGCTGCGGAAGCGATCGCGCATGGCGGTGGGCAGCGCGGTGCCACCGATCAACAGCCGCTCAAGCTTGCCAAGATCGAGCCCCTGCACTTCCGCGTGTTCCAGCACGGCGGCCCAGACGGTTGGCACACCACAGACAGCGGTTACTCCCTCGGAGCGAATAAGCTCGAGCAGGCTGGGGCCGTCGAGATAGCGGCCGGGGAGAATGAATTTTGCGCCCACCATGCAGGCCGCATAGGGAAGACCCCAGCTCTGCGCATGGTACAGCGGCGCCGCCGGCATCACGCAATCCAGCGCGGACAGCGACAGGTTGTCGGGCTGGGCGATCGCCATCGAGTGCAGTACCGTGGAGCGGTGTGAATAGAGCACACCCTTGGGGTTGCCCGTGGTACCCGAGGTGTAGCACAGACCGGATGCGCTGCGCTCATCAAAGTGGGGCCAGTCGAATGTTTCCGGTTCCGCGGCAATCCACTCCTCGTAGTAGATGACATTGTCCAGTGCCGGTTCGGGGACACAGCCCCGCTCGCCCAGTACGATGAAATGCTCGATGCCGGGAATCCGGTCGGCAATGCGCTCCGCCAGGCCCAGAAAATCCTGGTCCACCATCAACACCCTGTCCCTGGCGTGATTGATGATGTAGACGACCTGTTCCTCAAACAGCCTGGGATTCACCGTGTGGCAGACAGCGCCAATGCCGGAAATGGAATAAAAGCACTCAAGATGCCAATGGCTGTTCCAGGCCAGTGTGCCCACCACGTCGCCGTAACCGATTCCCAGGCGACCGAGTGCGTTTGCCGCCCTGCGGGTGCGGTTGGCAAGAGCGCCATAGGTATACCGGTGAATCGAGCCGTCGAGCATACGGGCGACCACCTCGGTGTTCGTGTGGTTGCTCGCCGCATGCTCCAGCAGCGTCGGGATAGTCAGGTCGAAATCCTGCATCAAACCCGGGTTGAACTCTGCCACTTTATCTCCTTATATCCTGTGCTGGACCGTTTTGCCTGACAGGCATGCCGGTTTGCGCGGCTTTCGCACTGCCCTGACCAGAACACGCACGGGCGGGGTCGGCCTCGTAAATCCCCTGCCGTTTTACGTTGCACGCTTTCAGCCAGGTCGAGGTTTCCTGCGCCCCTGGCAACGGTTTGCCCGCGCCTGTAACGAGACAGGCCACCTGCCGGCTCATTGTGCCACCTATTTCAGCTGTGTGTGAACTCCGGGGTGGGCCAATACCTGCCCGGTCAGGCCGCCATGTCCCCCGCTCTCCCCGCCTGTTACCACTGCGCTTTCCCACTCCAACTGGCGAACGCCATACTTTTCGCCCCTGCGATGGCTTGTATACAATAACGCATTGTTGTATACAATAAGTCGCCAGCCGCGGAAGCTCCCAGACGGCTCGATAAGATAATAAAAGTCCGGCGCGCGCCGGGAAGCGAGAGTTGGGCCCCATGTTTCACTTACTGTTTCACTATCGCGCCAAATGCGAACCCACCGGGACCTGCGGCAGCCGCGTTGTGCACCGGGCCCGACGGGCCGGGGGCAGTAGCGGTATCGCCCTGGCATGCCTCGCCCTGCTGCCCCTGTCATCGCTGGCCCGGAGCGATGAGCCCGGAAACTCGCGGGCGGACAGCGACGTACCCGTACTCGAGGAAGTTCTCGTCACCGCCACCCGGCGGGTCGAGAGCCTGCAGGACGTGGCCATGTCTGTCTCGGCATTCTCGGAGCAGTTTCTCCAGGACAGCGGCGTGACGGAGCTGACCGAGCTGGATCAGTACACACCCAACCTCAGAATCACCTCCGCGACTGATTCGAGGTCTACCTCCATCAGAATCCGCGGCATCGGCTCCGTCGGCAGTAATTCGGGCGTCGACCCCAGCGTGGGGCTGTTCATCGACGGTGTTTACCAGGGTCGCTCGGGAATGAGCATCGGCGACCTGGTGGATGTCAGGCAGGTGGAGGTGCTGCGCGGACCACAGGGCACACTCTATGGCAAGAACACCTCCGCCGGCGCGATCAGTATCCTGACCAACCCGCCTGTCACAGACTTCGAGTCCATGGCCGAACTGACCTATGACAGCAACGAGCAACTCGAACTGCGAGGCATGGTGAACGTCCCCCTGGGCAACTCCGGCCACGCGTTGCGGCTGACCGGGTTCGGCGTGGATGGCGACCACCTCTATGACAATGATTACACGGGAGAGGGGGTCAACGACGCCAACAAGTGGGGAGGCCGCGCACGGTTACTGCTCGACCTGGAGGGCAGCGACCGCAGCGTTGACTACGGCGAACTCCTGCTTTCCGCGGACTACACCCGGGAAGACACCGACTGCTGCGCCTTTGCGGTCATGGACTACGACGGCCTGTCCACCCTGAACTCCCCCTCCACCAACAATCCCTCGGCCGAGTGGCAGGCCGCGCTGGGACTCAATGCCGACGGCAAGCCCATCCTGGCATACACCGCCTTCGAGGACTCCAGCGGCCTGAAACCCCCGAAAGCTGACCCCTTCGGTGACAACTACTGGTTCGACAGCGACATCGGCAACAAGGTCGAGGTCGGAGGCGTAACGG
This sequence comes from Halieaceae bacterium, assembly GCA_036350855.1. Classification (GTDB taxonomy): domain Bacteria; phylum Pseudomonadota; class Gammaproteobacteria; order Pseudomonadales; family Halieaceae; genus JARRPM01. Next base: position 39,442 of record JAZBNW010000255.1, read on the forward strand.
CGGAGTGGAACCGCCAACTGGCCGCACAGGGCAACCTCACGTTTATCAACGCCTGGCGCCACTACGAGTCCGACAGCGCCTTTGATGGCGATTTCACGGCCTACAATGCGGTTGAGTCGACCACCGACGTGGAACTGGACCAGTACTCTTCCGAGCTGCGCTTCACCTCACCCGGGAGCGAAACCTTCGACTACCTGGCCGGTCTGTACGCCTACTACTCGCAATTCGATTCGACCGGGACATTTTCGCAACTGCCCGACCTGGTCAACAATGTCCGCATCATCGGCGACATCACCCTTGGCGCTTTTTTCCCCGACGGTTCTGTCAACACCGACAAGAACGACTACACCACCACCAGCTACGCGGCGTTCGGACAACTCGTATGGAACTACAGCGAGAAAACCAGTGCCACGCTGGGAATGCGCTACACCTACGAGGAAAAACAACGGGAAGGCTCGCAGATCACTGCACCAACCACTGCCCTGGACCTGCCACCCATTGCTGGCCCGAATGTTTACTATGACTCGACACGCAGTGACTCGGATGTATCCCCGTCCCTGAACCTGCGCCATTTTTTCGATCCCGACAGAATGGGGTACGCGTTGGTCAGCCGGGGTTTCAAGTCCGGCGGATTCAACCAGCGGCGTGAAGTGGTCGGCTCCGACGGTGAATTCGATGAGGAAATCGCCACCAATTACGAATTGGGCTGGAAGACCAGCTGGGGCGAAAGGCGCCTGCAGTTCAATGGCACACTGTTCTACGTCGACTACGAGGACTTTCAGTCACAGACTTTCGACGGCGCCTCGGTAAGGGTGACCAATGCCGGCAACCTGGAGAGCTACGGCGCCGAACTCGAGCTGCTATTTGCCCCCGCGGCCGACCTGTTGCTGGGAGCGGCCGTCGGCTATAACAAGGCGGAGTACGGCTCCTTCGACAACGGCCAGTGCACGGTGGAGCAGTCATTCCATGAATACTATATCGTCCAGGGGGCACAGGGCGGTTCGCCCGGCACAGCCAGCAACTGCACCCAGGACCTGAAGGGCAAGCCACTGGCCAATGCGCCGGAGTGGAATGTCAGTTCCTATATTCAGTACGACAAGGAACTCGGCACAGACCTGGTCATGATGCTGCGACTGGAACACAGCTACATCGACGACTACTTTCTTGAAGAGGACCTGGACCCGAACCTGCGGAACGACGCGGTAAACCTCGTCAACCTGCGCCTGGGCCTGGCCAGCCAGGACCGGCGGTGGGAGGTGACACTGTGGGGCCGCAATATGCTGGACGAGGAATACTACGTGTTCGGCCTGGATATCCCCACCCTCGGAGGTTACGCCGGGGTGGTAGGGCCGGAAGCCAGCTACGGTATAACATTGCGCCTGACGAACTAGGAGCTTACAGATGACCGATAGCGGCATTATCTCCAGCGACCGGCAAAGCGCCCGGGCCACCCCGGCGAGACCACGCGGCTTTTACTACAACTGGGGACCCCAGGCCTGGATAGACATGTGGATGTCCAATGCCATGCTGGTGAAAAAGGCCATGCTTATCATCAGTCACACCTTCGTGCCCATCCTCAGGCTGTCGGGCGATCCGCAGCAGGTGGATCGGGATTACATGGAGATCAAGTCGCGGCGGGAACAGATCAGGTTTTTCGACTCACCACGGGAAAAGTGGCGCAAGCGCTACGGCAATTTCGTGCGGGAGATGGAGTGGGCACTGCTGGAACTTCGCAGATATTACAGCCCGAAACAATTCCACGATATCGTGATCGGCACCGCCGTGGCCCTGTCCGAGGAGAACTCGCCGGAATTTCTCAGGATGATGAACAGTATGCCGGAGAAAAACAGGAACGCTCGCCCGCGGGTCTCCAGGGACGGCAGCAAGAAGCCGGGGCGCTTGACCCGGCTTTTGTTCGAAACGTTCAATCCGGCCCACTGGCTTACGGGGCCCGCCTCGGTCACCGTATTCGATCCCGCAAACGGCTTGACCGTAATCGAGATCCCCGAGTGCGGCTGGCATACCTGCGCTGCCAGGGACACACTCCCCAACCCGCAGGCCCTGCCCGAAGAGGGCTGCCTGGCGATCTGTAAGGGCACATTCGAGGCCATGTTCAAGGGCGAAAACGGCGGCCTGAAAATGGAGTTTGACCCGCATCTGCCCGAGACCTCCTGTACCGTCCGAATGAGCTGGAAGACCGACTGATGCGACAGGCGGGATCCAGGCGTTCTGGCACCCACCCGTCGCGAGCACGTTACATGCGCGACACAGTCATGAGCCTGTCTGCCAGAAAGCGAAATGAGGAAAAGCGATAGATGTCACCTGCTGCAGAAAATTCCGTTGAACAAAGCACGGTTGCCCCAATCGACTTCCACAGTGGCTTTCTCGGCCTGGAGCAGGAGTACTCAGGCTGGGTGGACAATATCAGGGGGCGTATCCCCCCCGATCTCACGGGGACCTTCTTCAGGAATGGCCCAGGCACCATGCAAATGGGAGAGCGCCGCTACGGCCACTGGTTCGACGGTCCCGGCATGATCAGCGCGGTTAGCTTTACCGGCGGCAGAGCCCATTTCAGGAATCGCTACGTCAGGACCACGAAATACGTCGAGGAGAAGAAGAGCGAAAAGATCCTGTTTCGCGGCTTCGGCACCCAGCTGGAGGGCGGCTTCAGGGCCAACTTCATGCGGCCAATGTCCAATCCCGCAAATACCAGCATTACATGGCACGGGGACAAGCTCTGCGCTTTCTACGAGGCCGGCCAGCCCTACCGGCTGGACCCTGCCACGCTTGAAACCCTGGGCGTCGAGCTGTACGACGGCGCGCTGAACTCCGTGAAAAACATGAGCGCGCATGGCAAGATCAATTACCGCACCGGCCGTCACATCAATTTTGGCGTCAACGTGGTGGGGCTGGGGTTACGCGGCCTCAAGTTTGGCCTGGACCTGTATGACATCGACCCCCGGGGCAGGGTCGCAGCCACCTGTCGGATCCCCCTGAAAGAGTTCCCGTTCGTCCACGACTTCGGTGTCACTGAACACTACGCGGTGTTCCTGCTCAGCTCGATCACCATGGGCGTGGCCGGGCCGATCCTGGGCACCGCGGCAGTGAGCGACGTCACCGAGTACCGCATGAACAAGCCGGTCAAGGGCATCATCGTTGACCTTCGTGACATGAAAGTAGCCAGGACATTCGAGCTGCCGCCCGCGCTCATCGCTCACTTCGGCAACTCCTTCGAACAGGGCGATGAAATCGTCACGGATTTCATCCGCTCCACCGATCCCGGGAACTTTGCGGCGATCAAGGACGTGTTCAGCCTCGAGCGGATGCTGGGCGCCCCGCTGTGTCGATACCGCATCAATGTCAGGACGGGAGAGATCCGGCATGAGGAGTATTTTCATGCCCCGGGCGGAGAGTTCCCCAGCTGGGATATGCAGCAGACCTGCTACCCCAGCCGCTATGCCTACTATGTCGCTCCCGTGGACAATGGCACGCCGTATTTCTATAACTCGGTCGTCAAGCTCGATACCGAGACGGGCGATTTCAGGATAGGAAACTACGGACAGCACCGCTACACTTCCGAGGCCCTGTTCGTGCCCAGGCAAGACGCGAAATCGGAAGATGACGGCTACCTGCTGTCATTCGTCTATGACGCCGCGACCCATCGAACTGAAATCGTGATACTGGACGCGCTGGAACCGGATTCGGAGATCGCAGCGGTAAAATTGTCCCACCATGTTCCATTCGGATTTCACGGTCACTTTACCGACCGGGTATTTATCTAGTCGGGTGTCTCAGCGCAGTCGCGGCAACATTGCCCACCGTATTCCGTTTGGCTCTGCCGAAAAAGGCGCAAGCCTGTGTCCAAGCAGACTGCAAGTTGGTACTCTTCTGTTATCTGTTACCGCGACCCAATAATCCACAACCGGCAGGAACAGCTCTTCCCGCTCCTCATCCGGTTCGGAACAGCCAAATCTTCAGAGGCCGAAAAGCATGAAACAACTGACCTTCATGGACAAGGGCTTCCTCCTGTCCGAAAGCCGCGAGGTACCGATGCACGTCGGGGGCGTGGCCCTGTATACCCTGCCGGAGGGCGCCGATACGGCGGAGTTCCTGCACTACCTGGCCAACAACCTGCGGGATGCGCAGGAATTCCTCCCCCCTTTTGGAGACCGCCTGAAAACAGGGCGCCTCGGGCTCGCGGGCCCGGCCTACTGGGAGCCCGACCCGTCCCTGGATCTCGACTACCACATCAGACATTCCGCGCTGCCCCGGCCGGGGCGCTACCGGGAACTGTTCGACCTCGTGTCACGCCTGCACGCCACCTTGCTGGATCGCAACCGTCCGCTGTGGGAAATGCACCTGATCGAGGGCCTGCAGAATCGACAGTTCGCCGCCTACACCAAGACCCATCACGCGGCCGTAGACGGTGCGCGCTCAGTGCACATTGCGCGCAGTATGCTCTCGGCAGATCCCGACCGGCGCCTGCAGGACTCGCCCCTGTCCCTGAATTCCTGGAAACGTTACCGGGCGACGCTGAAACGCGAGCAGTCCGACGGACCCGGTGATGCGCAGGTGCGCAATGTCCTCGACGCCCTGAAAGCCCGCTTCGACTCCGGGGCACACTTGTACGGCGCCGCCCGGCGAATTACCCGGGCGTGGACCGGGGATGACAATCTGTTGCTGCCATTCCTGAAGGTTCCCACCAGTTCGATCAATACCTCGGTTGACGGCGCGCGACGCTTCGTCGCACAGTCCTGGCCCTTTGCCCGTATCAGGGCAGTGGCCAAAGCCTTCGACGGGACTTTCAACGACGCGGTGCTGGCCATGTGCGGCGGGGCCCTGCGCCAGTACCTGCACAACCACGCGGAACTGCCGCGGGAATCCCTCAAGGCCATGGTGCCGGTGTCCGTGCGCGCGGAGGGCGACGTCGATTCGTCCAATGCGGTGGCTTCCATCAATGCCGACCTGGGGACCAACATCGCGGATCCGGCCCGCCGCTTTGCCGCTATCAAGGCCTCCACCCAGGCGGGCAAGGCGCTGTTCATGGACATGTCTCCAGGGGAAGCTCAGCTGTTCAGCATGCTGCTGCAAACCCCCGGCCTGTTGTTGATGCCACTGGGGCTGGTCAGCCGGCTGCCGCCCTTCAATACGGTGATTTCCAACGTGCCAGGCATACGCGAGACGATGTACTGGAACGGGGCGCGGATGGACGGCTCCTACCCGGCTTCGATCGTCATGGACGGTGTGGCGATGAATATCACCCTGTCGACCTACGACCAGAACGTGGACTTCGGCATCATCGCCTGCCGCCGGTCGATGCCCCAGGTACAGCGGGTGATCGATTACATGGAAGATGCGCTGGTGGA
>JAZBNW010000256.1:0-4160 GCA_036350855.1 Halieaceae bacterium
CCCGCCTGCAGCAGGTCGCGCATGCTTACTTGCGACATAATATGATTACCTTGTGTTTGGGTTAAACCTCCACATACCCCTGCAACCAAACCGACTTGAAGCGGCACCCTGGAGCAGGTATTGATATGTGTGCGTCGTTTTTCTCCGCCGGACAGGGGGCCATTGGACAGCCCCCGACTCGCGAAGGCGCGCTTTATACCACAACCGCGGCGGGGTTTAAAGGCTCCCCGGGCCCCGGCTTTCGGCCGGCATTACTCATTTGCCGGCTGAATGGGGTAGAATGTGCCTCCCCCGTAGACCTGGATTCTCGGGGAATTCACACTTTTTTCATAATTATCAATAGGTTAAAGATGGCAGTGTCGATCAAGACGGCAGCTGAGATAGAGAAAATGCGGATTGCGGGTCGTCTCGCCGCCGAGGTGCTGGAAATGATCGAACCACTGGTCCAGGTCGGCATGACTACCGGCGAACTGGACAGGATCTGCCACGATTACATTACCAATACCCAGCAGGCCATCCCGGCACCACTCAACTACAACGGCTTCCCCCGCTCTATCTGCACCTCTGTCAACGATGTGGTCTGCCACGGAATCCCCTCGGACAGCCGCAAACTGAAAAACGGCGACATCGTCAATATCGATGTGACCGTGATCAAGGACGGCTTCCATGGCGACACCAGCATCATGGTGGAGGTGGGGGACGTCGCCCCCCATGCCAAACGCCTCATCCAGGTCACGCGGGAGTGCCTGTACAGGGCCATTGAAATCGTCAGGCCGGGCGCAACCCTGGGCGACATCGGCGCGGTGATCCAGCAGCATGCGGAGAAAAACTACTACTCGGTTGTGCGCGAATATTGCGGGCACGGTATCGGCAGGGTTTTCCACGAGGAGCCCCAGGTGCTGCACTACGGCCGCAAGGGCAGCGGACTCGCACTCGAGCCCGGCATGACCTTCACCATCGAACCGATGATAAATGCGGGCAGGCGCCAGACCAGGCTGAACCAGAAGGATGGCTGGACTGTGACCACCCGGGACGGCCGCCTGTCAGCCCAGTGGGAACACACCCTGGGCGTCACCGAGACGGGCTGCGAGGTCTTTACCCGCCGCAGCTCCGAGTCCCTTCCCGCTTGAACGTGGCCACTGATGCAGGGCCGCTGCCTGCCGCGATGTTCGATGCCGCCGCTTTCGAGCAACAGCTGGCGCAGGGCCGGATACTGCCCTGCTGCAAGCAGGCCATCACCACGGCTACCGAATACCTGCACGGCCAGTTTCGCAGCGGTGTGCGCACCGGGGAACTGATCCGCCTGCGGGCGCATTTTATGGATACCCTGCTGGGCACCCTGTGGGAGCGCCACGACTGGGGCGGCGCAGAGATAGCGCTGGTGGCCGTGGGTGGCTATGGCCGCGGCGAGCTTCACCCCCACTCGGATATCGACGTCCTGCTGTTGCTGCGGGACGGCGACCACGGTTGCGAACAACAACTGGAAGCGTTTCTCACCCTGATGTGGGATATGGGACTGGTGATAGGCCACAGCGTGCGGACGGTTGAAGAGTGCACCAGGAAGGCGCGGGAAGATATCACCGTACTGACCAACCTGATGGAAGCGAGAACGATTCGCGGTCCCGGCGAGCTGATGCAAAGGGTACGGGAGGAGACCGGTCCCGATAAAATGTGGCCCAGCCCCGACTTTTTCCGGGCCAAGCTCGAGGAGCAGCGCGCCCGTCATACCAAGTTCGCCGACACGGAATACAACCTGGAACCCAATGTCAAAAGCTGCCCCGGCGGCTTGCGCGACCTGCAGATCATAGGCTGGCTGGCGGAGCGGCATTTCGGGGTCGAGTCGCTGGAAAAAATCACCTCGTCGGATTTTCTCGATCCGGAAGAAATGGAAATACTGCACCGCGGGCGGGAGTTCATGTGGCAGGTGCGCTATGCACTGCACATGATTACCGGGCGAGAGGAAGACCGTCTGCTGTTCGACCACCAGCGCACCCTGGCGGAACTGTGGGGCTTCGAGGATGGCGACCGCCTGGCGGTCGAGCAGTTCATGCAGACCTATTATCGCTGGGCCCTGGCCCTGGGGCAGCTCAACGAGGTGCTCATACAGAACTTCGACCAGGCCATACTGCGCGCCGACACCGCAGATGAGGTCATCGTCATCAATGAGCGCTTTCAGCTGCGCAGCGGCTATGTAGAAGCACGGGACGAGACACTCTTCGCCACCACACCCGCCGCGCTGCTGGAGGTATTCCTGCTGTGCGCCAACCTGGAAGCATCCGAGGGTATTGCCGCCCCGACGATCCGACAGATTCGCAACCACCGCCACCTGATCGATGACGGGTTCCGGGCCGACCCGGAGAATCACGCTACTTTTATGGCGATTCTGCGCTCTCCCAACAAGATGGCGCGGCAGCTGCGGCGCATGGCCAGGTACGGCATCCTGGGGGAGTACCTGCCGGAATTTGGACGCATCGTTGGCCAGATGCAGCACGACCTGTTCCATACCTACACGGTGGATGCGCACACACTGGAAGTGGTCAAGAACTGCCGGAGATTCCTCTACCCGGACTTCGAGCTGCGCTTTCCGGTATCCAGCCGGGTGGCCCGGCGCCTGCGCAAACCTGAACTGCTCTATATCGCGGCCCTCTACCACGATATCGGCAAGGGTCGCGGCGGCGACCATTCGGAGCTGGGTTCGGTGGACGCCGAGCGCTTCTGCCGCAACCACGGCCTGGACGAATGTGACACCGAACTGGTTACATGGCTGGTCCGCAACCACCTGGTGATGTCGGCCGTGTCCCAGCGCAAGGACATCGCAGACCCCGAGATCATCCAGCAGTTTGCCGAGCATGTGAAAGACCAGGATCACCTGGACTACCTGTTCACCCTGACGGTGGCGGACATCAATGGCACCAACCCCACCCTGTGGAATGCCTGGCGGGGCAGCCTGCTGCGCCAGCTGTACACCGAGACCCGGCGAGCGCTGCAACGGGGCCTGGAAAACCCGGTGGACAAACAGGTCTGGGTGGAGCGCAGCCGCAGGGCCGCCAGCCAGATACTGGAGGACCGCGGTTTTACCACCGAGGAGCTGGATGAACTGTGGCGCCAGCGCGGTGAGGACTATTTCCTGCGGGAACGGGCCGAGGACATCGCCTGGCATACCGAGGCCATCGCCAGCCACTACAAGCGCGACAAGCCCCTGGTCCTGATCCGCAACAATGTGGAATCCACCGTGGCCAACACCACCCAGATCTTTATTCACGCCCGCAGCAACGTACAGCTCTTTTCCACCATTTGCGCCGAGCTCGAGCAGCTCGACCTCAGCGTCCACGATGCGCGGATCTACAACGCCAATGACGGCATGAGCCTGGACACGTTTTTCGTGCTGGACTCCAGCGGGCAGCCCATTGCGGAGGACGGCAGCCGGCTGAAATTCATCAAGCAACAGCTCACCGAATGCCTGTCCGGCGAACCTGCCGCACCGCAAATCATGCAACGCCGCACGCCGCGACGGGTAAAGTCGTTCTCGGTGCCAACCGAGACCAGCATGTCCATAGACGAGATCAAGCAGGTCTCCCTGCTTGAAGTATCGTCGCCGGACCGGCCCGGCCTGCTGGCACGCATCGGCAAGGTGTTCGTCCGCTTTGGTATCGAATTGCAGGCCGCAAAAATCCAGACCCTGGGCGAGCGGGTGGAGGACGTTTTCTTCATTACCGACGCGAACCAGCAACCCATCACTGACCCCGAGCTGTGTGCGGCCCTTGAACAGGCCATCCGCGACGAGCTGGACGAACAGGCAAAGGCCTGATTGCCCGTGAACCCGCACCTGTCCCTGCTGCAGCCCTACCCTTTCGAGCGCCTGCGCCAGTTGTTTGCCGACCTGGCTCCACCGGCGGACAAGCACCCGGTTTCCCTGTCGATAGGTGAACCCAGGCACAAGGCGCCGGACTTCGTACTGGCGGAGATTGCCGCCAACCTTGACCGCCTGTCGAACTACCCGTCCACCGCCGGCATCCCCGAACTGAGGCAGTCGATCGCCCGCTGGCTGCAACACCGTTTTGCCTTGCCGGCGCTGGACAGCGACCAGCAGGTGCTGCCCGTCAGCGGCACCCGGGAGGCGCTGTTCGCCTTTGCTCAGGCGGTAATAACACCTGGCCCCG
>JAZBNW010000257.1:0-2101 GCA_036350855.1 Halieaceae bacterium
ATGCGGTGAGGAACGGTACATCTGGTCCCAGATAAGTTCGGTGGCGAAGGGATCCTTGCCTAAAAGCAGCGGCTTGAGCTGAGCTTCGATATAGACACAGGGTATGGTCCAGTTTATGGGCCCCGCGATACCTGTGATGCCTTCGTCCGTGTCGATTTCTACAAAGACACCTTTGACTTCATGGCTGTCGCCGTCGCCAATGAATTTCCAGGCTCTATACAGGTCCCTGCCGGTTCGCGCTTTGGCCTCGGGATAGATATCCATCGGACTGCGCTGGCGCTCTTGCCATAAATCGTCTGTGTATTGCGCGGTACCCGTCAGTTCGCGGATGCGAACATCTACAATTTTCATGCTTTTATCTCTTTTATCGGGGTAGCCGTACCATATGCCAGGCCTAATATTCAGTCCAATTCCAATTACTTTTCAATATGAAAGATTTTACGAATGATGTCGTTGTCCCTGTGGAGCATGCCGGGTCTCATAGATTGGCGGTTATTCCCTGGAGGATCGTCGACAAATTAACTCACGGTTGTGGTCTGGCGCGACAAACATCAGGTTTGCCAGACCGGAAATGCTTACCCCGGCTACACCTTGAGAGGTATTCTTAGGGGGTTTTTGCAAGTGGTCCTGGCGTTCCGGGCAAAAAGCCGGATTTGACTTGTCAGCACCAGAGGATCAGACGGATGGAGCAAGAGGGTTTTGACAGGGCGTGCCGATTTCTCAATGCTCTGGTAGCGGCTGAGCAGAGTTACGGCGTGTCGTCGACCGAAATGGAGTCGATGCTGAGTCGAGTGGCACATGCACTGCACATTCAGGGCCAGTTCCTGGCGACACCAACCCAGGTACAGTCAATCCTCTGGGATGACGATGAAGATGGCCAGCGACTGCACATATCAGTGGCGAGAGCCGGTGACTTTGACCTGAACAAACTGGCGCAGATAAGCGAGTTGGTGGAGCACGTGGTGTCTGGCGAAATAACCCCCGATATCGGCCTTAGCCGCATTCGCGCCATAAAGCGCGCCGGTCCGGAATACGGCCCCGCAATAAATGCCATGGCATTTGTGCTGTGCGGGCTTGGGTTTGGCGTGATCCTTGGTATTCCCTGGCTGGATGTGCTCCTGGGAGGGGCGTTGGGTATCGTGTCCTTCGGGCTCACTCGGCTGGCCATGCACTCGCGGGGCCTGAAGCGTGCGCTCGAAGTGCTCGTCGCCGGCACGTCTGCCTTGCTGGCGACTCTACTTGCACATGTCCTTCCCGTCAGCAATCCGGAGGCCGTCACCGTCTGCGCGTTTATTTTCTTTGTGCCGGGCTTTGGCCTGACGCTGGCAGCCGGCGAGCTGATGAAAGGCAACACATTGTCCGGTCTCATCGGTTTGACAGGCGCTGCGGTCATCGTGCTCAAACTCGCCATAGGCGTGTTGATCGGGACCGCGATTGTTCACGACCTGGCGCCCTTGCTCCACGCCAGGGTTGAGCCTGGCGTTCCGCACGCCTGGACCTGGTTGGCAGCCCCGGTCCTGGTGCTCGGCCTGTCCATCCTGTTCCGGGTCCGGCGCAAGGACCTGGTGTGGTCCCTGCTTGGAGGTGTCACAGTATGGTTGGGCGTGGAATTGGGGTCTGGATTGGGTTACTGGCATGGGACCTTCATCGGCGCGTTTCTTCTCATGTTCACTTCCCGGGTGTTTGCCCTGCTATCCCGGCTGCCGCCTGCCATTATTCTGTTGCCCGCTGTGATGCTGCTTGTTCCAGGTGTCGCGGCATTGCAGGTTCTGTATACCACCCATAGCCTTGGAGCCATCGCCGGGCTGCAGTCAACGTCACAAGTCTTCGTGCTTATCGCTGCAATTCTGGGTGGACTGCTGTGCGGTGAAACCGTCTGGATTATCAACCGCGCGGCAATCTCCACCGTCAGTTACAGATTTTCCAGAATCTTTCGCAAAAATCAGGACATCAAAGAGTGACTGTGCGCCTTAGCTTAGCCCTCGGCTGGAAGTTCTTGCAGTACCCCGAGATCGGTTAGACCCCAAATCATCAACTGAATCGCCAAAGAGACTAGCAATATTCCCACAATAACTGACACCACTTTAAGCGCTGCCGGGCC
>JAZBNW010000258.1:0-6871 GCA_036350855.1 Halieaceae bacterium
GGGCATCAACCCCTTCACCGGTGAAGAGACCGTGTTCAAGGCGAAGCCTGCGAGCATTGCGGTCAAGATCCGTCCCCTGAAGAAGCTGAAGGAATTCGCCGCTTCCTGAGCGACTGACCGGTCTCTCCCGTTTCGGCCCAGGCCGGGCGGGAGAGCCACAGCCTGTCCCCGGCAGCACCGCAAGGTGCAGGGTTTTCTGTCCCCTCCTGTTTGTGTCAGCCCCGGCTTGGCCTCTATGCCGGCATGGGGTAAAATCCGCGCCTCTAAAATTTCTCGCAAACGACGTTTGATCATTGGTGGGTCGAAATCATGCCGATATACGAGTATCAGTGCCAGGCCTGTGGCAAGGAACTGGAGGCGTTGCAGAAAATCAGCGATGAGCCCCTGCAGGACTGCCCGGCGTGTGGCGCCGCCACATTGAAGAAAAAGGTTTCCGCTGCGGCCTTTCGCCTCAAGGGCGGCGGTTGGTATGAGACCGATTTCAAGACCGGCAGCAAGAAGAACCTGGCGGGGGGGGCGGACACAGCCGCCTCCACCGGTTCCGCCGCCGCGCCTGCTGCCGCCAGCAAGCCGGCCAGCACTTCCACCGGCGACAGCCAGTAAAGCCCGACCTCGTTCCGGAGTCACTTTGGATCCGGCCAGCAAATCCAGACGGAAACCAGATTATGCGCAGTCACTATTGTGGCGCTTTGGGAACAGCCAACATAGATGAAACGGTCACGCTGTGTGGCTGGGTCGACCGGCGCCGTGACCACGGCGGGGTAATCTTCCTTGATATGCGGGACCGCCAGGGCATCGTGCAGGTCGTGTTCGACCCGGACACGCAGGAGCATTTTCAGCGGGCCGACCGGGTGCGCAGCGAATATGTACTGAGGGTGACCGGCCGGGTAAGGGCCCGCTCGGATGCCACCGTCAATCCCGCCATGGCCACCGGGCAGATAGAAGTCCTGGGCAAGGAGCTGGAGATTCTCAACCAGGCGGCGACACCGCCGTTCCAGCTGGACGAGTACACCGCCGTCGGGGAAGAGGTTCGCCTGCAGTATCGCTACATGGACCTGCGCCGGCAGGAAATGCAGCAGCGCCTGATCCTGCGCTCGAAAATCACCTCCGCGGTGCGCAATTTCCTCGACGCTGAGGGGTTCCTGGATATCGAGACCCCTATTCTCACCCGCGCGACCCCCGAGGGCGCCCGGGACTACCTCGTGCCCAGCCGGACGCATCCCGGCCAGTTTTTTGCGCTGCCCCAGTCGCCCCAGCTGTTCAAGCAGCTGCTGATGGTGTCCGGCTTCGATCGCTATTACCAGATCGCCAAGTGTTTTCGTGACGAGGACCTGCGGGCGGACCGGCAGCCGGAGTTTACCCAGATCGATATCGAGACCTCCTTCCTCGACGAGGCCGGTATCATGGGCATCGCCGAGCGCATGATCCGCGAGTTGTTCACGTCCGTGCTCGGTGTCGACCTGCCCGAGATGCCCCACATGCCCTACGCCGAGGCCATGGAGCGTTACGGCTCCGACAAGCCCGACCTGCGTATTCCGCTGGAACTGGTCAGCATCGATGACCTGATGCAACAGGTCGACTTCAAGGTATTCCGCGGCCCCGCCGACGACCCCGAGGGGCGAGTGGCGGCCCTCAAGGTCCCCGGCGGCGCCACCATCAGTCGCAAGGAAATCGATGACTACACGAGGTACGTGTCGATTTTCGGCGCCAGGGGCCTGGCCTGGATCAAGGTCAACGATATAGACGCGGGCGTAGCGGGGCTGCAGTCTCCCATTCTCAAGTTCATGCCCGACGAGATCGTCACGCAGATGATGCAGCGCCTGGGGGCGGCCAACGGCGACATCATTTTCTTCGGCGCGGATCGCACCAAAGTGGTGAACGAGGCACTCGGCGCCCTGCGCATCAAGGTCGCGGAGGACCAGGGGCTGGTCGGCGAGGGCTGGGCACCCCTGTGGGTGGTGGATTTCCCGATGTTCGAGCAGGACGGTTCGGGTAACTGGACGCCGCTGCACCACCCCTTTACGGCGCCGGCCGGCAGTGTCGAGGAGCTCGCGGCCAACCCCGGGCAGGCCCTGTCCCGGGCCTATGACATGGTGCTGAACGGCTGTGAGCTCGGCGGTGGCAGCATTCGTATCTACCAGCGCGATATGCAGGAGGCGGTATTCCGCATCCTGCAGATAGACGAGGCGGAGGCCGAGGAAAAATTCGGGTTCCTGCTCAATGCGCTGCAGTACGGCGCACCGCCCCATGGCGGCCTGGCTTTCGGCCTCGACCGCCTGGTGATGCTGATGACCGGGACCCAGTCCATTCGCGATGTTATCGCCTTCCCCAAAACCCAGAGCGCTCACTGTGTGATGACGGACGCCCCCGGCGATGTCAGCGCCCAGCAATTGCGGGAGCTGAATATCCGCCTGCGCCAGACCCGGGAAGAGGGCGGGCAGGGCTAGCGGGTATAGCCAGCTATAGATAGAAGGAAGACCGTTATGGCCGGTCACAGTAAGTGGGCCAACATCAAGCACCGCAAAGCCGCCCAGGATGCCAGGCGTGGCAAGATGTTCACCAAGCTGATCCGCGAGCTGGTGGTCGCGGCCAAGCAGGGTGCGCTGCCCGAGGACAACCCCCGGCTGCGCGCCGCCATCGACAAGGCCCTGGCGGCCAATATGACCCGGGACACCATCGATCGCGCGATCGCCCGCGGCGCCGGCGCCAACGAGACCGACAACATGGAGGAGCTGACCTACGAGGGTTACGCTCCCGGTGGGATCGCGGTGCTGGTCGAGGTCATGACCGACAATCGCAACCGCACGGTGGCCGATGTGCGCCACGCCTTCACCAAGCGCAACGGCAACCTCGGCACCGACGGTTCGGTGGCCTATCTCTTCACCCGCAAGGGGCGGCTGAGCTTTGCCCCGGGTATCGATGAGGAGCGCCTGGTGGAGGCCGCCGCGGAAGCCGGGGCGGAGGATGTCCAGCTCAATGACGACGGCTCCGTTGACGTGATTTCCGCCTGGGAGGACTTCGGTGCCGTGAAAGCCAGCCTGGAGGCGGCGGGCCTCACGGCGGACGACGGCGAGGTGACCATGATTGCCTCCATCACCGTACCGGTGGATGCGGAGGGCGCCGAGGCACTCGTGGGGCTGGTGGAGGCGCTGGAAGACCTCGACGACGTCCAGAACGTTTATACCAATGTGGATATCCCGGACGAGGTCCTGGCCGCCCTGTAGCCTTGTGGCGTTGCACTGCTGCCTTGTCGTCGCAGGCGGGGCTGGCGTTACCCGGGCTGTGCAAAAGCCGCATCCGATGCTGATAAATACTGTAAATTTGTACATAATACCAGGCTGGCGCACCCGGCGGATTTTCGCATGTCACTCATCCTGGGGATCGATCCCGGTTCCCGCAAAACAGGCTTCGGCATTATCAGTTACGTGTCGGGGCGCAGCGAGTATGTCACCAGCGGCGTCATTCGGCTGCCGCAGGGCGAGCTGCCGGAGAGACTGCGGGTCATCTATGCCAGCGTTACCGAACTGGTGGAACTGCACGGTCCCACCGAGCTGGCGATAGAACAGGTGTTTCTGGCCAAGAGCCCGGGCTCCGCACTCAAGCTGGGCCAGGCGCGGGGGGCGGCGATTGTCGCCTGTGTGATCCGCGATATGGAGGTCTCTGAGTACTCGGCCCGCCAGATCAAGCAGTCGGTGGTGGGTACGGGGGCGGCGGACAAAGCCCAGGTGCAGCACATGGTGAAAGTACTGCTGAAGCTGGCTGCCGAGCCCCAGGAAGACGCGGCGGATGCACTGGCGGCGGCCCTGTGCCACGCCCATACCAGGCAGAGCCTGATAAACATGGCCGGCGCCAGATCGGTGCGCCGGCGTCGATTGCGCTGACAGGGTCACCCGATGATAGGCAGAATACGAGGCACCCTGGTGCAGAAGCAGCCCCCCGATATCCTGGTCGACGTCGGCGGTGTGGGTTACGAGGTACAGGTGCCCATGACTACCCTGTTTCAGCTGCCGCAACTGGGTGGGGAAGTGTCGCTGGTCACCCATTTTGTGGTGCGCGAGGACGCCCAGTTGCTCTACGGCTTTATCGATGAGCGCGACCGGCGCCTGTTCCGCCAGCTGATCAGGGTCAGCGGCGTGGGCCCCAAGCTGGCCCTGACGATTCTCTCGGGTATGGATTCCAGCAGTTTCGCCCGCTGTGTGCAGCGCGATGATATCTCCTCCCTGGTGGCCCTGCCGGGCGTGGGCAAGAAAACCGCGGAGCGCCTGCTGGTCGAGATGCGCGATAAACTCAAGGACTGGTTCGGCAGCGGCGATGGGCAGGCTGCCCGGACGGCGGGCGATGAGCTGCTGGCGCGGGCGGGCAACAACGTCGCCGACGCCGAGGGTGCCCTTATTGCGCTGGGCTACAAGCCCCAGGAGGCGAGCCGGATGGTGGCGGCGGTAAACGATGACAGCGCGGCCAGCAGCGAGGACCTGATCCGGCGCGCGCTGAAGTCCGTGGTGAAGGGGTGAGGCTGACGCATGATTGAAACCGATCGCCTGATTGCTCCCGCGGCCCAGAGCCCGCGGGAGGACGCCATCGACCGGGCTATCCGACCCCGGACGCTGGAGGAATATGTCGGCCAGAAAGTCGTGCGGGAGCAGATGGCGATTTTCCTGCAGGCGGCCCGCGCCCGCGGTGAACCGCTGGACCACACCCTGATCTTCGGGCCTCCGGGCCTGGGCAAGACCACCCTGGCCAGTATTATTGCCAACGAGATGGGGGTCTCCCTCAAGACGACCTCCGGTCCGGTGCTGGAGAAAGCGGGCGATATCGCGGCGCTGATGACCAACCTTGAGCCCGGCGACGTGCTGTTTATCGACGAGATCCATCGCCTCAGCCCGGTGGTGGAGGAGGTGCTGTACCCGGCGCTGGAAGACTACCAGCTGGATATCATGATCGGTGAGGGTCCCGCCGCCCGTTCCATCAAGCTGGAATTGCCGCCCTTCACGCTGGTGGGAGCGACTACCCGTGCGGGTCTGCTGACCTCGCCCCTGCGGGACCGGTTCGGAATCGTCCAGCGCCTGGAGTTCTACGAGGTGGCGGACCTCGCCCATATCGTGGGGCGCTCCGCCGGCATCCTGGGTATCAGCCTGGATCCCGCCGGGGCGACGGAAATTGCCCGCCGCGCCCGCGGTACCCCGCGCATCGCCAACCGCCTGCTGCGGCGGGTGCGGGACTACGCCGAAGTGAAGGCGGACGGCCATATCTGCGCCGACATAGCCGACCGCGCGCTCGATATGCTGAGCGTCGACCAGCAGGGTTTCGATCACCTGGACCGGCGCCTGTTGCTGGCCATGATCGAGAAGTTCGATGGCGGACCGGTGGGCGTCGACAGCCTGGCGGCGGCCATATCCGAAGAGCGCGGCACCATCGAGGATGTACTGGAGCCCTACCTGATCCAGCAGGGTTTCATGGTCCGCACCCCCCGGGGGAGGATGGTCACCCGCAACGCCTACCTGCATTTCGGCCTGCCGCGACCGGCGCCGGCCGGCGCTGTCGGCAACCTGCCCCTGGATCTGGGGGAGGGCGGGGAGACTTTGTGACCGGCGGGGAATTTTCCCTCGATCTGCGCGTCTATATCGAGGACACGGATGCGGGTGGCATCGTCTACTACGTCAATTACCTCAAATTCATGGAGCGCGCCCGCACCGAATTCATGCGCAGCCTGGGTTTTGGTAAGAATTACGTTTTCAACCACGATCTGATGTTTGTGGTTCGCGATGTGAAGGTGCACTATCTGCGCCCGGCTACCCTGGACGATGAACTGGTCGCAACCGCCTCGATCCGCGAGCTGCGCGGCGCTTCGATGGTCATGTGCCAGCGAATCGAGCGCGGTGCGCAACTGCTGGCCCGGGGCGAGGTGACCATCGCCTGTGTCGACCGGGCGGGGGTGAAGCCGCGGCGCATGCCGGCGGATATGGTGAGCAAACTGCGGGCTGCGCAGGAACAACAATAGATACTCGGACGCATAAATGGGGAGCATGTCTTGGAAGAGCAATTGAGCCTGATCGACCTGGTCTTACATGCCAGTTTTACGGTGCAGCTGGTGATGGCCCTGTTGCTTGTGGCCTCCATGCTGTCCTGGTACATGATCGTCCAGCGTTTCATCTATTTTCGCAGTGCGCACGATGAAATGTACCAGTTTGAGGAGCGCTTCTGGTCGGGGATAGACCTTGCCCAGCTCTATCGCGAAGGCAATGAGCACGCCGCCGAGGGCCATGCCATGCTGGGCATGGAGAGCATATTCCGGGCCGGCTTCAAGGAATTCTCCCGCCTGGCCCAGCAGTCCGATATGGATTCGGAAGCCCTGGTCGAGGGCTCCCGGCGGGCCATGCGGGTGGCGATGATGCGGGAAGAGGAGCGACTCGAGCGCCACCTGGCCTTCCTCGCCTCGGTGGGCTCCACCAGTCCCTATATCGGGTTGTTCGGCACTGTGTGGGGCATCATGCACTCCTTCCGCGGCCTGGCCAACGCCACCCAGGCGACCCTCGCCACGGTGGCCCCGGGTATTTCCGAGGCACTGGTGGCCACGGCCATGGGCCTGTTCGCGGCCATCCCCGCGGTGCTCGCCTACAACCGCCTGGCTTCCAGGGTCGAGGTGTTCAGCAACCGCTACGACACTTTCGTCGACGAGTTTTCCGGAATTCTCTCCCGCCAGGCATACGCCCTGCGCTCGCGCGAGAAGAAAGCAGGAGCCGCAGCCGGTGGCAGATAGCAGCCGCAGGAGCAAAAAGCGCCGGCCCATGTCCGAGATCAACGTGGTGCCATACATCGACGTGATGCTGGTGCTGTTGATTATTTTTATGGTGACCGCGCCGATGCTGATGCA
>JAZBNW010000259.1:0-9601 GCA_036350855.1 Halieaceae bacterium
CCGCCGAGCCTGTACATGGATGTACGCTGTTTGGCGTGTCCGACAAGGCCACACTTGGTGGCGCGGTGCGGTCCCATGCGCCAGACGGCATTTACGTTCGAGCAGTTGTAACTGGATCGCACTAACTCGGTATCACTTCTGCGCAGCGTTAACCGCATCAAGCACATCGCGCGCCGCCACCGGGATCGGGGTGCCGGGGCCGAAAATGCATTTCACGCCCGCATCCCGCAGGAACTGGTAGTCCTGCTTGGGAATCACGCCACCGGCGATCACCACGATGTCGTCGGCGCCCTGCTTGCGCAGCTCCTCGACGAGCTGGGGCACCAGGGTTTTATGGCCGGCGGCCAGGGACGAGGCGCCGACCACGTGCACATCGTTCTCGATGGCCTGGCGGGCGACCTCCTCCGGGGTGGAAAACATGGGGGACAGGTCGATATCGAAGCCCACATCGGCAAAGGCGGTGGCCACCACCTTGGCGCCCCGGTCGTGACCGTCCTGGCCCATCTTGCAGACCAGCATGCGGGGGCGGCGGCCATGCTTCTCGACGAAGGCATCGATGTCCTTGCCGATCGCCTGCCAGTTCTCGTCCTCCGCGAAGGCGGAACCGTAAACGCCCGACACTGTCTGGGCCTGGGCGTTGAAGCGACCGAATTCCCGTTCCATGGCGTAGGATATCTCCCCGACTGTGGCGCGCCGGCGGGTGGCCTCGATGGACAGCTCCAGCAGGTTGCCCTTGCCGCTGACCGCGCACTGGTAAATGTCCTCGAGAATCGCCTCCACCGCGGCCTCGTCCCGTCCCGCGCGAACACTGGCCAGGCGCGCCAGCTGGGACTGGCGCACGGCCTCGTTGTCGATATCCAGGATATCCACCGTGTCCTCGTGCTGTAGCTTGTACTTGTTGACCCCGACGATAACGTCTTCGCCCCGGTCTATGCGGGCCTGCTTTTTGGCAGCCGCTTCCTCGATACGCAGCTTGGGCATGCCTGTCTCGATGGCTTTCGCCATACCGCCGGCTTCCTCCACTTCCTGGATCAGTTCCCAGGCCTTGTCGGCCATGTCCTGGGTGAGTCTCTCCATCATGTAGGAGCCGCCCCAGGGGTCTACCACTTTGGTGATGCCGGTTTCCTCCTGGATCACCAGCTGGGTATTGCGGGCGATGCGCGAGGAGAACTCGGTGGGCAGGGCAATGGCCTCATCCAGAGCGTTGGTGTGCAGGGACTGGGTGCCGCCAAAAACCGCGGCCATGGCCTCGATCGTCGTGCGCACCACGTTGTTGTAGGGGTCCTGCTCGGTCAGTGACCAGCCCGATGTCTGGCTGTGGGTTCGCAGCATGGAGCTCTTCGGGTTTTTCGGGTTGAACTCGCTGACGATCCGGGCCCACAGCAGGCGGGCGGCCCGCATCTTGGCGATCTCCATGTAGAAGTTCATGCCTATGCCCCAGAAGAACGAGAGCCGCGGCGCGAAGTCGTCGATATCCATGCCCGCCGCGATCGCCGTGCGGATGTATTCCTTGCCGTCCGCCAGGGTGTAGGCCAGCTCCAGTGCCGCGTTGGCTCCGGCCTCCTGGATGTGGTAACCCGAAATGGAAATCGTGTTGAAGCGCGGCATGTGGCCAGAGCAGTAGGTGATGATATCGCCGATGATCTTCATGCTCGGCTTGGGTGGGTAGATATAGGTATTGCGCACCATGAATTCTTTCAGGATATCGTTCTGGATGGTGCCGGTGAGCTGCGCCTGGGAGACGCCCTGCTCCTCCGCGGCGACGATATACCCCGCCAGCACCGGCAGCACCGCGCCGTTCATGGTCATGGAGACAGAGACCTTGTCCAGCGGGATTTCGTCGAACAGGATTTTCATATCCTCGACGGAATCAATCGCCACCCCGGCCTTGCCCACATCGCCGGCGACACGGGGGTGGTCCGAGTCGTAGCCGCGGTGGGTGGCCAGGTCGAATGCCACCGAGACACCCTGCCCCCCCGCGGCCAGCGCTTTGCGGTAAAAGGCGTTGGATTCCTCGGCGGTGGAAAAACCCGCGTACTGGCGAATGGTCCAGGGGCGCCCGGCGTACATTGTCGCCTGGGGGCCGCGGATATACGGCGCCATGCCGGGCATGGTATCGGTGTAGGGCAGGCCCTCGATATCCGCCGCGGTATAGAGCGGTTTTACCGGGATATCTTCCGCGGTGTGCCACACCAGGTCGTCCAGGCTGCCGCCGCGCATTTGTTTTTCCGCCAGATCACGCCAGGCATCAGGGGTGGCTTTGGCCTTGTCGTAAATCTTGTCTGTCATTGACGCAATCCTCGCGCAGCTGTCAGTGGTGGTCCCCGGCGGGCTGGTTTATCTCGATCAGGACGCCGTCACAGCTTTTGGGGTGGATAAAAATGGCCAGGGAGTTATGCGCCCCCAGGATGGGGCCGTCCGACAGAAACTGGTAACCCTTTTCTGTCAGCCTGGCGATGTCTTCCTCGATATTGTCCGAGCGAAAACACAGGTGATGCAGGCCGCCGCCCTTTTTCTCGAGGTACTTGGCGATCGGACCGCCGCCATCGAGCGGGTGTACCAGTTCGATACTGGTTGGCGGCAGGGGGAAAAACGCGGTTGAGGTCTTCGCCTCGGCGACGTCCTCGGTGCCCTCGAAGGGCAGGCCGAAGTCCTTCATGAAACGCTCGATAGCCTTGTTCAGGTCCGGCACGGCAATCGCTATATGGTCCAGGGCGGTAATCATCTCATCTACTCCTTGCCTACAACTGTTGCAGGAACCGGCTGGTGGCTTCCCGGCGTCTGACGGCGACTTCCTCGGGCGACTCGATCACGGGCCGCTCGTCGGGGCTTATCTTGAAGATCGGCTGACCCTTGTGGATGATCATGCCATCGGCTTCGACCAGCACCTTTTCGATGGTCCCCGAAAACGGTGCGTAGTACTTGTTGAACATCTTCATGACTTCGATGATGAACAGGGGGTCGCCCGCATTGAAGTGGTCGCCCTCTTTCACATAGACATCGTGTTCCGGCGTCTCCCGGCCATAGAACATGCCACCGCTCTCGGCCAGGATTTCATCCGACTTGGCCATCGGCGGCGGTACCAGCACCTTCGCCATCGCCGCCTGCAAATCGGGGTCGTTGAGGCGCCGGGGTATGTGCACGGTCAGGTCGGGATTGACCCGCAGCTCGTAGAAGCCGGTAGCCTCCGCGATACTCGGCAGTACCGCCATCACATCGACACCGGCCTGGAATCCCAGGTGGGCACCGCGCACCCTGTCCCAGGTCGCGTCATCCATACCGGCGGGGGCCTCGTCGGACTCCAAAAGGGAGCACAACTCCACCCAGTCACCGGCCTGCAGCCGGTTGTTCAACTCGTCGTAAAAGGCGATGGCATCCTGCAGGATACGGTCGTCGTGGTCCCAGATGATGGCCGCGGCGGCATCTTCCTGGTCATTCTCATTATCCATGTTGAGGAAATGATAGGTGTCGGCGAGCAGTTCCAGCGGATTCTCGTTCCAGCTGATCCGGCCATCGATCATGGTGTAGCAATCGCGGTTGATGCTGAGCCAGCCACTCAGGACATGGGGCTCCCGCAGCAGGTGGTGCAGGGGGCGCAACAACAGCGACTCCTTCAACTGCAGGGCCTCGGACAGGGCCTTTGCCGCCTCTCCCTCGACGCCCGCCAGGGCCGCCGCGCTGATCGAACTGTAGGCAAACTCCAGGTCCAGGTTGTTGGCATGCCGCTTCAGTTCTCCCACCGCGGTGAGATAGGGCACGATGAAGCGGGTGGTCGGCCGCGCATTGACGTTCTGGGCGATAAACCAGTTGACCAGGCCGTAGTGGAATTCGAGATTGGTGGCCAGGTCGCGGCCGCGCATCCTGGTCTGGCGGATGGTCTCGGCCATCCCCTGATAGGTGGCGAGCCGGGTGGTTCCCACCGTCAGCAACAGGGCGATATTGGAATCGTATGCCCCGGCCAGGGTGTATTTCATGAACACGTCGGTATCGGGGTTGTGCAGGCTGATGCCCTGGTCATCGCGAATCTCGCCGTTGGTGGCGTCGCTCCAGGACTCGATTACCCCGCCGGCGTGGGGCTGCAGTGCCTGGTTGGTGGCATTCAGGCGCGCCTCGACACTGTCGTTGTTGCGCAGCAGTCGCTCGGGCCTGGGCAGTTTTTCCCCGTGGGCCGCCAGCAGCACCATCGCCTCCACCAGCGACTCCACCTCGAAATGCTCCTCGGGCTTGTCCGGGTTGCTGAATTTCAGGGCATAGCACAGTTCGGTGACACGGTGCTCAACCTGGATACGGGTGTTCATCTCCATGAAAAAGTGCTTGTCGCGGTCGACGATACACTCGAAGGTCGAAACGGAGTCGAGACCCACTGCCTCGCCGAATCTGGCGGCCTCGTCTTCCATCTCCTGCAGGGTAACCAGGTCCTGGCGCAGCACCCGCGCTTCTTCCTTCTGGCCACTGCGCTCGGCTTCTTCAATAGCCGCCTGCAGGGATTCCACGGTCACGGACACTTCCAGCAGCTTCTGCTCGTGCATCTGCAGGGAGCAGTCGCGACCGCCCATGGTCATGCTCCAGCTGCCATTGCCTATCACCTGGATTTCCTGGTGACGGGTGGTTTCGATGTTGAGCTCTACCAGCACGTTCTTGTTGTCGCCCACGCCGGTCGTCTTTACCTCGTTGAGGATTTCCCGCACCATCTCCGCAGTGCGCGCGACTTCACCGATCCCCAGGATGCGCTGGCCCTTGCCGCCACCGCCGCTGATCGCCTTGAGGCGCACCCGGTTCTCGGGGTAGTCCGCGGCCATTTTCTTCACCGCCTCGGTGAGGGTCTCGCACAGTTCCGCCACCGTGTAGAGGTCTATGCCCTTGTCATAGGACGCCGCGAGTACGATGTCGGCCTTGTCCTCCAGCGTCACGGACGCATCGTCCAGTACCGCGTCATCGACGGCGAGTTTCTTTTCCGCAACCAGCGCTTTCAGCGCCGCCACGTCGGGATGTTTTTTCAGCAGCGTCAGGGCGGTGCCGTTATCGATACCGGGCGTGACCGACACGCCGGTTTTCAGGGCGGTGCGCTTGGCCTCGTCCTTCAGGCCCGCGTCGTGCACCGTGCGGGAACAGGGACCGATAAAATTGAGGCCCGCCTGCTCCATGGCGGCCACCATCATCTCGTCCTCGGCCATGAAACCGTAACCGGCGAAGATCGAGTTGTAGTTGTTCTCCCTGGCGATATTGATGATCTGCCTGATCCGCGCCTCACGCTCTTCCTTGTTGGCACCGCTGTAATCCGGCACCCGGTGAACCCGGTCCGGATCGGTCAGGGAGCGCAGCTCCGGCGCCAGCGCGTTGCGATAGACGATGGAATCCTTCTCCGAAAGAAGAATGCCGAAGTGCTCTATGCCCATCTCGCTGAAGACGTCCATTGCCTCCTTGCGGATGGGGCCACGGCAGATGATCAGCGGACGCATGTGGGTGCAGTCAAACTGCCTGACCCAGGGGCTGCGGCTCTGCCCCAGCTTGCGATCGCGGTGTATGAGCGGGTTGTGCAGGTAATATTCGTTGGACACGCCGGTTTTCCTCAGTATTTTATTCGCGGCCTGGCGCGATCAATGGAATTCGCGCTGAACCGACTGCAGGGGGCCGGGCTGGTAGCGACGCAGGTAGAATGCCATGTTTTCCGCCAGCACCTGGCGCAGGTCGGAGGGCATGACGATCTGGGAAATGGAACCGAGGCTCAGCGCTTCATTGGGGTTCATCAATTCACGCTCGTAGCGCTTCGCCAACAGGGCCTCCTCGGTTTTCACCCAGCCCTGGACCAGGTCCCGGGCGGCTTCCGCCGCCTGCCGCTCCGACAGCCCGGCGGCAAGCTGTGCCGCCGTCTCCGCCTTTACCTTTTCCGGAACCGCCTGGCGAATCCTGCGCATCTCGTCCTTGTAAACATACTCCACGCCCGCGGGCCCCATCACCGCCACGCGGGTGGTGGGCAGGGCGACCACGAAATCAGCCCCCACCGCGATGCTGTTGAATGCGGCATAGGCGCCGCCGTAGGCATTGCGCACCAGCACCAGGAAGCGCGGCGTACGCAGGTCGACGATCGCGTCGAGCATGGCCCGGCCGGCCTGGACGATACCGCCACTCTCCTGCTCCCTGCCCGGCAGGAACCCGGTCGTGTCCTCGAGGAAAATCACCGGAATGTTGTACAGATTGCAGAAACGGATAAAGCGCGCGTTCTTGTAGGCGGCGTCGATATCCACCTGGCCGGAGGCGACGGAGGAATTATTGGCGACAAAGCCGATGACGTTACCCCCCATACGGCCCAGCGCGGTGACCGTGTTGCGGGCGCGATCGGGCTGTATTTCGAGAAAGTCGCCGTGGTCGCACAGCTGCTGGATCAGGATAGTGACGTCTATCGGTGTATTGAAGCCGGTGGGGGAGTTGAATGCCTTCTTCAACAGGATATCGATATCCCAGGTCTTGCGGCTTATCGGGTCGGAGCTGGCCTGGTAGGGCGCGAGCTCGCCGTTGTAACTGGGGAGGTAGTTGAGCAGCGCCCGCACCTTGCGCAGGGCCGCAACCTCATCCTTCACCACAAAGTCGGTGACACCGCTCTTGCTGTGAACCGCCGGACCACCCAGTTCGTCCGGGGTCACGTCTTCGCCCAGCACGCTTTTTACCACACCGGGGCCGGTCAGGCCGAAGAAGGTCTCGTTGGGCTGGATCAGGAAGCTGCCCTGGCGCGGCAGATAGGAGCCGCCGCCGGCATTGAAGCCGAACATACACATGATGCTGGGTACCACGCCGCTGATCTTGCGCAGGGCCGCAAACGCTTCCGCGTAGCCGTCCAGGCCGCCCACGCCCGCGGGGATGTAAGCCCCGGCACTGTCGTTGATACCCACCACCGGGATGCGCTGGCGAGCGGCCAACTCGAACAGCCGGGCGAGTTTTTCACCGTTGGTGGCGTCCATGGAGCCGGCGCGCACGGTGAAGTCGTGACCGTACAGGGCCACGTCGCGACCATTGACCTTGATGATCGCGGTCACCAGCGAGGCGCCATCGAGGTTCGGACCCCAGTTCTGGTACAGCACCGTCGGCTCGCCATCGCTGAGGAAACGAATGCGCTCCCAGATGGTCATCCGGCTCTTCTGGTGCTGGCGCTGGATGTTTTTCACGCCCGCGGTATTGTAGGGACGCTGCTGCAGCTCCCAGCCCGCCTTCAGTGATTCCTCATAGGGCCCCGGGGTCGAGGCGAGCTGCCCCGGCACGGTAAAAGCCTGCTCGTCCCGCTCTGCAAACGGGTTCTCCAGGGTCGCTATGACCCCTGCCGGGCGTTGTGCATTCATAAGGTTCTGTCCAATTTCCGCTGGCGATTGGTCAAGGCCTGGAGGGCCGCGTTACGACGGTCGGGACTGGTCATCGACCCGGCTTGCCGCCGCAGTGGATTCGCGGGCTCCGAAGACCGGGAATTACACGCAAATCTGCTCAAAAAAACAGCACGCAACGATAAGTGTATTGCCCTTTGAAGTCAATTCGGCGCCCGGTCGCGCCGGGAGGTGAGGCAGCGGCGCACGGGTCGGCAGACCAGGCGATTCCAGGGCCGGTAACGGGCAAACAATTTTCGTACAGCGGGGCGCCGGCGCTATATACTCGCACCGGACTTTACACTTGCAGCCTGGGCCCTCTTCAACCGCAGGCGCCTGACCGGCCGACATCCAGGATCCAAGCGCAACATGATACCAGCCACAAGCACGCCGGTGACCGGCAACGCCGCTGCACACAGCGAACAGCTGTTTGCCAACATCGCGGATGACCTGCTGGCCAAGGGTTACAGCATCAATCCCTGCGCACTGCCTGCCGGCCTTGCCGATGAGCTCCTGTTGCAACTGCACACCATGTCGCAACAGCAATTTGCGCCCGCAGGGATCGGCCGCGAGCAGGACCAGATGCTCAATCGTTTTGTGCGCAAGGACGAGATCTGCTGGATCACCGGCGCTTCCGCTGCCGGGCGCAGGTGGCTGGACTGGACCGGCGAACTGCAAGCGCAGCTCAACCGCCGACTCTTTCTCGGCCTGTTTTCCTTTGAAAGCCACTTCGCTCACTACCGGGAGGGTGCGTTCTACCGCAGGCACCTGGACGCCTTCAAGGGCGAGTCAAACCGGGTGCTGTCGCTTGTCGCCTACCTGAATCCGGGCTGGCTGGGCGACGATGGCGGCGAACTCGTGATCTACCCCGAAAAAGGGGCCACCGGGGGTATCAGGGTAACCCCCGCATTTGGCACACTGGTGGCGTTCCTCAGCGAGGATTTCGAGCACGAGGTACTGCCGGCCCGGCGCGACCGCTACTCGGTGGCGGGCTGGTTCAGGGTAAACGGCTCGAGTGCCCGGCGGGCGGATCCGCCGCTGTAGCCGAGTTCGGGCCGGCACCCCGTTTGTTACCCTCTGGTTGGTACCTTCTATTTGGTACCTTCTATTTGGTACCGGGGCCGCAACCGGGTTATAACTGCCCGTCGCATCGTCCGACAAGGGTTCAGTCCAATGGGTTTCCAGTCAGCCTCGCCAGCGCAGCGAGCCGCCATCACGCTTGTCCTGTGCCTCGCCCTCGGCCTTGCCTGCCCGGGGACGCTCCTCGGCCAGAACCTCTGGGGCAGCTACGGCGGCAGCCCGGGGGGCGGTCACTACTCACCCCTGACCCAGATCACCCCGGCCAATGTAACGGACCTCGAGTTGGCCTGGGAGCACCGCTCAGGGGATTTTCGCCAGGCCCGGCAGGGCGCCGAGGGCAGCAGGTTTGGCGACAGCGACGGCCCGCGCCCGCAAAGTGCCCTGCAGGTCACGCCGATCGTGGTCAACGACACGCTTTACTACTGCACACCCTTCAACCGGGTGTTCGCTCTGGACGCCGCCACTGGTCGAGAACGCTGGGTCTACGACCCGGTGGTGGATACCGACCCCATCGCACTCACCAACTGCCGGGGCGTGAGCAGCTGGCAGAACCCCCTGCCGCGAGGCGAGGCCTGCGACCATCGCATTTTTACCGGCACGCTCGACGGTCGGCTGGTCGCGCTGGACGGGGCGAGCGGCAAACCCTGTGCAGACTTTGGCAAGGGCGGCCAGCTCGACCTGCGCGAGGGACTCGGGGAGCATATCCGCAACGAATACGGCATTACCTCGCCACCGGCGATTCTCGGCAACCTGGTGATCACCGGCGCCATGGTGCTGGACAACCGTCGCACCGACAGCCCCGGCGGCGTGGTCAGGGCCTTCGATGTAGTCAGCGGGGAACTTGTCTGGTCATGGGACCCCCTGCCGCCCGGGACGAAAGCTGAACTGGAGGACGCCGGCCAGCGCTACCAGAAAGGCACCACCAACGTCTGGTCGATCATCTCGGTGGACCCCCAACGCAATCTCGTGTTCGTCCCCACCGGCAACAGCAGCCCGGATTACTACGGCGGACTGCGGGGCGGCCTGGACGGGGGCCTGGATTTCTACTCCAGCTCGGTCGTCGCACTGGACGGTGACAGCGGCAAGGTGGCCTGGCATTTCCAGGCCGTGCACCACGATATCTGGGATTACGATACGCCCTCCCAACCCACCCTCTACGAGGTGGTAAAAGA
>JAZBNW010000260.1:0-2419 GCA_036350855.1 Halieaceae bacterium
AGCTGGCTTACGGATACCTCCCCCGCCATGCGCGCCAGCAGCCAGCGCGCCGCCTCGCCGCGCTCGTTAAGCCCGGGCTGGTACTGGTCGGAGGACCTGCGCATGCGTTCGGGCGAGACGGGCTCCGACAGGAAGGTGCTCTGCCGCTGGCGTGTGTCGCCGTGCCGCGTGGTCCAGGTCCACTCGCCGAATTCGGGACGCTTCAGGGCAAAACCCAGCTGTTCACCCGCTTTCACCTGCAACGGTTGCTCGAGCGGCAGGAATACCGGGCTCCAGTGGGTGGCCTGCGGGTCGCCGGAGGTGGACAGCCACTCGTCGATCAAGCGCATCTGGAACCAGCCCAGCCAGCCGTGGCAGGTGCCTTCCCGGTCGACCCTCACCTCCACCTCGCTATTGCATTCGGCGCGGGTGGCCAGCGAGAAGTCCATCTCCATCAGGGAGGCGGGGGCGGACAGGGTCGTCGCCCTGAAGTTCTCGCGGGTATCGTAATAGAGGGTATTGGCGGCGAAGTTGCGCACGGCGCTGTAATCCAGCTCGGGCTCGCCGTGTGCGGCGGCATGCGCGGGGTAGGCGCTCCAGGCGTCGATGTGCTTGCGGTAGTAGGCGGGCACGCTGACCGGCACCACTTCCATCCGGGCGCGGTCGGGAATCAGGTGGCCGCCGGGCGCAAGGAACTTGTCACGGGCGTAAAACAGGGAGGGCAGCAGGTCCTCGGTGAGCAGGAAGTTGCCGGTGAAGACCGAGACGATGACGTCCACCGGCGCGGCAAGTTGCAGCTCCTCGACCCGGGTGGCATGGCAGTGCACATTGGCCAGGCCGTTGGCTGTGGCCACGGTGCGGGCGATCTCGACGACGGATGAGGGCTCCACCAGGTGAACCGCGGCGGCGCCGAGACTGGCCGCGTTGAGCCCGTGCACGCCCAGGCCCGCGCCGAGGTCCATCACCGTTGTATCCGGTGCGACCACTTTCGCCAGCGCGCGGGCATAGGCGGCGTTGCGCAGCCCGTCAAACACCATGGACCGATGATCTGTGATTCGGGAATAACTCAAGCTGGCAGGCCGCTCCGTGGGCTGGACCTCTGCGGTCCCGGGTGAATCGAGCGCTGCTATTGTTGCGATTTCGGGGAGGATTGCAAACCTCGAGCCGCAGAAGAAGTTGCGGCAAACGGAACACTTGCGTTCAGGGACGTTGCTTCTGGCCCTGGAAGGGTTGATTTTCGCTCATGCCGCTGCTCCCACCGGCGGTGAGTTCGCGCACTCGCCCGAAATCGGTCAATTTCGGGGTAGTGTATTGGCGCCGCGGCTGGCTCTGCGCACCGCAGCCATCAGGCGGCGTATTTTCTGTTGAAGGTTTCATGAGTCGTGATGCTGTTACCGGCAGCGGCCTCGCGTGGTTATCGTTAAAGCCGGATCACTCACCGCATCAGCAGGCAGCGTACCGGGTTCGTAAAGTTTAAAGCGTGGCGTTTCCGAGCCCAAGGGACAAGCCGCAATTTTGTGACATTGTTCCACGGGGGCGTTAATACCTTCAGGAATTTAGCCAAATTGGATTGCCTTGTTAACCGGCTGACCTGCAGACATTTTTGTGCAGGCCGCAAAGGCAGGCCGCGATAGCTGGAGATCCAGATATCGAGGCGCGTCAGGTTCCTGACACCGGGTGACCGGCTGGATGAGTTTATGCAAAGGCGAGACCTCGGCGCTGTTGCGGAGACCGTGGTACACCACGGAGTGGTTATCGAAAATGCTGTCATAGCTTGTATGCGGATGATCGAGACTGTTGGGGAGAAGGTATTTCAATCCCCCTAATGGCGCTGCGGCGGCGACCGCATTTGATACATCGCGGGGTTTGGCGCAGTGCTGCGAAGCGCCTAATATACTGTATAAATATACAGATAAAGGTGCTTGCCATGGGCCTGCCTGCTCCGGTTTCTACCGCGTCTGCCCGCGATCCCGCACAACTTGGGCGGGAAATCACCCTGTTATCCGCGCAGATGAACGTTGCCAATTATCGGCTGTTAAAGCTCATTGCCGAATTCGACGTGCTCGGCGGCTGGCGCTGCGGCGGCGCGCTGCGTTCCTGTGCGCACTGGCTCGCGGCCAACTGCGGCATGACGATAGGCGCGGCCCCGGAGCGACTGCGGGTGGCACGGCGGCTGGCTGGCCTGCCCGAAGTGGATCAGGCTTTCGCCACGGGGGAGCTCAGCTTTTCCAAAGCGCGGGCGATTACGCGGGTGGCTACTCCGGCAAACGAGAGCCTGCTGCTGGCGCTGGCTGAGCGGGCCAGCGCCAGCCACCTGGAAAAGCTGGTGGCCAGGTATCAACCGGTGGATGAGCTGCGGCTG
Source organism: Halieaceae bacterium (assembly GCA_036350855.1). Lineage (GTDB taxonomy): Bacteria > Pseudomonadota > Gammaproteobacteria > Pseudomonadales > Halieaceae > JARRPM01. The sequence continues at coordinate 2,342 of JAZBNW010000260.1, forward strand.
GCGGATATGGACACTGCCGCCGACAACAGCGACGGGGACGCGGCTTCGGCGGATGCGGGCTTGAGTGACGAGACTGCC
>JAZBNW010000261.1:0-3685 GCA_036350855.1 Halieaceae bacterium
AAGTGCCCAACAGCGATTTTATCCGGTCGCGGTAGCTGCGGCTGACCTTCAGCTTCGCACCGCCGTCGAGGGTCAGGACATACTCGCCGTTGAGGTGTGTGGTGGCAGATGCAATGCTGTTCGCATTGACGATGCTGGAGCGGTGAACGCGAATAAAGATATCGGGGTCGAGACTGGCCTCGAGCTGTTTCATCGTGGTGCGCATGATGTGGGTTTTGCCGCCCGCATGAACGCACATGTAGTCCCCCGCCGCGTCTATCCATTGAATGTCGGGGATTTTGATGAACTGGAATTCGCTGCCGTCCTTGATGGTCAGCCGTTCCGGCCAGGTCCGGCTGCTCGAGCGGTTAGCCACCAGTTCCTTCACTGCGCCTGACTCGTTCCTGCCGCTGACCAGCGCCAGCAGGCGTTCCTTGCTGTCCTGTGAACTGATTCCGTGACGCGCTACCGCGCGCGCCACCGCCTCTTCCAGGCGGTCTTCATCGATGGGTTTAAGCAGGTAGTCGACGGCATGTACCCTGAAAGCGTCTATTGCGTACTGGTCGAAGGCGGTGACAAAAATGATCAGGGGCATGGCGTCGGCCTGTAGCTCGCAGACCAGGTCGAAACCGTCCATGCCGGGCATCTGGATATCGAGGAAAACCAGGTCGGGGGACTCGGTGCCGATAAGCTGCAGTGCTTCCTCGCCATTGGCGCATTGGGCGATGACTTCCACCTCTGCAATATTCGCCAGCCGCAGGGCGAGGCCGCGCCGGGCGAGGCTCTCATCGTCAACCACTATAGCCCGCAGGGGCTTCATGCTGTCACCTCCTCCCGCTCGAGCGGAATCGCTATGGTGATGGTCAATCCGTGGGGCTCGGTCTTGCCGATACGAAAAGACTGGTTGTCGCCGTAGATCTCTTTCAGGCGCTCGCGGCAGTTCACCAGCCCGACACCACCCTTTGGCATTGCCCCGGCCCGGAGGTCCAGTCCGGGGCCGTCGTCGGCGACACTCAGGAGCAGTTTGGAACCGGAGACGGAGGCGCCGATGGCGATCGAGCCACCGTGGATCGCCTGGGACACCGCGTGTTTGATCGAGTTTTCCACCAGGGGTTGCAGCAGCAGGCTGGGCATCAGCGCGGAGCGGGCCTCGGCGTCGATATCGTAACGCAGCTGGAGTCTTTCATCGAAGCGCACTTTTTCGATATCCAGGTAAAGCTTCAGCGCCTCCACCTCTTCCGCCACGGTGACCTTCAGCATCGGATCCTTGTCCAGTGAGTAGCGCAGGAAACGACTCAGGCGTGTCACCATGGTATTGGCGAGCCGGGTATCCTGGTCGAGAATCAGGGTGGAAATGGCGTTCAGTGTGTTGAACAGGAAGTGTGGGTTGAGCTGGTAGTGCAGCATCTTCAGCTGCGCCTCGTGGGCCATTGCCGTGGCCTTGAGTCGCCTGCGCTGTTCCTCCTGGGCCATCATGTAATACTTGATGCCGAAATACAGGGCGCTCCACACCACCATCACCATGAACGCGCTGGTGGTGCCCTCGAAGTGGGACCAGAACTCCATCTCCCGGGAAACTTCCTTCTTCACTTCCATTGGAAACAGGCTGCGAAAGATCAGTACCCGGCTGGCCATCCACACACCGCCACCAATAAAGGAGCCCACCAGCACCGCGAGCACGCGCCAGACAATGTCCTTTTCCCAGACGGCGTGGTACAGGGCGCGCAGGAGAAGGGTGATCAACAAGCCCAGCGCGGCGACTATCGGCAGGTAAATTGCGTAGAGTTCAGGCGGCTCACTCCAGACCAGCACGCCGAGGTAGAAGGTAATCGCCCAGCTGCCCCAGCCGCCCAGCTGCAGGGCCCAGAAGAGATAGCGCTTGTTCTGTAGGAGGTGTTGTACTGGCATCAGCCCCATTATAGGGTGATTTTCTCCCGGTCAATGACGGCTTGACGCAAATATCACTCGGCTGGTCGAGAACCGCATACGCTTGCGCGGGTGCGAAATGAGTCTAGCGGTACATCTTCGCCGTATCCCGGGTGAAGGCCCGTCGCGACTTTTGCCACATGTAAAACATATGGCCGCCCTCGTAGTTGTGTAACAGGATCGCGTTCGCCAGCGCGCTGCCGCGCCTGAGCTGGTTTACCAGGTACTTGCTTTCGAAATAGGGTGTTACCAGATCGTAGACGCCGTGAACGATACTGAGCTTCATCGCCGGATTCATACCCAGGCCGACCGCCAGGTCCTCGGTGGCGCCCGCCGGAATAGGGCTGCCGGACTTCTCGTCCCGCCACTGCCAGCGGCTGTTGGCGTTGTAATTCAGCAGCTCGTAGTGGTATTCGGAGTCCACCCCCAGGTTGTCGCGCAGGTGCTGGTTCGTGGCCGTGGTGTACAGGCGGTTGAGGCCGCCCAGGGTCGGGTCGACACCGCGGAAGGTATCGCTCCCGGGGAAGGGGTCTTCGGTCACGCTGCCCGCATCGTACAGGCCCAGCACTTTTCCCTGCTCCTGCAGCAAGGTCCGCACAAAGGTGTCGATCGCGGGCATGCCACTTTGCGCCATGAGTTGTTGCGGATTCACTCCGATCCAGCGCGCCAGCGAATCGACCAGTTCTTTTTCCAACGGTGAATCCCCACTGGCGGCAGCCACGGCGGGCAGGTATTCGCGAAGGGCAAATTGTTCGGCCCGCAGCAGGAATGCCGCCAGGCTTTCACCCTTGCGGCTGTTGGCGCAGCGGCCGTGCCTGCGGGCCGCCGCTGCGTAGGAGGGCAGGCGTATGGCCGCCGCGAGGCTGTTGAATCGACTGGCGAAGAGGCCATCCCATTCCATGGCGGGAGAGATCAGCAATGCCCCACTCAGGCCGATGCCGGCTTTCTCCTGCAGCATCCGCACAAGCCTCGCGCAGCGGTAGCCGCCGTAACTTTCGCCGGCGATATAGATGGGCGAGGCCCAGCGTCCCTCGCGCGACAGGAAGGCCGCGATAAACTCGCACAGCGCGTCCAGGTCCTTGTTCGCGTCCCAGTAGAAGGTGTCCGCTGCGCTTTTTTCCTTGCCGTCACCGGTATTTTCCTGCGGCACGGTCCTGCTCAGGCCGGTGCCAACCGGGTCGACGAATACCAGGTCGGTAAAGGCCAGCCAGCTCTCCTGGTTGTCGACCAGTCGGGCGGGAGCGGCGGGCAGGCTGCCCTCGACGCCGCACTCGACCCGTTTCGGGCCGACGGTGCCGACATGCAGGTAGGCCGAGGCCGCCCCTGGCCCGCCGTTGAAAACAAACGTGAGGGGTCGCTTGCTGGCGCCGCGACGGGGCTGGCGGTAGTAGGTATGAAATACATCCGCCTTGCGGGTGTCGCCGTCTTTCAGTGACAGCCATGCTGCGGTGGTCTCGTAGTTGAAAGCCTTGCCGGCAAAGGTCAGTCTGCCGCGGGATTCGTAGCGTTTGTCTTCCGGCCGGGCTTTGCTATCGCTGCCTTCGCTCATCGCATGTAACCTCATTGTGGTCGGTAGTTGCTGGCTGCGGGTGTTCGCCGATACCGGGAAGCGTCACCCGCATGGTACCCGCTCCCCGGGAGGCCGCAAGAGAAGTCGCGCTGGTCAGGGCGGGGCTGATGGCTCAGGCAAAGGCGGCAGCCGCCTGGGCGGTGTCCATGAAATCGCGGAATCGCGTCCATCGGCCGTTTTCCACGGTGATCACATGGGCGAAGTCCGAGC
>JAZBNW010000262.1:0-2309 GCA_036350855.1 Halieaceae bacterium
CTGTCACTGGCACGACGGCTGCGGATGCCCGGCTGTCGGAACTGATTGAGGCCGGCCTGCCGATGGTTCAGCTGGACAAGCGGCAGGAATGGTTTCGCTACCATCACCTTTTTCAAGAACTGCTGCAGGCCCGGCTCCAACAGGAGCTGAGCCGCGCGGATATCGCGGAACTGCATCGGCGCGCTGCGGTTTGGCTGGCTGAGCACGACCGGGTCAGCGCAGCGGTGCAGCATGCGATGCGCGCGGAGGATCTTAACCTGGCGGCGTCCATTCTGGAAACGGTCGTGCGTCCGGAGATCCTGCGCGGCGGTATGCAACAGGCCCAGCGCTGGCTGGCACTCTTCCCCAATAACGCCCTCGACCAGCACCCACGCCTGCTGTTGGATTTGTGCTTGGTCGATACTTTCCGCGTCCAGGCCAACCTGGTGGACCTTGTCACGCGTGCCGACGCCGCCCTGGCATCAGCCCAGCTGGCGGAGGAAGAGCGCCGGCGCAAACAAGCCGAATTGAATATCTACAAAATATTTATCCAGTTCTCCAGGCGTGAATTCGAAACCGTCAGGGAACTACTCCGGGACGCAGAACAGTGCCTGGCAGATGCTGAACCCTTATTCCAGGGTTTGTTAGCAGCCCTGGAAATGCATCTCGCCTGGTACGGAAGCCAGCGAGAAGTCGCGCTGATAAAGGGGAATCAAGCAATTAAGGCTTTCCGAGACGCGGGCTGTGAGCATGCCGTGTTATCAGTTCTGACAAATCGGGCGGCGATCTCAGCCCATTATGGACACCCGCGAGAAGCGTTGGCCATGCTGCAAGAAATCGTAGTCGCCGCTCAGACGAACTGTTCATTTACGATGAGTGAGGTGGCTGATGCACATGTGAACGGTATGAATCTTCACTACTGGATGGATGATATAGAAGGAGCGCGGCGCGAGCAGCAGGCGGCATTGGCTCTGGCCCAGCGTCTGGCTGACCCTGCTCTCATCGGCGAAATCGCCTCGCTAGATCCGCTCTTCGCCATGGCGCGGGCTACGGGCAAGTCAAGTGAGATTGAGGATTCTTGGCCCCTGGACACAGTGAGTAGAATTCCGCAGCTCAACAGACTGCACCTGCAAAAGTTGGTGCGACAAGGTCAAGTCGAACGCGCCGCACGTTTCACTGCTGCTTTTGGTGTGCAAATTGACAGCGAAATCACCACCGAAAACGTGTACCTCTTTATTTTCCTACTAAGGGTAATTATCGCCCGGGGAATTGGAATCGATGGTGTCAGGCCGCGGATTGCAGCTGCCATCGCCCAGGCGGAGCGCTTAGATAGCCGGCTGTTTGCCGCCGAGTTGTACGCCCTGTCGGCATGGTGCGATCTGCAGATGGGCCAGCGCGAGCAGGCTGAATCTGCCCTGGTCCAGGCACTCGATCTGGCGGTTGAAACAGGCTATGTCCGCTTCATCCTCGACATCCCCGCTTTGGCGCCACTGCTGGCAGTCATGGATCATCCAGCGGCGGCAGGGATGTGGGTGGCTACGGTATCTGAGGCGCAGCGCCAGCAGGCGGCGAAGCTAACAATTCAGGAGCGCCAGGTGCTGATGCACCTGGCGTGTCCGGGAAAGTACAAGGATATTGCCAATAATCTCGACATCAGCATCAACACCGTACGCAGCCATATACGCAAGATCTACCGCAAGCTGGGGGTGACCAAACGCAAGGATGCCGTGGCACGGGCGGGTGCCCTGGGATTGACTGCACTGAATGATATTCCCCTAAATATCGATTGAAGTAAGACAAGTGAGGCCGGGGTTAAGGCATTTCCCTCGCAGGCGGCTAACAATAAGATCACAAGCACCAGTACCGGAGAGAGATATTTACTCATGCAGGTCACCTCTGTCTATTAAAACTAGTAGTAAGTCATATTGGATAGGTTGGGCAATTAATTCTGGCAGAACGATTATCTTTGTTTATCTCGTTTATTAGCAATCTGTTTCATTCTTGGGGCATGGTTTACACCACAAAGTCAGATGACACTAAGCCACACTGAGTTTATTCTTTGTGAACCTTCGTGCTTTATAGCCTTTGTGGTAGCCAAATACAACAGGTTGGCATTCATCAAAATCACAATGACTGAGATATATCTGTTTAATACCTAATCCAGCATGGTGATAATGCCCAGCACCAGGCCAACAGCGCCAACCAGTCCAGGAACCATCCCTAAAACCCAGAGCCACTTCTGCCCGAGAACAACCGACATACCGCTCAGAGAAATCGCGACCGCCATGAAGGTGACAGAGATTGCAAAAATCAAATGCGTTTGCCCGATA
>JAZBNW010000263.1:0-16040 GCA_036350855.1 Halieaceae bacterium
CCCTCATCGACCAGACCAAGCGCAGTGCCACCGTTGATTTTACCGGTGTGGCCGTTGCGCAGGACATGCTGCTGACCGGCAGCGCGGTGGTCACCGCACTGCGCGATCTCCGCCTGCTGGGCGCACTGCTGACCGCGGCGGAAGCCACGGGCAGTGCGGCGAGCTGCCTCGACACGGTGGTCGACTACCTGAAGACCCGCAAACAGTTCGGCAAGCTGATCGGCTCCTACCAGGCCCTCAAGCACCCGACGGTGGATATTCTCACCGCTGTGGATTCAGGCCGCTCATTCATTTACCACGCGGCCACCCTGGTGGGCGATGCCCCCCTGGACCGGGACGCGGAAATCGCCTGCCGCATGGCCAAGGCCCACGCCACCGAAACCCTGCTGTACGCGGGAGACCGCGCCGTGCAGTTTCACGGCGGCATGGGCTTCACCTACGAGTGCGATGCCCAGCTCTATATCCGCCGCGCCCAGTGGAGCCAGCAACAGTTCGGCGACGCCCAGCACCATCGCAAGCGACTGGCTGCCCTGCTGCTTGACTAGACCTGCGCACAGACCTGTCTGCGCCTGTCTCCGGGGCTTGATCCATATCATTGCCGTCAAATGAGCCCTCATGGTTAATGCAGGGTAGTGGCGTCAGCACTTGCGCTGTCGCCAGGCTCTTTTTTCAGGGTTAATGGTATGGGGTGATAGTGCAGGGTCCAATAACTCTTTCTGCGGCGTGGTGTTGCCTGGTTCTGACTCTGCTCATCGGGTGCACCAGTCCGGAACCAGAACCACCTATCGACGAATCGATCCCCTCGGACCCTGTTTTTGTTTTGCTCGATGCCTACAAGAGCCATGAGCAATATTTTTTTCGCTATCGCCGGGGCGAGACTGTTTACTACGCCGCGGGGGATATTCCGGTCGCGGCACTTCCCGGCCAGCCAGCCGAGCCGCGAGACTACGATGTCCCTGTGGTGGCTTCTTTGGAAAGTGGCCCGGTAGAATCCTGGGATCAGCTGACCGCGAACATGACGCCAGTCCCGGTTCTGGATATGCAGGAGTGGGCTTCCCTGCGCGAGGAGCTCTTTGGCGAGCTGTTGCCCAGAGAGAATAACAAGGGTATCGCGATCAGTTTTGATCGTGTCGATTACTTCCTGTTCTACGACAAGGTCGGCAATTTCAGGGCCAGGCGATTGATAGATATGCCACCGTGGTATTCGGTCGACCGTCACGTGGACCTGCGCCAGTATTTTGACGCATGGCAGCCAGTACTGCATGAGTTTCTGCTGCAGGCGGGCATTGAATCCGAGGACGTGATTTTCAGTACCGGTGACCTCGACCGCGGGTCAGTGCCCTTTTTGTACATCAATACCCGCAAAAAAGTGATTGTAATGGTGCAATACGACGACCTGTCCGAAAAGACCATCGGCGGTGTTCCCGGATTTCATGTTTTACAGTCCTTCTGGCATGTTTTTCGCAGCCATACATCCGCTATCCTGATGAGGCCGGTCACCTCCGTCCAGAGCCTGCTGTCCGTGGTTTCCGGCACTGCAGTGGAGACCGGCAAGGCACTCGTTCCCGGCCTGAATTTCGAGGGACCTGCCCCCCCGGTGGCGGACCATCCTCCCATGGATCTCGCCAACTGGGAGGCCCACCTCGACAAAGTGCTGAAAAGACCTTCGAGCCGCGGAGAGTTGACGTTCCTCGTTGACGGGGAGGCGTTTTTCACCCGCTTTGTGGATATGCTCGCTTCGGCCCGGGAATCCATCGATATACGTGCCTACATCTTTGACAATGACGACATCGCACTCAATGTCGGGGAGCTGCTGAAACGGCGGTCGAGGGAGGGCGTAAGTGTGCGTGTGCTGTTCGACGGGCTGGGCTCCATCAGCGCCTCCGGGGAACACTCGGGCACCCTGCCCCCGGACCATCGGAAGCCTCTGTCGATACACAATTACCTGACCAGCCAGTCAAATGTCGCGGTGCGCAAATCCAGGAACCCCTGGCTCACAGGCGATCATGTCAAGACGATGGTCGTCGACGGCAAGCTGGCCTACCTCGGCGGCATGAATATCGGCCGGGAGTACCGCTACGACTGGCACGACCTGATGGTTGAGATCCGGGGGCCGGTGGTAGACAAGATCAACCGGGAGTTTCAGGTTGCCTGGGGCAGGGCGGGGTTCTGGGGGGATTTCAGCTACCTGTTCACATGGCAGGAGAAGTCGCTCAACAGCGAGCTTGGCGGCTACCCGGTAAGGCTGCTTTATACCAAGCCCGGGCGCGACGAGATCTATCAGCTGCAGCGCGAGGCCATTCTCCGCTCACAGCGCTATATCTATATCGAAAACGCCTACTTTACCGATGATGCCCTGCTGCGGGCCCTGATTGTAGCTCGCCACAGGGGAGTGGATGTGAGGGTGATCATTCCATTGGAAACAGACAGGGGGCTCATCACCCGGAACATCACCCTGGCTGCCAACACCATGTTGGAGAACGGCATCAGGGTCTACATTTACCCGGGATTTTCACATGTAAAAGCCGCGATATTTGACGGCTGGGCCTCGATGGGCTCCGCTAATCTGGATCGCCTGAGCCTCCACATCAACAGGGAAATCAATATCGCAACATCCGAGCCGTCCGCGGTTCAGGCCCTGACCCGGGAGCTGTTTGAGCCCGATTTCGAACAGTCCAGGGAGCTCACGGAACCCTTTCCGCTGCGTTGGACCGACCATATCATCGAGATGTTTGGCGATTATGTGTTCTAGCGTTCAGGCCGCCTGCTGGCCCGATTGGAGCGCTTCGAAATCGTCCATGCCAAAGGTGCCGATGACATTGAAGTCGTCATCGAGAAACTCGTACATGGTGCCGTCCGTGCCGCGTATGCTGAAGAGAATAATGACGTCTTCATCGCCGCCGCCTTCCCGGTGCGGGTCCTCGCTCGGCGGGCTCACGGTGTAGCGTCCCGCTGGCCGGACCTCCTTGATGCTGCCGTCAGGCTCGTAGAGCCTGTGCTCGCCCTGCAGGACAAGCATGTGATTGAGGGCGACATGGCGGTGTAACAGGATCTTTTCATTGGCGGCGAACTTCAGCAGTACATCGACGCTACGCCTGTCCCGGTCCACGTCATAGATGAAATAGCTCAGGTGGTCTATCCCGTCGAGCTTGCGCCAATGGATAGTCCCGGTGTCGAAGTCGGTGCTCGTCATGGTGGTCTCTCCTGGTTAGGGCAAAAGTCTCATTTGTCATTCAGCGCGGCGATGCACTCCACCTCAACCCGCGCGCCCAGTGCGAGGCCGGATGCGGCCAGGGCGCTGCGGGCCGGGTAGTGCCCCTTCTCGAAATACCCGGCATAAACCGTGTTGAAGAGCGGCCATTCGCTGATGTCGGCCAGGAACACCGTGCATTTCACAATGTCCTGCATGGTAAGGTCGTGCCGGCCGAGAGTCGCCTTGATGTTCTCCATCGTCTGGCGGGACTCCGGCCCGATGCCGCCACCGGTCAGTTTTCCTTCTGCATCGGTGCCGATTTCGCCGGACAAATACAGTACCCCGTTATAAGCTACGGCTTCGGAGAAGGGGAAGTCGGGGTACTTCCCGGAAGGGTAAATGATCTGGCCCGCGGATAAGGCCGTGGTGGAGAAAAGCAGCGCGCTGAAAATGACGAGGGTCCGGGGGAACATGGGAATACACCTTGTGTCGCTCACACTCATCCTCTCTCAGGGTGGCCGGGGCTATTTTCTGGTTGGTACCAGCTTAGGACAATTACCCGCAATTGCCACTGCTTTGAATTGAATAGCCCCAGGCGCCGGGCCGTGGCGCCATTGCCCATTGCCGGCGTACCGGCAGGAGAAGAGGTCTGCCATGTCAAACAACCCGGCCGGGGGAGTTCCACTGTCCCCCTCGCGGATGCCCGACACCTACATCGTAATCGGTGCGGTGGCGCTGCTGGCCTATGCTCTGAGCTTCGTGCTCGCGCCCGGGCTTTTTTCGCTGCAGGAAATATCGCGTGACGGCGTGCTGGTGTCGGTTATCGACCCGGACAGCTTCCGCTTCGTCGAGGCGGGCCGTGGACTACCGCTCTTTTCCAGCGACGGTTCGCCCGCCCTGTTCAACGCGATATACGAGGGCCTGGTCTCCGGCAGTCGAACCGGCGGGGCGGTGGGAATCATGGCCTTCATCCTGCTGACAGGCGGTGCATTCGGTATCGTTCTCTCTACCGGAGCGGTAAACCGCGGCCTGGGCCGCGTGATAGCCGGCGGCAGTTCCGATGACCGGGTTCTTCTGGTCATCCTGTTCGCGATGTTTTCCCTGGGCGGTGCGGTATTCGGTATGAGCGAGGAGGTCATACCCTTCGTGCTGATGCTGCTTCCGGTGATGAAACGGCTTGGCTACAACAATGTAACGACCTTCCTGGTCACTTTTGTCGCCTCCCAGATCGGCTTTGCCACATCCTGGATGAACCCCTTCAGTGTCGCGGTGGCCCAGGGGATAGCGCAGTTGCCCCTGCTCAGTGGCCTGCCCCTGCGCCTGCTGATGTGGTGCCTGTTCACCCTGTTTGGTATCGCATTTACGCTGCGCTATTCAACGCGGACCAGGAACGCCGAAGCGCCGGGCGAAGAACCGGCCGCGACGCATCACACCAAGCTGCAGTTGGGGGACGTCCTGGTCCTGCTGGCCCTGGTGGCCACGATCATCTGGATAGTGTTGGGGGTGGTGTTCGGTGGTTACTACCTGCCTGAGCTCGCCACGCAATTTGTCATTCTCGGCATCGTCTGCGGCATCATCGGTTGCCTGTTTCGCCTTGACGGCATGCACGCGAACAAGGCCGCCCAGGCGTTTCGCCAGGGTGCCATGGACCTGTTGCCTGCAGCGCTGGTGGTGGGGTTCGCCCGTGGTATCGTGTTCCTGCTGGGCGGGGATAGCCCTACCGTGCCGAGCCAGCTCAACACGCTCCTGTTTTACGGCAGTGAATCCCTCGGGAACCTGCCCGCCTGGCTCGCCGCCTGGGGCATGCTCTGCTTCCAGTCCGTCTTCAACTTCTTTGTGACCTCCGGCTCGGGGCAGGCCGCGTTGACGATGCCATTGATGGCGCCCCTTTCGGACCTTATCGGTGTCAGCCGGCAGGTAGCTGTGCTAGCCTTCCAGCTCGGTGACGGATTGACCAATATCGTGGTGCCCACCTCGGCCTCGCTGATGGGTTGCCTGGGCGCCGCGCGTCTGGACTGGCTGGAATGGATGCGGGTCGCCACCCGTTTTTTCCTCGGACTCTTTGCGCTTGCGAGCCTGTTCATCGTGCTCGCCAGCGTCTATGGATACAGTTGAGCGCAGGTCGACCTGCGCCGCGCGAGAACCGGCCGGATGGGTGATGACCTCGGGGCCGGCTTACACTGGCTAACAAGGACTACACATATGACAAAGATGCAACAGGACCCCCGGATCGACCCCCGGATAAAAGCACTGCTGGGCGTGCTTCCGGCGGCGGTGTTTGACAATGTCGAATCGCGCGAACAGGCGCTGCAGGAGGCGGGCACCTCCGCGGCGGTCGCCCAGCGCAAACAGATGGAGGCGATGTTCGACCTCGTCGATAACGAGCAGGTGGCGCCCTCCAGGGGCCTTACAGTTTCCACCCACGAGTTCACCTCGGCCCCCGATGGCAACACCATCAAGCTGCAGTTCATCCGGCCGGACAGCGCGGAAAAACTGCCCTGCGTGTATTACATCCACGGCGGCGGCATGCAGTCGATGAGTTGTTTTCTCGGCATGTACCGGGCCTGGGGCAAGCTCATTGCTGGCCAGGGCGTCGCCGTGGCCATGGTGGATTTTCGCAACTGCCTGACGCCGTCCTCGACGCCTGAAGTGGCGCCGTTTCCCGCGGGCCTGAACGACTGCGTGTCGGGTGTGAAGTGGCTGGCGAGCCAGGCGGGCGAACTCAATATAGACCCGGCCCACATTATCGTTGCCGGGGAGAGCGGAGGCGGTAACCTCACCCTGGCTACGGGCCTGAAGCTGAAACGCGACGGCGACCTGGGCCTTGTTCGCGGGCTTTATGCCCTTTGTCCCTACATCGCCGGGGCCTGGCCCCAGGACAAATACCCCTCATCCATCGAGAATAATGGCCTGCTCCTCGACCTGCACAACAACCGTGGCGCCATGGCCTACGGTATCGAGCAGTTCGAGAACCGCAATCCCCTGGCCTGGCCGAGCTTCGCCAGCGTGGAGGACCTGCGGGGCCTGGTGCCCACCGTCATCAGTGTCAACGAGTGCGACCCCCTGCGGGACGAGGGCATCGAGTTTTATCGCAATTTGCTGAAAGCCGGTGTAAAGGCGCGCTGTCGCCAGGTGATGGGTACCACCCACGGAATAGAAATCTTTGCCAGTGCCTGTCCCGACATCAGCCGGGAAACCGCGGCCAGCATCGCCATGTTCTGCCGGGAGGCGTGAAGGCCTGAAGGCGTAAAGCTTGTCAATTTCCCGGTAGCGCATCAACTGGCACTCTCCAGCCGCGTGAGTGCCCCCTCAACTCATTTGTTCACCTAACTGTAAAGCCCCGGCAACAAATCCCTCCGATACTTCCACGCAGGTTATGCAGATCGCCCATCGCACCGATATCGCGACGTTCTGATCTGCGCCTGGTAGTCCACGCGTTCACGTCAAAATTATCTGGAGATAGAGATATGTTACTAAGGAAGCTTACCGTTGCGGTCGGAATAGCGATCGCCGCTTCGCAGGTTCAGGCAGATGCGACCAACTTCGACAAATTCAATCCCTTGACGGGCAACCCGGGCGCTCTGCCCGTATTCGACCCACTTGAAGCAGCACCGTTCGTACTGTCGTCTCCGGACTTTCGTCAGGTGACAATCGTAAAGCGGGATACCGCCCAGGTATTGCGTGGCGATTCCGGCAACTACGATATGCAGACTGTGAATGAGAGCGGACCGGATGCGGGCCGCTACCTGTTCGCTCCGTATGAAACCAGTCAGGCCGGCATCCAGCGCACTGACCTGCGCAACATGCAGACCGAGACTATCTTCTTCGCGCCCGCGCCAGGGGATTACGTTGCGTTTGATGCGTCGCGCTGGACCCCCTGGGGTTCCTATCTCACGGCAGAAGAGAGCTGGAGTGATCCGGGCGCTCCCACCAGCCCTTATGGCCGTTTGTTCGAGGTCACCAATCCGCTGGCCGATGCGGCGGACATCGAAATTGTTCATCGCGATATCCTGCCGCGTGTTTCCCACGAGGGTCTGGCTTTCGACAAGGACAACAACCTGTATTTTATCGATGAGCGTAACAACAGCCATATTTTCAAGTACACCTCGAGAAAACCGGACGCCGCCACTGGCGATGAGTTTTTTGCCAGGGGACAGTCGTTTGTACTCAGGGTGGGTGACGGCACTGTCGAAGAAGCCACCGGCAAGGCGGCCTGGATACCGCTGACCGACGCCGACGGGGCCCCCCTGCCGGGAACCGTCATTGTTTACGGCGACGAAGTCGATGGTCGGGCAACCCCCAATGTCCCCGCGTTCCTGGGCACTGATTTTGATCGTCCGGAAGATCTGGAAATCAAGACCCTGCGCAACGGCAAGCAGCAACTCTACGTAGCCACCACTACCAACAACAAGGTGTTTTCGATCGACCTGGCGCGGATGGAAGTGAAGCTGTTTGCGAGTCGCGATACCACCGATATGGCCACCGGCAGTCCTGCCGGCTCAGAATTCACCAGCCCCGACAACCTGGCCATCGATGCGGATGGCAACATGTATATCATCGAGGACCAGCCCGGCGGTATAGAGGACACCTGGTTCGCAGTCGACAGGGATGAGGATGGTGTGGCAGAGGCAATTGGCAAGTGGGCCAGTCTTCGCACTGTTGGCGCGGAGGCCACGGGTCTCTACTTCGACCCGTTCAACCCGCATATCGCCTACATCAATGTCCAGCACCCGAGCAGCCGTGAGGATCGCACCATCATGTTGCTCGCGCCTGCGGTCAAGTCCGACCAGGGCAAGCACCTGGGAACCAAATAAGCCGGGTCGTCAGGCCTGCTCTAATTCGGGGTCAGGAAATTGGGGTCAGAGTAAAAATTGGGGAACATCAGCGTGACTCCAATTTCTCCACTTAACCCAATTTTTACTCTGACCCCAATTTCTCTGTCACCTCGATCTCGATGAGTACGTCCTCCGCGGCCACCTGTTTGCCGGCCTCCGTCATGACCTCGCGCACGGTGCCGGTCGCTTCCGCGACGATTTCATAGTGCATTTTCATCGCCTCCAGCACCGCCAGGGTCTGCCCCTGCTCCACCGCGTCGCCGGGCGCCACACGCACCTCCAGCAACAGGCCGTGCATCGGCGCGCTTACCCTGCCACTGCCGCCGCCCTGCTGCGTGGCGCCGTCGAGGCGAATCAGGTCCAGGTATTGCGCCGCGCGACCGTCTATGGACAGGTACAGTTTGCCGCGGTGGGGCGTATGGAAGCGCGCCGTGTGTCGCGCGCCGTCGATGCCGACATGGGCGGTGCTGCCCTCCAGCGACAGCAGTTCTACCAGGCAGGACTGGCTGGCGTCGAACACCTGGTAGCTACCGCTGCCCAGCGCCATTACCGCCAGGTCGTGCAACAGCTCGCCGTGCTGGTAGCGCTTGCGCGACACCAGGGCGCCGGCACTGGACCAGTCCCGCAGCTGCGGTGCGACGATCACGCTGTCGGCGTACAGGGCGCGATGGTCCAGGGCCAGCTCGATCACCGCCGCCACGGCGCTGTCGCTGAAGCCGGGAGTAAGGGCGGCCATCTCCTGCGCCGTGAACTCCTCCGCGATAAACGCGGTGGTGGCGAGGCCCCGGGCAAAACAGTCTTTCTGCAGGCAGGCCACCAGGAAATCCCGGTTGTGGCTGGGCCCGAACAGCACGGTCTCCTGCAGTGCCTCGACCAGGCGCTGGCGGGCGATATCGCGGGTGGGGCCACTGGCGATGATCTTGGCGACCATGGGGTCGTAGAACGGCGAGATCTGCTGGCCGGTGGCAATCCCGCTATCCACCCGGACGCCGGCGCCCCCCGGTGGCGACCACAGGTCGACGGGTCCTGAGGTGGGGAGGAAATCCTGGGCGGGATCCTCGGTGTACAGGCGCACCTCGATGGCATGGCCGGTCAGGGTGATATCGTCCTGGGTCAGCCCGAGGGGTTCGCCCTGGGCCACCTGCAGTTGCAGGGCGACCAGGTCCAGGCCGGTGACCAGCTCGGTCACCGGGTGTTCCACCTGCAGCCGGGTGTTCATCTCCAGGAAGTAAAACCGGCCGCCCTCGTCCAGCAGGAATTCCACCGTGCCGGCGCCGCGGTACTGGATGCTTGCCGCCGCGGCCACCGCCGCGGCGCCCATCCCGGCGCGCAGCGTTTCTGTCATGATCGGGCAGGGCGCCTCCTCGACCACTTTCTGGTGGCGCCGCTGTACCGAGCAGTCCCGCTCCCCCAGGTGGATGGTGTTGCCCTGGCTGTCGGCGAACACCTGCACTTCCACGTGGCGTGGCCGGATGATGGCTTTTTCCAGTATCAGTTCCCCGGACCCGAAGGCGGACTCCGCTTCCGCCCGGGCCAGCTTGACCGCGTTGGCCAGGTCTTTCAGGTCGTGCACCAGGCGCATGCCGCGGCCGCCGCCGCCGGCGGCCGCCTTCACCATCAGTGGCGGGCCTATCCTGGCGCCCTCCCCGAGCAGGACGTCGTCACTCTGGTCCTCGCCCTCGTAGCCGGGAACACAGGGTACCCCCGCTGCGATCATGCGGCGCTTGGCCTCGGCCTTGTTGCCCATCAGGTGAATGGCATCCGGGGCCGGGCCGATGAATACCAGGCCCGCCTCCTCGCAGGCCCGGGCGAACGCGGCATTTTCGCTGAGAAAGCCATAGCCCGGGTGGATCGCGCCGGCGCCGGTGGTGCCGGCTGCCCGCAGGATATTGTCCTGCACGAGGTAGGACTCGTTGACGGGACCGGGGCCGATACAGACCGCCTCGTCCGCCATCTGCACATGGGGAGCCCCGGCGTCCGCCTCCGAGTAAACCGCCACCGTGCGGTAACCCTGCGCCCTGGCGCTGCGGATGACGCGGCAGGCGATCTCGCCGCGGTTGGCCACCAGTATGCTGGTAAATCGTGTCATCACGCTCTCCGGATATCAGTCAGTCGCCCAGCCGGGCTTGCGCTTTTCCACGAAGGCGGCAACACCCTCGCGGCCCTCCTCGCTCAGCATGCAATCGGCGAACCCGCGGGAAGCGAAATCCAGCGCCTCGGCCCGCGGTCGGCGGGTGGTCTCGAAAACGATGCTCTTGGTAACCGCATTGGCGCCGGGGGCACACAGGGCGATCTGCTCCAGTACCCCGGCGCATTTGGCCTCCAGGTCGGCGGCGTCCTCGGCCAGGATATGGCCGATGCCATAGTGCACTGCTTCCTCGCCCTGGAACCGGGCGCCGGTCAGCATCAGCCGGCGGGCCTGGGTGAGACCCACCCGCTCGGTGACAAAGGGGGCGATCTGGGCCGGGGGAATCCCCAGGCTGGTTTCGCTGATGCGGAAGCGGGCGTCCCTGGTGACGATCGTGACATCGCCCACGCAGGCCAGGCCCAGGCCACCGCCGATGGCGGCGCCTTCCACCAGGACGATGACCGTCTGGGGCTGCTCGTTCAGTTTGATCATGAGGTCGCCGAAGCTGCGGTTGCCGCGGGCGACCTCTTCCCGGTCGGGCGCGCCACCCTGCAGGTCGGACTTGAATCCCTTGATATCGCCGCCGGCGCAGAAGAACCCGCCCTTGCCCCGCAAAATGATCGTGCGCAGGCTGCGGTCGTCGGCAATGGCATCCAGCACGGCCCCCAGTTCGTCCACCATGTCGGCTGACAGGGCGTTCCTGGCCTCGGGCCGGTTGAGCCAGATGGTCAGCACGCTGCCTCTGGGTTCCAGGATCAGTGCCCGGGTGTCGGGTAATGTCGTCATCGTCTGTCCGTTTACATTCGCGCTATGCCGAAACTGTTTGGGCGCACGCTGCGATGGCGCGTTTCCCACACGGTTTCCAGCAGGAATCCCAGGGTCTTGCGGCTGTCCCTGGGGTCGATCATGCCGTCGTCCAGCAGGTGGCCGGAGGTGTAGAAGGCACCGGACTGGCTGTCGAATATATTCGCCAGGTAGGCCTCCTGCTGGGCCAGGGCCTTTTCGTCAGGCGCCTTGCCGCTCGCCGCCGCCTTGCCACGGGCCACCATGGACATGGTTTTGGCCGCCTGTTCGCCGCCCATTACCCCGGTGCGCGCATTCGGGAACGTGTACAGGAAGTCGGGTTCGTAGGCGCGCCCGCACATGCCGTAGTTGCCCGCGCCGAAACTGGCGCCGGTCATCAGGGTGATGCGCGGTACCTCCAGGTTGCGCACCGCCTGGATCATTTTCGACCCGTGCTTGATCATGCCGGCCTGTTCAGACTTCGTGCCGACGATATAGCCCGTGGTGTTCTGCAGGAACAGCACGGGAATATTGGCCTGGTCACACAGTTGCAGGAACTGGGTTGCCTTGGTGGCGCCGGCCGGGTCGATGGGGCCGTTATTGCCGATGATGCCGCAGGGCAGGCCGAATATGTCCGCCTGGATGCAGACCGTGGCGGCGCCGTAGCGCGGCTTGAAGTCCATGAAGTCGGAGCCGTCCACCACCCGCGCCACCAGCTCCCGCATGTCGTAGGGGTTGCGGTAGTCGCAGGGAATGACGCCCGCCAGTTCGTCCGGGTCGTAAACCGGTTCGCAGTAGCTGCGTCGCCTGGGGGTCTCGCAGTCCTTGTTCCACTGCAGGCGGTGCAGCAGTTCGCGGCACATCTGCACGGCCTGGCCGTCGTTCTCCGCGAGGTATTCCGCCAGTCCGGAAATCGAGGCGTGCATCTCGGCGCCCCCCAGCTCCTCCTCGGTGGCCACCTCGCCGGTGGCGGCCTTGAGCAGTGGCGGCCCCGCCAGGAAAGCGCGGCCGTTGCCCTTGACCGCGATCACGTAGTCACTCAGGCCAGGCATGTAGGCGCCTCCGGCGGTGGACGAGCCGTGCAGGATGGATATCACCGGGATCCCCGCCTTGCTGAGTCTGGCCAGGTTGCCGAACAGCGCGCCGCCGTTGCAGAAACCCTCCACCGTGTAGTTGAGCAGGTCGCCGCCGGCGCTCTCCACCAGGTGTACGAAGGGCAGCTTCTGTTCCAGGGCGATCACTTCCGCCCGGGTGAGGCGGTAACCGCCGGCGGTGGTGAGGGAACCCGCCTGGATGCCGCTGTCGTCGACGACCACGACGCAGCGCACGCCGCTGATAAAACCGATACCGGCGATGATGGTGCTGCCCGGGATGGATTTCTCCGGGTCCGGGTTGTCCAGCAGGTAGCCGGCGATATTGCCGATGGCCAGGAAGGGCATGCCGGGGTCGAGCAGCCTCGCCAGGCGCTCCCGCGGGGTGAGCTGGCCTCGGGCCTCGAAGCGCGGCCTGCGCTGCTCGGAGATCATGGCGCCGCGCGCGTTCAGGCGCTGCAGGTGCTCTATGTGCGCCAGCATCTCCTCGCGATTCCTGCGAAACCCCTCGGACTTCGGGTTGATTTTCGAGTTGAACACGGTCATGACAGTGTCTCCGCGATGGCTGCCGGGACCGGGACCGGGCAGGACAGCAGCAACTGGGCATAGCCCTTGGCCTGCGGGTCATTGCGTATGCTGGCCACGCCGCCGCCCCCCAGTACCTCGTGCAGCAGGAAGTTGATGGCGTTGGCGCCGGGCAGCAGGAAGCGCTCGACATTGCCCGGGCCCGTGTCCTGCAGGAAGTGGGCAAAGCGCTCGGTGACGACATCCACGGTGAGCGCCTGGTAGATGTAGGGCAGGTAGGCCGGGTCGCGGGCGATAATGCCGATGTTCGCCTTGTTGCCCTTGTCGCCGCTGCGACCCCAGGCCAGCGCCACCAGCGGCACCAGTGCACTGGTATCGCCCCGGGGTTTGGCGGGTGCGGGCGGACGGGTAATACGCGCCGGATCCGGGGGCTGGCCGTGCACCTCGTCACAGGCGATTTCATCGCCGTTCATCAGGATGCGAACGTTCACCTGGTCCCTGGGAATGGTGAAGGAAAACAGCCTTACGACGGGGGAGGGTTTGGGGCGCCCGCCGGCAAAGCCCGACAGGCCCGGTGGCGTCGCCAGGCCGAGGCCTACCGCTTCCTTGAGCAGGATGCCGATGCCCGCGGCGTCCGGATGCTTGGCGGCGATCTTCATCGCCACCTCGCGGCTGCCGTGCACGTCTGCAAACTTGCCGTACTGGCTCTCGGCGCCGATCAACTCGATGCTGGTCTCGCTGAAATCCGCCAGGCCAAACGCCGTGAACACATTGCGGGAGGCCTGGAATACCGCCTCACCCAGGGCGCGGGCCTTGCGGTCGGCATCGATGCCGTAGAAGGTCATATAGGTGCCGCCGCGGAACTGGTCGCTGTAGGTGGCGCTGACCTTGTAGGTGTCGGGTGCGGGGCGGCCGGTTGCGCCGGCGACCCTCACCCGGTCGTCGCCCACCGCCTCTACGGTGGCGGTGGAGAAGTCGCAGATCACATCCGGCAGCATGTAGTCCTGGGGGTCGCCTATCTCATAGAGCATCTGCTCGCTCACGGTGCCCACGTTGACCAGGCCGCCG
The DNA here is from genome assembly GCA_036350855.1 of Halieaceae bacterium. Taxonomy (GTDB): domain Bacteria; phylum Pseudomonadota; class Gammaproteobacteria; order Pseudomonadales; family Halieaceae; genus JARRPM01. Next base: position 13,624 of record JAZBNW010000263.1, read on the forward strand.
GTGCCCGCCGGCCGGGTGCAGATAAAACTGCCGTCGGGGGAGATCTCGGCGATGGGGTAGCCGATGTTCGCGATGTCGGGCACCTGGTCCCAGTCGGTGAAGTTACCGCCGGTGGCCTGGGGGCCGCACTCGAGAATATGGCCCGCCAGGGAGCCCATGGCCAGCTGGTCGAGGTCGGCGCGACCCCAGCCGAAAGCGTGGATACAGGCGCCCAGGGTGACCGCGCTGTCGACACAGCGTCCGGTCACCACGATGTCGGCGCCCAGCGCCAGCGCCCTGGCGATGGGAAAGGCCCCCAGGTAGGCGTTGATGCTCTGCAAGCGGGACGCCGCGGGGAAAGCCTCGCCGGAAAACATTTCGGTGATACCTGCGGCCTCCAGCCGTTCGGCCTCGCTCATCAGGTCGTCGCCGACCACGCAGGCGACGCTGAGATCGAGTCCCTGCTCGGCGACCAGGGCGCGCAGCGCAGCGGCGCAGGCCTGGGGATTGACCCCGCCGGCATTGGAGATCACCTTGATGCCCCGGGCGGCAATGGTTGCCAGGTTGGGCTGCATGGCAGCGGTGACGAAATCCACCGCGTAGCCCCTGGCGTCATCCTGGGCCCGGGCCCGGGCCATGATCGACATGGTGATCTCGGCGAGGTAGTCGTAGACGATATAATCCAGGGCCCCGGCGTTCAGCAACTGGGGAGTGGCCCGGGCCGCATCTCCCCAGAATCCGCTGGCGCCGCCGATTCGCAATACCTTGTCAGTCATTACCGGGTTCCTGCCTGCCGCTTCGAGACAGGCCATATTACTGAGTCGGATCCGTAACTACACGGGAAATGGCGCCACGGAACACAGAGTTGGCGCCAACTGTCCCGGCTCTGATCGACGCGGGCTTGCGCCGGTGACAGCCCGGGTCTGACGGGTCATGCTACGCTATTGGTTCACGGGGATTGGTCCACGGGGGTCGGCCTGCGAGAATCGGTCCACGGAAAATAAACAGGAGTGACATGCTTTGGCGGCGCGGGATATTCCATCGGGAGGTACGGTTTACGCGCGGGCGCTCAAGGGGCTGATGGACCTGGCGGCCGCGCTGGGCGCGAAGCCCGAGCTGATAGCCCGCAATGCCGGCCTGGACCTGGCCCTGCTGACGGTGCCCGACGCGCTGCTGCCGGTGGCCACCTACTACCAGTTACAGGAGCAGTTCCGGGAGCAGACGGGCAACCCGGATTTCGGCCTGCTCAGCGGGCGCGTGTCCTACATGGAAAACACCCACCTGCTGCTGTACCTGGCGTCCGCCAGCCAGACCCTGCGCGACTGGATGAACATGCTGCCCAGCGTGGCCAGCCTGCTGGGGGATGTGGGATCGATCAAGGTCGCCCGGCATCGCGATCATTTCGCGCTGGAGTGGCACCCGCTGCGCCCGCCGGACCCACTGCGCTGCGTGATCACCGACAGCCTGCTGTCCGCCACCGCACTGCAAATGGACGGCTACTGCCTGCTGCCGGTCAGGCCGCACCGGGTCGACCTGAGCTACCCGCGGCCGGACAAGCTGGAGCTGCTGCGCGCGACCTTCGGCGCGCCCCTGTACTTCGACCAGGCCGTGAGTGCCCTGCACTACGACTGGGCCATGCTGGACAACCCGCAGCTCCATGTGAGCACCCGCTTTTACGATGCGGTAGCCCAGGAGTTCTCCGCGTTTTTCAGTGACGATGCCTCGGTGACAGATCCCTTTTCCCTCAGCCTGCATACCGCTATCCGGCGCCTGTTACCCGCGGGCAGTTGCTCGATCGACAGCATTGCCAGTGATCTGGGTATCTCCCGCCGCACCCTGCAGCGGCGCCTGAAGGACCGGGACACCAACTTCCAGCAGTTGTTGCAGCGGGTGAAATCCAACCTGGCCAGGAAGTACCTGGAAGACAAGAGCCTGAGCATCATCGAGATCGCCCTGTTGCTGGGCTACGGCGACCCCTCGTCTTTCTCCGCCGCCTTCAAGTCCTGGAGCGGCCTGACGCCCACCGAGTTCCGGCGCCAGTGAAGTGCCCGGTCCGCGGTGGGCACCGGGCGTGCGAGTGAGCCGGGGTAAGCTGTGCAGAGTCCGGTTATAATGCACAGTCGGCGGCGCACCCGCGGCCAATGCTATCGACAGGGCGACAGCAGCTATGGATGAAACCGGAATGCGACAGAGCTGGTCTGCCAGGGAGGGCAGCGCATTTCCCCTGGGCGCTACATGGATTGCCGCGGAGGATGCCTACAACTTCGCACTCTATTCAAAACACGCGACACGGGTCACCCTGCTGTTGTTTCGCGAGGGAGATCCGGGCAAACCTGCTGTCGAGGTCGAACTGGACTACCGGTTCAACAAATCCGGTCGAATCTGGCATTGCCGCCTGCCCCTGGCCAGGATGGCAGGCTGTTGTCACTACGCCTATC
>JAZBNW010000264.1:0-7499 GCA_036350855.1 Halieaceae bacterium
CTGCGAGCACTGTCCGAGTCCCGATTTTTTGCGTAGCAAAAAATGGTCGAGTTGCGCAGCAGCCACTTTTGTTTGCGCAGCTGCGGCCTTTTCGAGGACCCGCTCCCCGGTCGCGCCCGCCTCGCCGAAAAGAAGCAGGGGTATTCCGGTCCCGCTCGCCTCGCCGAAAGGTCCTGGTCAGTAACGCCCTAGTGCAGCGACGTGTCCACCTGGTGATCCTGGAACACACACTCGAACACATCGCGGAAAGTGCGGGCGAAATGCACGTTGATGCCCTCGCGCAGGTAGGCAGGCAGCTCCTCGAAATCGCGGCGGTTGCCGTGGGGCAGGATCAGCTCCATGATCTTGCTGCGCCGGGCGGCGATCACCTTCTCGCGGATGCCGCCCACCGGCAACACCTGCCCGGTCAGGGTCAGCTCCCCGGTCATGGCCAGGGGACGCTTGATCCTCTCCTTGCGCGCCAGCGACACCAGCGCGGTGGCGATGGTAATGCCGGCACTGGGGCCATCCTTGGGCGTCGCGCCCTCCGGGACGTGCAGGTGCACCATACTGATATCGAAGAAATCCGGGTGACAGCGGTAGTCCTTCAGGTGAGCTGACACATAGCTGTAGGCAATTTCCGCCGACTCCTTCATCACGTCGCCCAACTTGCCGGTCATCTTGAAGCCCCGGTTCAGGGTGTGGATCTGGGACGACTCGATTGCCAGGGTGGCGCCGCCCATGGCGGTCCAGGCCAGGCCGGTGGCCACACCGAGTCCCCGCAGGGGCTTGTCCGGCTGGAACGGGGGCTTGCCGAGCAGGTCGTCGATATCTTTCTTGCCGATGCGCAACTTTTCATCGTCCCCCTCGAGCATGCGCACGATGGATTTACGCATGATCCGCGCCAGCTGTTTTTCCAGGGTCCGCACGCCCGCTTCGCGGCAGTAGGAATCGATCACGTACTTGAGAGCCGCCTCGTTGATCCTGAGCTGGTCCTCGCTGAGGCCGTGGCGCTGGAGCTGGCGCGGCCACAGGTGATTTTTTGCTATGGCCAGCTTCTCCTCCGCCACGTAGCCGGACAGGCGCAGGGTTTCCATCCTGTCCAGCAGGGGCCCCGGGATGGTGTCGAGCTGATTGGCGGTACAGATGAACAGCACCTTGGAGAGATCTACGCGAAGATCCAGGTAGTGATCGAGAAACTCGCTGTTCTGTTCCGGGTCCAGCACTTCCAGCAGCGCGGAGGCCGGGTCGCCCTGGTAGGAGGCCCCGATCTTGTCGATCTCGTCCAGCATGATGACGGGGTTGGCGACCTTGACCTCTTTCAGGGCCTGTACGAACTTGCCGGGCATGGCGCCGATATAGGTGCGCCGGTGGCCCTTGATCTCGGCCTCATCGCGCATACCGCCCAGGCTGAAACGATAAAACTCGCGGCCCAGCGCGTCCGCCACCGAGCGCCCGATGCTCGTTTTGCCCACACCGGGGGGGCCCACCAGCAACAGGATGGAGCCCGCGATCTCGCCCTTGAAAGAACCGACCGCCAGGAATTCGAGAATGCGGTCCTTGACGTCCTCCAGCCCCTCGTGGTGTTCGTTGAGAACCTTGCGCGCATGCTTCAGGTCCAGCTGGTCCTCGGTGTGAACGCCCCAGGGTACCGAGGTGGCCCAGTCCAGGTAATTGCGGGTCACCCCGTACTCGGGGGAGCCGGTCTCCAGCACCGACAGCTTGCGCAGCTCTTCGTCGATGCGCCGGGCTGCGGACTCGGGCAGGGCGAGGTCGCGGATACGCTCCTCGAACATTTCCACGTCAGTGGTGCGATCATCCTTGGAAATACCGAGTTCCTTCTGGATGATTTTCATCTGCTCCCGCAGGAAAAACTCGCGCTGCTGGGCAGAGACCTTTTCGTTTACCTGGCTGGTGATCTGGCCCTGCAGTTCCGCAACCTCCCGCTCCTTGCGCAGTAGTCCGAGCACTTTCTCCATGCGCGACAGCAGCGGCAGGGTGTCCAGGATTTCCTGTAACTGGTCGCCGGATGCCGTGGTCAGGGCAGCCGAGAAATCCGCCAACAGGCTGGGCTGGTTGGGACTGAAATTGGCCAGGTACTGTTTCAGCTCTTCGCTGTACAGCGGGTTGAGGGGCAGCAGCTCCTTTATTTCCTTGATCAGGGCCATGGTGTAGGCCTTGACCTCATCGGATTCGCGGTCACCCTGGCTGCGCGGATATTCCACCTGCACCCGGTAGGGCGGTTTGTCGCTCAGCCAGCGCACGATACGGAAACGTTTCACCCCCTGGGCGAGAAACTGGCCGCGCTGCTCCGCCAGCGGGGAGCGGTGCAGGCGAACGACACAGCCCATTTCGGGAAACTGGCGGGGATCGACACCCGTGGGGTCGGCCTGCTTGATATAGGACAGGCCGATCAGCCCGTGACCGGCCTTGCCCACCGCCTCGAGGGTGGAGGCCCACTGCTCGGGGTTGATTCCCACCGGCTGGACCTGCCCGGGAAAGAAGGGGCGGTTGGGAATAGGCATCAGGCAGAGGGTTTCCGGCAGCACATCGTCGGCTACTGCCGGCGTATGCGCCTCGGAACGGGAGGACAGCACCTCCCCGTCTGCAGCGTCGTCGCGCTCAGTCATGGTTTACGGGCCTTTATCAGCAATCTGGATACTCGTTTGTATATGAGGGTAGACCGGTGTATTTCAAGCCGGGAGCGATACATGTGATTCTACGGCAGCCCATCCGGGAGTATACTTTGCCGACAGGGACGTCCCACGTTCGCACAGGGACCATGCGAGGAACACATCAGTGAATATAGACCAGCTTTCCAACGATGAACTGCAGGCAGAACTGGCCGTGCAGTTGCAAAAATATGAAGCGCTCGGCGCAAAAGGACTGGCGCTGGACCTGACCCGTGGCAAGCCCTGCACCGGGCAGGTGGCACTGTCCGATCGGCTCGATGGCATTCTGGAGGGCAACTACATCGCCGCCGACGGCACCGACACCCGCAACTACGGCGGGCTCGAGGGTCTGCCCGAAGCCAGGGCGCTGTTTGGTTCGCTACTGGGCCTGACGGCCTCGGAAACACTGGTCGGCGGCAACTCGAGCCTGACCATGATGTACCAGGTGGTGGAGTTTGCCCTGAGCGAGGGCCTGCGCGGACCCGGTTCCGCCTGGGGTATCAACGACACGGTAAAGTTTCTCTGCCCGGTGCCGGGCTACGACCGGCATTTTGCCATCTGTGAGCACCTGGGAATCGAAATGGTCACGGTGCCCATGCTGGACAGTGGTCCCGATATGGACGCTGCGGAAGCGCTGGTCAGGCGGGACGAATCCATCAAGGGCATCTGGTGCGTGCCACGCTTTTCCAACCCCACCGGCTGCGTCTACGATGACAGCACCGTGGAGCGCATGGCGCAACTGCCGAAAATAGCCGGTGAGGACTTTCTGGTGATGTGGGACAACGCCTACGCCGTACACAGCCTGTACGATGACGCCCCGGTGCTGGCGCCCATAGACCAGTACTGCCGCGAGCACGGCACCCTGGACAATGTGTTCCAGTTCGGCTCCACCTCGAAGGTCACCCTGGCGGGCGCCGGTGTGGCCTTCCTGGGCAGCAGCAAGCAGAACCTGGCGGCGCTGACGAAGCACCTGGGCTACCAGATGATCGGTCCCGACAAGGTCAACCAGCTGCGCCACGTCCGCTTCCTGCGTGACCAGGACACCCTGGCCGGGCACATGGCCGGGCACGCCGGGTTTATCCGTCCCCGTTTCGAGAGCGTTCTCAACACCCTGGAAAGTGAACTGGCGGGCACGGGGATGGGGCAGTGGACCGAGCCGCGCGGCGGCTACTTCATCTCCTTCGATACCCGCCCGGGGCTTGCCAACGAGGTGGTGCGGCTGGCGGGCGCCATCGGGGTCAAGCTGACGCCGGCGGGCGCCACCTTTCCCTACGGCATCGACCCCAGGGACAGCAATATCCGTCTGTCACCCACCTTCCCCGAAGAGCAGGCGGTGAAAGACGCGGTGGAGGCTTTTGTCCTGTGTGTGCGGGTGGCCTCGATAAGGCAGCGGTTGCACCAGCAGCCAGGCACCCGGCACCCCCACTAATAAGGGTTGTCCGGGTCCAGTTCGAAGGTCTCGACCATCCAGTCGAAATACGGCCCACTGGACAGGAAGTCCTGGTAGATCTCGTTCACCAGGTTCACCAGTTTCTTCACGGCGTAGTCGAGGTCACCGTCCAGCACGTGCAGGGTGAGGGCCACATCGCCGCCCCGGTTGTAGGTTTTGAGCGCGACCTTGCTGCGGTCACAGCGGCGGTGCGCCGGCAGCGCCTCGTCCTGGCGGGCTGCCAGCCAGGCCTTCAGGGACCTGTACATGGCGGAATCGGCCGGCACCGCCGGCAGCACACAGCTGATGCGCAGGGTCTGCCTGGCCTCGCTCCACACCCATTCGAATAGCTGGTCGCGGTGCCAGCGCAGCAGGAACCGGGCGCGCCCCGCCCCCTGCTGCTGGCGGCTGAAACCGCTGAAGATACCACGGCCGGCATAGTACTCCAGCAGGTCCCCGACCTGCTCCGCGGCACCCATCAGTGGGCCACTGCACCGACCCCGGGTTCCGCATTGAGGGAAACGCCCGGGGGGTAATCCCGCGGGGAGGTGAACTCTTTCAGCGCCTGGCAGTTGATCAGGCTGGACACTTTCTCATCCCGCGCCAGCTTCCAGGCCCGCGCCAGCGCGGCGCGAAACTCCTCGACGCTACGCACGTATTCGCCGTTGGCGCCCAGGCCCCGGGCCATCTGGTCGTAGCGCAGGTTTTCCTGGAACAGGTACATCTGCAGCGACCGGGCAGAGCGGGCCGCGTTGGTCCAGACGCCCCAGGCGTTGTTGTTGTAGACAATGGTGATGGTCGGCAAGCCGTACTTGGCCGCCGTGTCGAGCTCGAACATGCTGTAGGCCACTCCGGCGTCACTGGTCACACAGATTGTCGGCGCGCCCTCGTAGCCTTTCTGTGGGCCGACGCCCCGCTGCACGGCGGCGCAGCTGCCCATCATCATCGACATATCGGGCCCGATGGCGCCGTACTGGTAGGCCGGCACAATCATCTGGCCCGGGCGCCGGGCGCGCATATAGCGACCGGAAAACAGGCCGATGGTCCAGCCGCCGCCACCGGAAACCACCGCGAGGCGGTCTTCGGTGCCGTTGTCGATAAAGTGCTGCGTCTCATGGGCGATCACCGCCGGGTGCAGGTGATTGGTTTTCCTGCTGTACTCCAGGCCCAGCCGGTAGGTGTCGTCGATATGCGCCTGGTAGGCCTGTTTCGCCTTGGCGATTTCGTCGACCCAGGCGGGGCGCTTCTTGCCTCTGATCGCATCCTGCAGGGCTTCCAGGAACAGGGCCTCATCGCTGACCACCCCCAGGTCAAGGGGCCAGTTGCGCCCCAGGTCGTTCTGTTCAGGATGCACCCTGATGGTCCTGATATCCGGACTCAGGCGGTATTCGCCGGGGCTGGGCATGCAGTACTGGCCGATGAAGATAACCAGGTCGGCACTGAGCAACGCATCCGGCGCCGCCATCACGCACAGGCGGTGATCGTCGGAGATGGCCCCGCGGGTCGGCCCTGAGGTCGCCACGGCGATATCGCCCTTCTCTGCCACCTTGACCAGGGCGTCCCAGCCCTTGCGCTGGAATACACCCTGCCCCGCGACGATCAGCGGGCGCTGGGCCTTGTCGATCATCTTCACCACCTGGACGATCTCGGTGGGTCCCGGGTAGGGCCGGGAGGTACTGCGATACTGGCTCTTGTCGTAGTAGTCCTTGAGTTCCTCCGGGCTCTTGAAACGCGCCCGGGCCACCTCCGCCGGAAAATCCAGGTGCACCGGACCGGGTATGCCCGACTTCAACTCGCGAAACGCGTAACCGCCGTACTCGTGCACCCGGGACGGGTCGATCAAACGCTTGCCGTATTTCTTGATCCCGGTAGTGAGGGGTTGCTGGTAACCGGTCTGGATAAAGGCCTCGCGATCGTCCCCGGCGAGCATCATATTGCTGGCCAGTACCAGCAGCGGGGTGCGCGCGGCGTTGGCGGCGGCAATATTCATGATCATATTGGTGAAACCCGGGCCCTCGGTGCCCGAGGTGGCGGTCACCTCCCCCGTGGCGCGGGAAAAGCCGTCCGCCATGGCACACATGGAGCCCTCCATGCGACCGCCGTAGGCGGGAATACCGGCCGCCGCCAGGGCGTTGATGACCGTGTAGTTGCCGGGACAGCAGAACAGGGCCGCCAGCTCCTCCTTGACGCAGACCTGGGCGAAGACCTCGGCTCCGCTCATGCCGCGCCCCTCGAATTTGCCCGGGACCGGGGCCTCCTCCAGTGAGGTGGTGAAGTCGGCGGGAATCCGGATTGACGGGATGGTGACATCGGCCACGTTCACCTGGTCCGCGGTAAAGGCCCTGGTACTGGCGCCCGCGGCCACCGCGGCTCCCACGCCCGCCACGGAATGCCGCAGGAAATCCCTGCGCGAACGGCTCGACGTGGCTGCCCCGCCTTCAACGGCCTGCTCCGCCTGCTGCTCCGGCTTGTTCATACTGTTCTCCTTCTATTTATAGTTTTGCGTATATCGGGGTAAACGGCGGCTCTCAGGCCCGGCTCAGGGCTGTTCCGCCCACAGGCTCTTGACGAAATAGACCAGGTCCCACACCGCCGCGTCGCTGCCGACCACCGGGCGCCAGGCCGGCATCGCCACACCGGCGCCGTTGGCGATACTGTTGTAAATATCCTGGTCGGAATAGCCGCTGTAGTAGTCCACGGGCATGGTCAGGTCGGTGGCATCGGCAATCACATCGAGTTGGGCACGGCCGTCCCGGCCGTGGCACTCGGTGCAGTACTGCTGGAACAGCCGGGCACCGCGCTCGACAGCGGCCGCATCAGCCGGTGGCGGGTCCGCCGCAAGCGCCCCGGTGGCCGGGACCACAAAAATCAGGGCGAGTCGGCCGAACACCGTACTGATTCGACGGTCTCGCAAGCGGTTGACGGGTACAAGGCGCATGGTGTTTCTCCTGCATACCGGTCTGAAGCAGAATAGTCGCTCCAGGCCCTTATTCAACTATTGGGAAATGGCGCCAAACTGGCTTTTGACACCAGGGGACGGGTTTATCCGCGGGTAGCGGAGGTGTTATTCCTCACTCCCGCGCTGCCCGGGGGACATGCCGGAGAAGGGAAAACTGGCGACATTGCCGCCGGCGGGCGAGTCGGACACCTTGCCGCTGCCCTCCTTGTCGACCTCGTCGATACGGATAATGGCCTGCAGCGGAATGTAGCTGCGCTTGACCCCGTTGAACTCGTTCTTGAGCTTTTCCTCGCCCGGGTCCACGACAATCCTGGAGCGCTCACCGAAGACGAACTCCTCCACTTCGATAAAGCCCCACATATCGCTCTGGTAGATCTGCCGGGCGAACACCTCGAACACCTGGTTGCCGTTCTGGAAAATCACCTTGTAGACGGGTTGGCTTGCCATGCTTTCCTCATTC
>JAZBNW010000265.1:0-6841 GCA_036350855.1 Halieaceae bacterium
CGTCCCAGCAGGTAACCGTGCTCTACCAGTGGGGTGAAGGGATCGCGCTCCCACTCCTCCGGCCTGGCCTCGACAACATCCAGATGGGCGGATATCACGATAGGGCCGAGCGATGGGTCACTGCCGGGCCAGGTGGCTATCAGATAGGCGGTATCCTCCAGTGGCACGATCTCGACATCGTCGTCGGACCAGCCTCCCGCGACCAGCGCGTCACGAAACAGTTGGGCAACCTCGATTGTCTGATTTCCGACGCCGCGCACCGAACGGAGTGCGATCGCCTGTTTCGAAAGGTCGAGCGCCTGCGTGGCTGCATCGGAATATTCCTTCGCCGCGACTGTCGCGGCAAGCAGCATGGCGGGTGCAAGCACGAGGCCCAGGCGGGAAGCAAGACTGCTTTTCATCGCAACATGAAACCGTGGGGGGTTAGGCCTGACCCGTGAAACTCAAGTTTCTCGCGTTCATACATCTGCATATTCATCAACCTGTAAAAGCGGGGCCGTAAGCATATTCCGCTATGGGAATATCGCGTATATAAAGCTCATCTTCCGGCCTGTCCAGTTGCCTGGCATAACAGTGCCCGGCGTACACTGCGTGTACCAGCGCGCCCGCTGCAAGGGCATCGCCAATGCGCTGTACCGATTTAATACCTGCTGCCGCAAACTCGGCTTGCCGCGCTGTTAACTGCTGATAAAGCGTATCGTTTGGCAGGCGTAAACCCACGATTACGACGGACCTGACCGCGACAGTGCTGGCCTTTCCGGTAAAAATACTGTTCAGGCCGGCCCGCCCACCGTCAAAATCACTCAGGAGCATCTGCGTGTGAACATCGACGCCGCACTTTTCCAGGGCCTGATGAACATAGGGCAGTTCATTGGTCATAATTGTCCAGGCTGAAGCATGACCGGCCGGCGTGGCATAGCACACCTCCAAGCCTCGATGAGCTAACGACTCGGCTATCACGCCGCCCATATAGTAATTATCAAAATCGTAAACCAGTACCGGCCCTGTCGGCACGACGCCCGCTGCCAGATCGTCCGGGGTATACACGTCAGGGCGGTTGAGTTCACCTACCGGTATCTCCAGCGAGGCGTAGAGTGACTTCGTCCAGCGTGCACCCGTTGCTATGGCAATTTGCTGATGGCCCAGGCCGAAAATGTCCTCAACGCTCAATTCGCTATCCAGGTAGAGATCGACATTGGCCATCTTCTTCAGGGCATGAAGCCGGTAGTCAGTGACTCGCCCCCAGGCCTGAAGACCCGGCAATTGCGCTTCATAGAGCAGGCGCCCACCCAGTTCAGTTCGCTTTTCCGCAACGGTCACCTGGTAACCCCGCCTGGCGGCTATCAGGGCAGCCTCCAGGCCGGTGGGGCCGCCGCCGACAATCAGGATGCGATCATCACTACCGGGTTTGGCAAACTTTTCCGGATGCCAGCCCTTGCGCCACTCTTCTCCTGCCGTAGCGTTCTGGGTACAACGCACCGGCACGCCATCATGCCAGCTGGAGATGCAGATGTTACAGCCTATGCACTCGCGAATTTCATTCTCGCGCCCTTCGTTAATCTTGTTGGGCAGAAACGGGTCGGCGATCGATGGCCTCGCGCCGCCGATTAAATCGAGCACGCCGCGCCTGATTTGCGACACCATCGTATCGGGAGAGGTGAATCTGCCGACGCCTACCACGGGTTTGCTGGTGACGCTCTTTACAAATGCTATAACCGGCTCGTGTGCACCCTCTTCACGGAATCGGGATGCGCCACAATCGGTAGGGCTGGAATCCATTTTGACATCCCACAAGTCAGGTAAGTCCGCCAGCAAACTGACCACCTCATGGGCTTGTGAAGCGAAGTGATCACTCGGCTTCGCCCGTAATTCCTCCAGACTGATACGCAGGGCGACCCCGCAGGTATCGCCAACCGCTTCTTTGGTGGCTTCGATGAGTTCCCGGACAAAACGCACGCGATTGGCGACGCAGCCACCGTAGGCATCGGTTCGGCGATTGTACTCTTCCAGGAGAAATTCATAAGCCAGATAACCCATGCCAGCATAGATATAGACAATATCGAAGCCGGCTGACCTGGCCCTTTTTGCCGCGGCAACCTGCCACTTGATGACATCGCGTATATCCTTGCCATCCATGATTCTCGGCCGCAATTGCCCCATAAAACCCACATGAGTCGCCGCCCAGGGAATACCTGAGGGCGAATAGGGGGCGATACGTGAAGTGCGATTCATGACGGATGCGCCGCCATGCCACAACTCTACCGCGGCCAGGGAGCCGTGCTCATGGATGGCATCACAACTCAGGGCGTGAGCGCGAACATCATTGTCATCCCACAGCCTGGCAAAGGGTAAAGGGCTGTCATCGGAAGAGGGGTGGGTAGACACCGCGCCAGTCGAGACAACGCCCCAGCCCCCTTCCGCCTTGGTGCCGCGAAACGCCGCCCTGACACGGGGATTGGCCTCGGTCATGCCGCTTGCGTGAGGTACCTGGTAGAAACGATTGGGCGCCTTGACCGGCCCTATGGCTACGGGCTCGAACAAAATGTCATAGCGCGCATTTCTACTCATAAAGGTCAATCCTCAGCCAACTGGTCCGCCCGTTAAACATGATAGTAGCAGGAAAGCGCGAATGGCTGACCAGTCCTGGTATCAGTCAGACTGGTCCATTTGCCTGTCGGCACGGCTAAACAGAATGAAGATGACGGACAGCAACGCAAACGCAGCGCCCGTGGTCATGGCCACCTGCCACCCAAGTGTGGCGGCGATAGCCGACAGCAGGAGGGCGTTGGCGAAACCCATCAGGTTGGCGCCGGTATTGAACAGTCCATAGACCGCCCCGGCGTGACGCCCGCCGATTGCCGCGCCATTGGCACCGAATGCTCCCTCGGTAAACTGGTTGAAGAAGAAGCAGGCGCCCAGCATGAAAGCCGCCACGTAGGCATCGGGATGCAATGCCACGCCGATAAGCAACAACGCGGATGTGCTGCAGCCAATAATGACCGGCATCCGGCAACCCCAGCGCACCCCGTATTGCAGACAAAATCTGTCACCCAGCCAGCCGCCGGCAAAGGCCCCGGCGGCACCCGCCAGCCACTGCGCTGAAGTCAGGAATCCGGCCTCCTGGGCTCCCATTTCGCGCACGGTCACCATGTAGTAGTAGCCCCAGCTGAAAACCACGTAGAAAACAAAATTCATCGAGGAATAGCTGAGCATCACAAACAGGGCGTCCCGGTTCTTGAGTACCCGTCTCCAGGCAGGTTCGGTAAGCGCGTCAGCAGCCCTGTTGCCGGCAGGTGACGCCAGTAGAGCGAGCTCCGCAGCGTTGATGGAGGGATGATCTGCGGGGTGGTCACGCGCATACCACCACCACAGACTACCCGCTATGAGTCCGAATGGCGCCAGTGCCAGGAAACCCGTACGCCAGCCGTATTCACCTATCAACCAGGGCAAAACCGAGGCAGTGACCGCCAGGCCCACCGTCAGGCCGGCACTGGACAGTCCATTGGGCAATGCCCAGCCCCCCGGCGGAAACCAGCGCTCGATGGCGCACACCATGATGGGGAAGACCGGCGCGTGCGAAGCGCCCACCAGAAACTGGATGGTCAGCAGAAACCCGATAACCAGGTAGAGCGGGGCTACATCCCGCGCGGGTGTCAGGCTGGTGGTGGCGATGAGTACACCCCAGGCTATGGTGATGGCAGCCATGGTAAATCGTGGCCCTTTGCGATCCCCCCAGCATCCGCCCGGGAATTGAAACAGGGCATAGCCCAGGGGAAATGCCGCCATGATCCAGCCCCACTGAATTTCCGTCAGCTGCAGGTCTTTCACCATGCTCGGGCCGGCGATGGACAGATTGCCGCGCAGTAAGTAGGAGACGAAGCTGACGAAAATCAGGATGGTCATGATGCGCCAGCGAATATTGCCGGGCTTCTGCCCGTCAACAGAGTCCGATACCGGGTCACTCCCTGTCATCTGCTGTACTCTGCTGGTCTGCCCGTTCGCATAATGAACCAATGCATGCCGCGCCACAATCTTCCGGTATCCGATAGTTGAGTGAGTACATTCGTAACACCGCGGTTCATCGCAGGAATCGGGCGGCAAAAGCGGTCTGGAAATTCACGCCCGGGTTGCCGGACTGCTCCCTCGCTGAAAGATCAGGCTGGAACCCGGAGCAGAATCTGGTCAGAATACAATGACTACCAATTCGGCGAGTCTCTTCCTGATGTCCACCGTTGAGCTGAATGCACTGCAGGGACTTGAGCCCTCGCTACCCTCTTCGTGGTACCTGGAAGACCGTTATTACCAGCTGGAAAAAGAGCACATATTTTTCACTGACTGGGTTTGTGTGGGCCGTGAGGAGGAGATTGCGACGCCCTCTGGTCACCGGGTGCTGCAACTCTACGGCGAAAGCATCCTGCTGCTGCGCAACCGCGAGGGTGTGCTGAAAGCGTTCTACAATGTCTGCCGTCATCGTGGCGCCCGACTTTGCGCCGCTCAGAACGACGATGATTCGGTACTGGCGCTCAAGGGCGGCGTGGTGGGTGGGCGCAGCATTGTCTGTCCCTACCATGCATGGACCTATGACCTGGACGGACAGTTGGTAAAAGCCCCCTTCATGAACAGTGTGACCGGCTTCGATATCAGCAATGTGCGACTGCACCCGGTAGCCGTAGAGTGTTGGGGAGGCTTTGTTTTCCTCAATCTGACACCGGCCTCGGCCCCGCCCTTTGAAGACACCGTGGCCGTGGCCAGGCGGCGCTTCGGCAATTATCCCCTGCGTGACCTGCGCATTGCCCGCACCATTTCCTACGAGGTCAATGCCAACTGGAAAGTACTGTGCGAAAACTACAACGAATGCTATCACTGCGGCCCTGTGCATCCGGAACTGTGTCGTATAGTGCCTGCCTTCCGTGAGTCCGGAGGTGCTGGCCTGGATTGGGAGCGGGGCATACCCCACCGGCAGGGAGCCACCACGTTTACCTTCAGTGGGGAGTCCAGCCGCCGCAGCTTCCCGGGTCTGAGTGAAGACGAGCAGGTACTTCACAAGGGGGAGCTGATATATCCCAATCTGTTCCTGAGCCTGGCACGAGAGCATGTGACCTACTACATACTCAGGCCAGCCGGGCCAGGCAGAACCGTTGTCGACTGCCATTTCCTGTTCGAGCCCTATGAAATGGCCAGGCCGGGTTTTGACCCGTCGGATGCGGTGGATTTCTGGCACCTGATCAACCGGCAGGACTGGGCCATTTGCGAGCGGGTACAGCAGGGCATGTCCGCGCGAGTACATGACCGTGGGGTGTATGCCCCCATGGAAGACTACAACCTGGATATCCGCAAATACGTGCTGGACCGCCTGAAACCGCATATCGATAACAAATGAGTCGCTTATGGCTACCTGGGAAAATTCAGTCACGTTCAGCCCGGTTTCCAGACCCGGGCACAGTGATCGCACAAGTGGGCTGCTGGCAGTAGCCATCCTTGTTTTTGCGCTGACGGCTGGCGCTGCCGAGCCGGTGTCGCCGCCGGTCTATGAACACGAGCTGAGCGAAGTGTGGATTCCGATGCCCGACGGTGTACGCCTCGGCGCGGACCTGATTACCCCCATCGGCGGCAGGCCGGGCGAAAAATATCCCGTCATACTTGAGTATGACCCCTACAGGAAAAACGAGTCGCGCGCCGGCCGGTTCCCCATTTACGCCTATTTTGCGGCGCGCGGCTACATCGTGGCACGTGTCGATATTCGCGGTACGGGCAGCAGCGAGGGTCGGCTGGTGCCGCATGAGTATTCCGATCAGGAGCTGGACGATGGCGAAGAAGTCATCGAGTGGCTGTCAAAGCACCCGCTGTCCAATGGCAACGTGGGCATGTTCGGCATTTCATGGAGCGGTTTCAATGCGATTCAGCTGGCGATGCGACAGCCGCCTGCCCTGAAAACGATAATCCCTGTCGATGCAACAGAGGATCTGTACCAGGACGATGTGCATTACATCGACGGGGTCATGCACATGGATAGCTGGGAGATGTCGCAGGATCTGTATAACGCGCTTCCCGCCCCACCGGGCTATGTGCTCGACCAGGACTATTTTGACAATCGCTTTGATACTGAGCCCTGGATGCTGACCTACAAGAACCAGCAGCGCGACGGACCGTTCTGGGATCGCGCGTCGGCACGAGACAAGTACGCATCCATTCGGATCCCCTCCTTTCACATCGGCGGTTGGTATGACGGCTATCGCGACAGCCTGCCGCGTATGCTGGAGAATGTTCAGGCCCCGGTGAAAGCGATGATCGGCCCCTGGATCCACACCTGGCCGCACGAGCCGTATCCGGAGCCGGGCATGGAGTGGCGTCACGAAGCCGTGCGCTGGTTCGACCAGTGGCTCAAGGGCAGGGATACCGGGATCATGGATGAGCCGGCTTTTGCCGTCTATGTGCGCGACTGGCATCCACCGGGGCCGTATCTGGAGTACGCGCCCGGGCACTGGCGCTATGAGGATGGGTGGCCCATCAGCAGAATCAGGGACCGAGCCTACCATCCACAGCGCGATCATGGCTTGTCGAGCGAGCCGTCGCCCGAAGTTGAACATAAATTGCGTTACCAACCTTCCAGCGGAGTAGAAGCCGGTGGGCCGGTGATGTGGTGGGGGGATGTCGCCCATGACCAGCGTCCGACGGATGCATTCAGCCTGGTGTATGACTCCGAGGTTCTGGCCCGGAAAGTGGAAATACTGGGTTTTCCCAGGGCCCTACTCAAGGTTTCGGCCGATGCGCCACACGCCAACTGGTTTGTTCGCGTATCAGATGTCGCCCCTGACGGTACCGTCACACAGGTGACCGGCGC
>JAZBNW010000266.1:0-4696 GCA_036350855.1 Halieaceae bacterium
GGGGACGGGAAGGCAGATCCTGATGGTCTCTCACCGCGATCTGGACGGGTCGGCCGCCCAGATGCGGATCGAGCTTTAGGCCGGCGCCCTTACTTTCTGGCCCTGAGGTTCTTCGGCTTCGGAAGAGGGACGAACGGGACGGGCTTTTCGAAAGCAAGAGAATACCAGTCAGAGCCGGGGGCAAGCACGGTCATTCGGAGTTTATGGGAACCAGCAGGGAGGGTGATTTCCGGGCCAGTTGCTGTAACCCAATTTGTCCAGGCACCTGTTGGAGGCAGATTAAACTCTGCTTGAGCAACCCCGACCTCCAGCCGCATCCGGCCCGTTGCGGATGCACCTGCATAAAGCAACTTCGGTACAACAGTTGTCTCTTCCTTTACGGTGATTGAATACTCTTGCCACTCACCAATAGCAGTGCTACCGATTTTCAGCCCTGGCCCTTCAGTCATGCTCCCAACCGGCCAAAGGTCTGGATAGGTTGGTGCTGTGGCGAAGCGGAAAGCGATCGCGTCGCGGCCGGCAGAACTATCCGAATACGTTACGCCTTCTCCGTCAATCTCCTTTCCATCCGGGTCGAGCATCTTATCGAACAGGGCGGAATAAACTGGAGAGGAAAGCACATCAACCGGCGCTGCCCAGGGAAGCCGGACTGGATCGAACCAGGAGACTTCGTTTGAATAGTCGGAACAATGAAAGCCTTGCTTGGCGTCTGTGCCGCAGGCCTGAACGGCCCAGTAATACCAGCGGTTTGGGAGGCGATCTGGCAGGGCCAGTTCTGTTGCAGGCACCTTTACATCCAGCTTGACAGAATAGTTCCCACTGACTGCGCCTTCAGAGACGACGTACTTTTCCAGCCGGGAGTCGTCTACTGGATCCCAAACCAGCATCAAATCAGCGCCGAAAGCAGAAGCACTAAACACAAACGCAACAACAAGCGCAACATGATTCAGGATTTCTCCTGGCCAAAACTGGGCGGCAGCACGCGGCCAACTTGTTCAGGAAAAGCAGCACGTAATTCGGCCAGCCGCGCCACGGGAATAACTGTTCGGGTATGTATCCATCGAAGTACAGTATCGACAGTGATGTTTAACTTCGCAGCCACAACTTCTGGCCCACCCAAACCATGTACGATCTCACGTGCGTCTCTTTTGGAATCTGATATGTTTGATGCTGCCCAGCGCTCAGCTTTGATCTTGTCGATCTCGTGCGGCAAAGTGGCTAAAAGCTGGGCTGTGCGAATTTTCTTTTCTCGAGGCCTGATTGTGATTGTGCCCAAGCGCCAGTGGGATATTTCTTCACCCCAATCGTCAAACTCAATCACCGATAAGCGCCCCAATACCACGCCGCCATCATTGGTCCGAGCGGGCCGTAGATGGCGCAGCAGGTTAGGAGTAGGGCGCGGTGTTTGGTGGCGGAGTCGGTCATTAGTAGAGCCCGTACAGCTTGACGCGCCCGGCGGCGAAGTTGCCAGCCGACCACGCGAGCTTGATATGCGTTGCCCGATCAGTGGACCCCGTATAGCGCCCGGTGTTGATGCCGGACGTGTTTTGGGAGGACGCATTCATCGTGATCGTCTGCGCATTTATTTGGAAATACTGCCCGGACTCAGCCCCGAGCAAGATCGCCTCGAAGTTACCGACTTCACCGGCCTGATTGCCGGTTTGGAATAGAAGCAAGATTCTGCTGTCGGCGTTGTTGCCACCGACACCGGAGGTGGATGCGTTGATATAGGCAATCTGCATTCGGACATAGTTGGACGCCGCAAAGTTGCTACCGCCATCGACTGAGACGGTCAAATTCAGCTCCGCCGAATCCGTCGCAGGCGCAATTCCAAGCCCATGAAGCTCGTATTTCGCAAAGCCCAACGGGAGCGCGAATGTCAGTGAGGCGTCATTGCTTGCCGTCTGGTCACTTAGCGGCACGCGCTCGCCGCTGGAGACGGTGACTTGCCAGTTGGATGCACTGGTCGCCTCGAACTCAACCGAGTATCCTGCGGCGGACAGCGTTCTCCAGGTCGCTGCCGCTGATCCGCCGTTAATTGTGATGTCGGTCGCGCCTTTGATCTCAAGCCCGAAAGCTTCGTCACCATCCAAAATGGTCACGCGGATTTTGTCACCTGCAGTTCCAGCGGGTAACGTCAATGCGCGATTTGCGGTTAGTCCTGCAATGGTGCAGAGGTAATGCTGATTGACTGCGCCGGTCACGTCGGTATCGGTGATCGTCTGCGCGGACTGAGTGAGCGAGGTTCCGCCGCCTGTGCTCTCTGACCCAACAAACAGCGCCATGCTGGTCGTGGACTCCACAAAGACGCTGATGATTTCATCAGTCTCCAGCGTCCGCACAACCGAACCGTCGAACGTGATCGTATGCGCTCCACCGCCGCGAATCACAGCAGAGAAGCCAACGTCACCAGCGCCATTCGGCACCACGATATTGCCAGAGGTGATGAGATGCTTACCGGAGTGGGATGCCGTGGTCAGAGAGCCCGTCACATCGGCCACGACTGCATTGCGGTAGGAACCGATGATCGACCCACCCAGGTCGGCCATCTTGCTCTTGACATAAGTCCAGACCCGGCTCGCCGCACTCTTCTTGTCATTGACAACGAGCAGGTCGGCATCTTCAAGATCCCTGCCAATGTCCGTTGCATTCGTCAGGTCGATGTTGGCAACAGGAAGCAGCGGCGTAGACGCAGGTATGATCCGCCAGGTGTTGTCGGCAGAGTTGTACTGCCAGGTGACACCATCCTCTGAATAAGTATCGCCGTTAGACGGTGCTGGGTCTGTCGGGAACGCGATGTTTGCCATGTTTATGCTCTGCTTGGGCTAGCCGTTGTTAAAGCCTACGATTGGTCCAAGCTGGCCGTAGAGGGCGCAGCAGGCTAAAAGTGGGGCGCGGGATTTGGTGGCTACGTCGGTCATCAATAGATACCGTAAAGCCTGATGCGCCCTGTCGCGATATTGCCCGTGTCATAGGAAAATCGACAATGCGTAACGCGGTCTGTGGATGCTGTATAACGCCCTCCGGCTGTTCCAGTAACATTCTGAGCGCTTGCGTTGATACTCATTGTCTGCGCGAAATATTGGAAATAGTGGCCGGCTTCTGATCCCATTAGTACGCCGTCAAAATTCGCGACCTCGCCCGCAGCGTTTCCATTCAGGCCAGCAACAACAATCCGCGTATCCGCATTACTGCCGCCGACATTGCTCGTCGTTGCATTAGCGTACAGTATCGTCATCCGCGCATAGCTGGAGCTTGTTACGAAGGAACTCGCGCCGTCTGTCGAGACGTGGATATTTAATAGATTATTATCAATAGCAGGCCCCAGGCTAACGCCCTGAAGCTCAAATTTAGAAAACCCGAGAGGAAGCGCGAATATCAACGAGGCGTCATCGTTTGCCGTCTGATCGCTCAGTAATACACGCTCGCCGCTGGAGACAGTGACTTGCCAGTTGGACGCGCTGGTCACCTCGAACTCAACCGAATATCCGGCGGCAGACAGTGTTCGCCATGTCGCCGCAGCCGTGCCACCATTGATCGAGATGCCGCTTGCGCCTTTGATCTCGAGCCCGTAATCCGCGTCTCCATCCAGGATCGTCACGCGGATCTTATCGCCTGCGGTCCCGGCAGGAAGCGTCAATGCGCGATTCGCCGTCAACCCAGCAATGGTACAGAGGTAGTGCGTATTAACCGCACCAGTTACACCCGTGTCTGTAATGGTCTGAGCGGATTGGGTGAGAGATGTGCTACCTACAGCCATTGCATGGATGGTCGACGTCTGGACCCAGTAGTTCCCGTCCCAGGTGTATTCGATCCCTGCATTGACCCACTGGTCTCCAGTTGCGGGTTCTGTTGGAGCTGTGCCGCTGTACGTGATTGTGCTATTGCCAGTGCCACCCGACGGCGCGTGCGCGTCGACAATCGCGACGACATCAGTCGGTGCGTAGGACCGCAGCGCCGTTTCAGTCCCTGCCGTTATCTCCTCAGATGATATTTGCGGCGGCAGGACAACCGGCACTGATGCCGCAGGAATGCTTGACACGTTAATACGTTGCCGTGCTTCCAGTCGACATTTGCCTTTTTGCGTATAAGCCGATCCGCACCGCCAGATTAACTTTTCGACCGCAACGAATTCAGCAACTGCCAGCCCGGTTAAGACGAGCGACTGGAACTGTGCGGCCTGCGCCAACGCCAGTGACGCATAAACCGCCTGATCGTGAATGATCTGGTGTCCGTTCGGGGTGAGCAGCAGGTACGTACAGACGAAATCGCCATTTTCTGCAGCCGTCTCTGTACCGACGTTGTCCCAATAAATATAAGTTCCGCTGTAGCGGAAGGGCACATCGGACAAAGACCAAAGCCAAGCTCCACCCTCACGGTAGCGGACCGTATAGATTGCTGTCGCACCGTCTGGTTTAGTCAGCGCGGGGACCGTATGGCGCAACGTCTCATCGTAATAAACCGCCTCGGTCACACCGAAGACGTTGCCAACATCAGTTGACTGCTGGAGCGTGGCATCGACCAGCACACCACCAGAGGCATACCGCGCTCCCCTCGTGTTGTGCAGATAAGCGTGTTCACCGCGAGTAATATCGGCAGGGTGAAGCTCGGAGTACAGCTGATAAGTCGGAGTCAACGCGGCGTTGTATTCGATATATGCGACCGGAACAGCGGTTCCAGTCGGGCCGAGCGCCCA
>JAZBNW010000267.1:0-3575 GCA_036350855.1 Halieaceae bacterium
GCGGCCTGGAACTGGAGGCGAAACTGGGCACCAATCCCTACAAGTTCGGCATGATCGGCTCCACCGACAGCCACACCTCCCTGGCCACCGCGCAGGAGAACAACTTCTGGGGCAAACACAGCGGCGCCGAGCCATCACCGGCCCGCATGACGCACCCGTTCATGGCCAATGAGAACGGCACCATCATGGGCTGGCAGATGGTGGCCTCCGGCCTGGCCGCCGTGTGGGCGAAGGAGAACACCCGTGAGGCCCTGTTTGACGCCATGGAGCGCAAGGAAGTCTACGCCACGACCGGCAGCCGCATGGCGGTGCGCTTCTTCGGCGGCTGGGACTTCAGCGACGAGGATCTCAACAACCGCGAACCCGCCTTCGCCGGTTACGAGAAAGGCGTGCCCATGGGGGGCGACCTGCCCGCCAACACGGCCGGCAGGAAAGCCCCGAACTTCATGGTCTTTGCCCTGCGCGACCCGATCGGCGGCAACCTGGATCGCATCCAGATCGTCAAGGGCTGGTACGACGGCGAGAAACAGCACGAGAAAGTCTACGACGTGGCCTGGTCGGGCGACCGCAAGCCCGGCGCGGACGGCAAGGTCCCTGCGGTAGGCAATACAGTGGATGCAAAAACGGCCTCCTGGACCAATACCATCGGCGCCTCGGAACTGGGCGGCGTGTGGACTGACCCGGATTTCGATCCGAAACAACGGGCCTTTTACTACGCCAGGGTGCTGGAGATCCCCACCCCGCGCTGGTCCACCTACGACGCCTTCCGGTTTGGCGTGCCGATCCCCGAGGGCGCGCCAGTCTCCACCCAGGACAGGGCCTATACCGCACCAATCTGGTATACGGCGAAGTAAGCGATCAGCGCGGCCCCGGTGCCGCGCTGCTGAAAAAGGCCCAGATCACCTCGGGCCCATCCAGCTGGTGGCTGGTGGGGCCGAGTATTCGCGGCAGGCTGAACACCGGGTTGGGGACGGTGTGGCCACCACCGTGAATGCTTACCAGGCTGACGGGCACCCTGCCCGGCCCTGACCAGTCAGTGCTCTCCACCGAGGTGGTATCGTCAGGGTCGAGCCGGGGCCAGCTGTTGCGTTCGCCCTCGCCCTCGTATCCGGCAAGCCCGGCCCAGTAGCCGGCGGTGGCGGCAGAGGACAGCACACTGCCGCGACTGGTATTGCCGAAAATTTCCACCAGCCCACCCTCATAGGGGTTTACCGGATCCTCCGTACCATTCATAACGAGCGTTGCCACCGCCTCGCCGACAGGCTCGCAGGCGATGGGATCCGGCAGGCTCGCCGCCATCGACGCGATACCCGCCACCAGGTCCGGCGCCTCCAGCCCCAGCCGATAGGCCATCTGCCCGCCATTGGACAGGCCCGTGGCGAAGACCCGCGCGGGGTCCACCCCCTGCTCCTCCACCATGCGCTGCACCAGGGCCCTGAGGAATCCCACATCGTCGATATTTTCCAGGTTGGCGGCGTAGTCGGCGCCACCGCGACAGTCGTTCCAGTGCCGCTCATAGCCATCCGGGTAGACTGCGATAAAGCCGTGACGCTCGGCCAGCACATCGAAGCCGTAGCGCGTGGCCTCGCGCATCTGCTCACCGTCACCCCTGGACCCGTGCATCACCAGCACAAGGGCGGGGGACGGGGGTTTCGCGGCGGGCACATAGGCCAGCCAGCTGCGCTGGTGACCGCCGTGCTCCAGGACCCCTGTCTGCTCGCTGCCGGGCAGTGCCGGCGGCTCCATAGGGTCAGCCCGCAGGTACCACCACCAGGCCAGGCCAAGGGCGAGCACCGCCACCAGTGTGATAACTGCCAGGACTGCCAATAATCTACGCATTGATTCTTTCCCTGTGTCAACCGTTGCCATCCTGTGAGCAGAGTCTAGACTGAAGCCATGGCAGATGCATTCACAGTGCTGCGCCGCTTCATTCTATTACTGGCGCTGATGGTAACGATGATGACCCAATCACAGGCTGAAAGTATGTCTCCTGAACGCGCGCGCATGCTGGCGGCGATCCGCGAGTCCGTGCGCGAGTCTGCCGGTTACACCGGCCGCGCCCAGCTGTCCGACCGGGTGATGTCGGCCATGGGCAGCGTACCCCGGGAGGAGTTCGTGCTGCCCGCCTACCGTCGCCGGGCCTATGACAACACGCCGTTGCCGATCGAGGCGGGGCAGACAATTTCCCAACCGCTGATCGTCGCCCTGATGACAGACCTGCTGGACCCCCAACCAGGCGACGTGGTGCTGGAGGTGGGCACCGGCTCGGGTTACCAGGCCGCGGTGCTGGCCGGGCTGGTGAAACAGGTGTACAGCGTGGAAATCGTCGAGGAACTGGCGGTGTCAGCCGCCGCCGTGCTGGACCGGCTGGGTTACGACAATGTGACGGTACGCGCCGGCGACGGCTATGCCGGCTGGCCGGAACACGCTCCCTTCGACGGCATCATCGTCACGGCGGCCGCCGACGAGATACCCCCGCCGCTGCTGGAACAGCTGAAGCCCGGGGGCAAGCTGGTCATTCCGGTCGGTGAGGAACACGGTTACCAGGAGTTACTGTTGATCGAGACGGGCGAGAACGGCGAGGTTCGCGAACGCTCGGTATTGCCGGTGCGGTTTGTGCCGCTCACCGGGGAGCGTTGACACAGGGAGTGGTCGGTGTAAAGCGGCGTTAAAGCCGGTTCAGCCTGGCGGGACTCGCCGTAAATACATCCGTGTAGGCTCGTGTCGCACATCCATGTGCTCTACGGTCCCGCCAGGCTGAACCGGCTTTAACGCCTGAGACCGCCCTGGAACACAGGCAATCAATAATTCAAGCAAGCCTGATTCAGAGCGGCGAGCGCCCCTTGTTGGCGGCAATCCGCATGCGCAGGGCGTTGAGCTTGATGAATCCCTCGGCATCCTTCTGGTTGTAGGCGCCGGCGTCCTCTTCGAAGGTGGCGATGCTCTCGTCGAACAGGCTGTCCGCGGACTGGCGCCCGGCCACGATGACGTTGCCCTTGTAGAGTTTGAGTCGCACCTTGCCGTTCACCACGCGCTGGGAGTCGTCGATGGCGGCCTGCAGCATTTTGCGCTCCGGTGACCACCAGTAGCCGTTGTAGATCATGTTGGCGTAGCGCGGCATCAGCTCATCCTTGAGGTGCGCCACTTCCCGGTCCAGGGTGAGGGACTCGATGGCGCGGTGCGCTTTCAGCATGATGGTGCCGCCGGGGGTTTCGTAGCAGCCGCGGGACTTCATGCCCACGTAGCGGTTTTCCACGATGTCGTCGCGGCCGATGCCATTGGCGCCGCCGACCTTGTTGAGGGTCTCCAGCACGGTGGCGGGGCTCATGGCCTGGCCGTCGATGCCGACGATGTCGCCGCACTCGAAGTCCAGCTCGATATAGGTGGGGGCATCCGGGGCGGCCTCGGGGCTGACGCTCCAGCGCCACATGTCCTCTTCCGCTTCCGCCCAGGGGTCTTCCAGCACGCCGCCCTCGTAGGAAATGTGCAGCAGGTTGGCATCCATGGAATAGGGGGATTTTTTCCTCGCGCTGGAAAAGTCCACCGGGATATCGAGGCTCTTGAAGTACGACCGA
>JAZBNW010000268.1:0-8182 GCA_036350855.1 Halieaceae bacterium
GAACTTTCAGGCAGGACCTGTACTACCGCATCAATGTGTTCCCGATTCACCTGCCGTCACTGGCGGAGCGCATGGAGGACCTGCCGTTACTGGCGCGGACCATCCTCAGGGACAGCCAGGGGCAGGGCGGCAAGACCTATCACCTGACCGAGTCAGCCCTGGCGCTGCTCAAGGCGCATAGCTACAGGGGCAATATCCGGGAACTGCGCAATATCCTGAGCCGGGCAATAGTGCTGGCCAATACCAATGTTCTCGATGCATCGATCATCCAGCAATCCCTGGGCCGCACGACTGCGGTAGAGACTTCCGGGGACCGCAGCCTGAAGGCGATGGAGCTTCGCTACCTCCGGCAACTCATGGGGGAGCACAGGGACGATCGCGAGAAAGTCGCTGCCATTGCCGGAATCAGCGTGCGTTCGCTGTATCGCAAATTGCAGGGTGCGGAGTGAGCCGACCAGCGACTGCATGCACGTGCATACGGCGCCAGCGCGTGCCCCGGCAGGAAATGCAATCACAATTGACGCAATCAGAGGGTTTCAGTCATGTCAGGAACAACAAAAGAGGCAAACGCGATGAGATCAGGCTGGAATAAACCGATCAGGCTCGCGTCCCTGCTGCTGGTCTCGACCCTTGCGGCCTGCAGCACTACCCATACCGACTCCGGAAAAGACGAAGAGGCGGCAGTGGAGCAGATACAGGAGATCGCACCGGGTTTCCTGCAGGGTTATCTGGCAATGGAGGACCAGTTGGACAGCAAGGCGTTTGTACCCCCTGCACCGGCAACGGACTCTCCCCGGCAGGCACTGGACACGGCCTGGGCCAACAACATGCTGAAGCTGCGTGGGACTTCCCGCTGGGACCTGGCCCGAAGCGACGCGGACCTGCATTTTCCCGCGGCGGCAGACGTGTTTTCCTGCGCACTCGGCATCCCGGTGACCGAGCAGGATACACCTGACCTGTACATACTGCTGCGCCGGACCCTGGCGGATGTCGGACTCGCCTCGTATTCCGCCAAGAATGCCTACCAGCGTGAGCGTCCCTTCATGGTCAACGGGCAGCCGACCTGCACGCCTGACGAGGAAGAAGCCCTGCGTAAGGATGGATCCTACCCGTCGGGTCACACCTCGATCGGGTGGGGCTGGGGCCTCATATTGAGTGAACTGTCACCGGAGCAGACTGACCTTATCATCGCCAGGGCGCGGTCCTTTGGCGAGAGCCGCAACGTCTGCAACGTGCACTGGTATAGTGATGTGGTCGCCGGCCGGATGGTGGCTGCCGCAGCTGTGGCAAAGTTGCACGACAATGAGAAATTCCTGGCAGCGATGGACGCTGCCCGGGAGGATATAGCCAGGGCGCGTGCGGCAGGCCTTACGCCGGCGCTCGACTGCGAAGCACAGGCCCGGGCATTGGCGACGCCTCTGCAATAAAGTGTTTTCGCTTGTTGGCACGCTTGCCGGACACTCCTTGATCGCAGCCGGAAAAATGAGAAGTTACCGTGAGGACCGGTCAGGGCTTCACCCCGCCGGAGCGCTGATTCTGTTGCCGTTGGCGAGCCAGCCCCGGGTTATACCACTATGAATGTTGTTTTCGATCTGGATGGCACGCTGATCGACAGTGCACCGGATATACAGTTCGTGGCCTCGGCAATTCTCGATCGCCTGGGCAAGGCCGGCCTGAGTCTTGCTGAAACCCGCAGCTTCATAGGGGAGGGCAGTGCGGTCTTCGTCAGCCGGATGATGGCCGCACGGGACATTGCCGACACTGGCCAGAGTCACGCGGCGCTCTATGATGAGTTTATTTCGCGGTATGAGCATGCGGTCGACAGGGGAGCGTTCTATCCCGGAGCGCTGGCTGCGCTTATGGGCCTCAAGGCGGATGGTCACTGCCTGGGGCTTTGTACGAACAAACCCGAGCGACCAGCTCGCGCGGTCATTCGGTATATGGGCCTGGAGGGTGTGTTTGACGCCGTAATAGCCGGCGGTATGATCGATAGCCGCAAGCCCGAACCCGACATGCTACTGGAGACCATACGCGGCCTGGGTGGAGGCCCGACTTTATACGTTGGTGACAGCGAGATCGACGCGGAGACCGCACAACGCGCAAAGGTGCCGTTTGCACTGTATTCCGGAGGCTACCGCAAGGTGGCTGTGAGCGAGATGCGCCATGACTGGGTATTCGATCACTTTGATATGTTCCCGGCAATCGTGGCGGAACTGGAGGCACGTCTTCTGGATGTTGGAGATGAGTAGGCCGTCAAGCGTCTCTCAACGCACAGCCGTTGCAGTGCGTACATCCAACCACCGCTGTTTACGCCGGTCCCGGACGCTTGCGGGTCTTTTACAATGTGGCTGGAACGGCAGGCGTCATTACCCAGGCTGTCATTATTCGCAAGCGGTCACCAGACCGGAATCGTGAAATGGGACAGTGTATGTGGCGGCGTGTTTTTATTACCCTGTTTGCTCTACTGAGCCTGGGGGCCTGCATGAATGAACCATCCAGACAGCCGGATTATGTACTGGTTATCCATGGTGGTGCCGGTGCTATCACCCCCGACAAACTATCGCCTGAACTGGAAACCGGGGTGCGCGCAGACCTGCTCGCGGCGCTGACAGCAGGGGAAAACGTCCTGCAGGCCGGTGGCGCTGCACTGGATGCCGTTGCGGCTGCCATTGTGGTGCTGGAAAATTCCCCGCTGTTCAATGCCGGCCGGGGCGCGGTATTCACAGCGGAAGGCAAAAACGAACTCGACAGCTCCATTATGGACGGCCGCACCCTGGATGCAGGTGCAGTATCCGGCGTGAAAAATATCAAAAACCCGATTCTCCTGGCGCGCGCGGTCATGGAACAGTCCCCACATGTGATGATGCAGGGGCATGGCGCGGAAGCCTTTGCGGCGACTGCAGGCATAGAAACCGCTGACGATGTCTACTTTTTTACGCAGCACCGCTGGGAGCAGTTTGAAAATGCCAGGGCCCGGAAGCTCGGCCCGACACTGGATCACGACGGGAACACGCCGGGTGGCGAGAGCGAAGGGGCTTCAACCAACGGCGCTGTCATCGGCGACGATAAGTTCGGTACCGTGGGCGCAGTCGCCCTCGACAAACACGGCAACCTCGCCGCAGGGACGTCCACCGGTGGCATGACATTCAAAATGCACGGCCGGGTAGGCGACAGCCCGATCATAGGCGCTGGCACCTATGCCAATAACGCCAGTTGTGCGGTTTCGGCCACGGGGCATGGCGAGTTTTTTATCCGTGCCACCGTCGCACGCAATATCTGCGCCCTGATGGAATACGGCAAGCTGTCGCTGCAACAGGCAGCAGAGCGTATCGTGATGGGCGAGCTGGTAGAGATGGGGGGCGAGGGTGGCGTCATCGCGGTCGACAGAGCGGGCAATATCGCCACCCCATTCAATACGGCAGGCATGTACCGGGGCATGGTAAGCAGCCTGCAGGGCGCCCGGGTTTCGGTCTACAAAGACTAGTGCTGCTGGCGTCGTTACGGTAGCGTTTGCAGTTTTGCGGGATTCAATTGTGGCCTCGATGGCGAAGCGTATTGTCCATGTCCTTAGCGGTTTTTCGCTGGCGCTCCTGCTGGCGGCCTGCCAGTCACCTGCCCCGGACACCGTGGCGGGTGCCGGCCAGCCTCCCGTGGCGCAGAAGATTCCGTCGGTCCGCGAGTATCACGGCCTGCTTCTGCACGATGACTACCTGTGGCTGAAAGATGAAGGCTACCCGGAGGTGGATGACCCGGAGATCCTGGCCTACCTGGAAGCCGAGAATCGCTGGTTCGAGCAGCAGATGGCCCCCCTGCAGCCGGCCGTTGACACCCTGTTCAATGAGATGAAAGCCCGCCTGGAGCCCGAGCAGGAGGCCGTTCCCTGGGAGGACGGAGAGTATATTTATCGCTGGCGCTATACCGCTGAGTCCCAGTACCGCTTGTGGGAAAGGCGGCCCGTCGCCGGCGGAGACTATGTCACCATTCTGGATGAATCCGCTGAGGCCCGGGGCCACGAGTTTTTCAGCCTGAGCGGCTTGCAGATCAGCCCGGACGGGCGACGCATGGCCTGGGCCGCGGATTTCGATGGCGCCGAGCGCAGTACGCTGTATGTCGATGATCTCGATACAGGTCGGCGCATCGATGATGGCCTGCATTCCATCGACGGCAGCCTGGTGTGGGCCTCCGACAACCGCACGCTGTTTTACCTGCCGATAGAGGAGGAGGGCTGGTACCGGCTGAGGGTGAAGTCGCACATCGTCGGTACCGCTGTGGCCGATGACAGGGAGTTGTTCGTCAACCCCGACCGCTCCCTGTTCCTGGGCATATCGCGCAGCCAGTCGCGGCAATACCTGTTCATCACCCTGGAGGACCGGGACAGCTCCGAGCAACGGGTCATGCGGCTGGATGACGCAGATGCGCTCCCGCGTCTGGTTTCGCCCCGGCAAGCCGGACGCTACTACGAGATGGATCACGGTAACGGCCGGTTCTATATCCGAACCAATGACCAGAATGTCAATTTACGTATTGCCACCGCACCTGAGAAAACGCCGGGGCCGGAGCACTGGCAGACCCTGCTGCCGCCATCGGACGAGGTCTATTACCAGGGCCTTGCGCTGTTTGATGATTTTATCGCAGTGGAAGAAATGTCCGAGGGGCTGAAACGCATCCGCATTCGTGAACACAGCGGCAGGGAATTTCATGTCCCGTTCCCCGAGCAGGTCTATACCGCGTCGCTGGGTGACAACCCGCAGATGTCCGCCGATTTTTTGCGCATCAGCTATGAGTCGATGGTGACGCCCAATTCCGTGTATGACTATCGGCCTGCTGATGACACACTCACATTGCGCCAACGCCGACAGGTACCCTCCGGCTATGACAGCACAGCCTACCTCAGCGAGCGCCTGTGGACCGTAGCCCGCGATGGCGCCCGGGTGCCCGTGACCCTGGTCTATCATCGGGATACCCCACGCGATGGCAGCGCGCCGTTATACCTGTATGGCTACGGCGCCTATGGCCTGGGCATGAACCCCTGGTTTTCCACGGCGCGACTGTCGCTGCTGGACCGGGGGGTCATCTTTGCCATCGCCCATGTGCGCGGCGGTGACGAGATGGGTTTCCAGTGGTACCTGGATGGCAAGTTGAACAAGCGCAGCAACACCTTCAATGATTTTGTGGATGTTGCCAATGACCTGGCAGCCCGCAACTACACCCGGGCCGGCCATATCGCCATCAATGGCGGCAGCGCCGGCGGTGAGCTGATCGGCGCCGCCGTGATTCAGGCGCCGCAGTTATGGGCTGCGGCCATTCTCGACGTGCCCTTTGTGGATGTGCTCAACACCATGCTGGACGAGACCCTGCCATTGACGCCGCCGGAGTGGATCGAGTGGGGCAACCCGATTATCGATCCCGAGGCATTCAAGTTGATCCGGAGCTACAGCCCCTATGACAACATCAGTGCCCGGGATTACCCTCCGATGCTGGTCACCGGTGGGATCAACGACCCACGTGTTACCTACTGGGAGCCGGCGAAGTGGACTGCGAAAATGCGCGCGCTGAAAACCGATGACAATCCCCTGCTGATGAAGATCAACATGGGTGCCGGCCACCAGGGCCCTTCCGGACGTTACAACAGTCTGTATGAAGTAGCCGAGAGCTATGCCTTCGCCCTGTATCACCTCGGGGTGGAGCTCAATTGATCACCGCGGGTTAGTATGCCGATCCACAGATGAGATCGAGGAGTAGTAAAGCCTATGCAGTGCCATGGAACCGTCGCCCCCGGGTTTGAATCAGTCAGGCGACTCTACGAACATCAGATGCAGACGCTGGCGGAGGACAGTGCCCAGCTCTGTGTCTACTTCCGCGGTGAGAAGGTGGTGGATTTATGGGCCTCCGTCGCAGCCCACGGAAGCTTCACGGCGGACTCCCTGGTAAACGTGTTCAGCAGCGGGAAGAGCCTCGAGGCTATCGCGATGGCGACGCTGGTCAGCAAGGGCCTGTTGCGTTATGACGCCCGGATCACCGAGTACTGGCCGGAATTTGGCGCCAACGGCAAGGAGGGGCTGACGATTGCCGACCTGATGCGACATGAGGCGGGGCTCGCCAATCTGGACACATCCCTCGATCTGGAGGACCTGTTCACCGAAAATATCAAGAGCAATGCCGTTGGTCGCGTCATAGAAAGGCATGCGCCGTCCTATCGCGACGCGAGTCGCGGCAAAAGGGAGTATCACGCCCTGACCCGGGGCTGGATCGTCAACGAGGTGTTCCGGCGGGTCGATCCCGCGGGTCGCACCATTGGCGAGTTTCTGCGCGAGGATATCAGCCAGCCGCTGAAGGCAGACGTGATCATTGGCGTCAGGGAGCAGGAGATGGGACGCATGGCAAAGGTCTCGCCCCTGGGCTTCGGCTTTCAGCTCCTGCAGAGTCTGAAACCCCAATTCCTGGGTCGGCGCGTGGTCCACAATTTCCTCCAGCTGGCCGGCAGGCTTGCCAGGATGATTCCCAGCTTCCTCAAGGCGAGAAAGTCACCCGCGCCGCCGCCGCTGGTCGGCCTGGTAGGCCTGGAATTTTTCAATGAACCCGGCTTCGCCCGGGGTGAAACTCCTTCGGCCAATGCCACCTGTTCCGCCAGGGGGCTGGCGAAACTGGGGGCGGTGATGGCGGCCGGTGGCAGCTGGGAGGGCAGGGAGTACCTCAGCGAACAAGCCTGGTCGGCGTTGCACGCCCATCCGCTGCGGTCGGATATGGGGGGCGTGATACCTACCCGCTTTACCCAGGGCGGTGTGGACAGCTTCATCCCCTGCGGGCCCGGAAGCAGCCGGCTGGAACGTGACTTCACTGTCGGCAGGGAAGGATTCTACGGTTGGATGGGGCTCGGCGGGTCCATATTTCAGTGGCATCCTGAGTTGGAGATCGGCTTCGCCTTCGTGCCCACCTCGCTGCATGTGCTGGATTTCCTCAATGAGCGGGGCAAGCGTTACCAGGCGGAAGTCCTGAAGTGCGCTGCTGCAGCAGCTGCACAGGATGGCGGCCCGGGATCAGGGGAACAAATAGATAAAAAGCGGCATGTATTTTGAGTATTATGTCGTCGCTACCTTGAAGCGCTTTGTTACCCCACCGGCAGACACAGGATCACTGTCTCGTTTCTCGCCGGTGTAACTATAAGGAAACGGAAAATGAGAATAGACACCCTGCCAGAGCTGGTGGCCCAGTGGGCTGAACAGACCCCCGATAAAACCTGGTTGCGCGACCTGCATGAAGACGGTTCGCAGGACTACACCTGGAAACAGGCACATGAGCAGATTTCCGCCATCGGCGCCATGCTGGAGCACCGCTTCGGGCAGGGTGAGAAGATGGTGGTGTTATCCCGCAACCGCGCCCACTGGGTGATGGCTGACCTGGCGATTATCGCCTCGGGCAATGTCACGGTCAGCATGTTCACTACCCTGCCGGCTGCCACCGCGCAGTACATCTTCCAGCTTACGGAGGCCAGGGTAATATTCGTCGGCGAGACCAGTAACTGGGAGCAGATTGTCCCCATACTGCCCGCAGATATCCTGGTGGTGACGCTGCCGGGGGTCGAGGTGGAACAGCCCCACGAGAGATGGGAAGACCTGCTGGCCCAGTACGCCGGACAGGCCCCGGCGTACCAGTGCCAGCCGGACGATATGATCTCGCTGGTTTTCACCTCCGGCACAACCGGCATGCCCAAGGGTGTGATCCAGACGCACAACAGCAATCTCATTCCGATACGGCGCTTTACCGATGTCTTCGGGTTTTCGAAAAATCCGCGTTATTTCAGCTACCTGCCCCTGTCGCATATCGCTGAACGGCAGATAGTCGAGTTCTCTTCAATCGTGCTGGGTGGCGAAATCAATTTCAACGAGTCGCTGGACAAGCTCACGCGCGACCTGCAGCGCACCCGGCCCCATATATTTTTCGGTGCTCCGAGAGTCTGGGAGCAGTTACAACAGGCCGTCATCGGCAAATTCGGTGGCAAGGAAGCACTGGCGGCCGCGATGGCCCAGGACAAGGCGGGCATCGGCCAGCTGGTGCTGGAAGGCCTCGGCCTTAACGAGGTGGAATATTGCCTTACCGCCGCCGCGCCGACGCCGCCCGCGCTGATCCACTGGTGGGAGGACCTGGGCCTGACCCTGATGGAGGGCTTCGGTCAAACCGAGGC
>JAZBNW010000269.1:0-4869 GCA_036350855.1 Halieaceae bacterium
CCCATCGCTCGGCCCTATCGTGATATCCGCCCATCTGGATGTTGTCGAGGCCAGGCCGGAGGAGTGGGAGCGCGATCCCTTCACCCCACTGGTAGAGCACGGTTACCTGCTGGGACGCGGGGCGAGCGACGCCAAATTCGACGCGGCGCTGGCCATAAGCGCAGTGATTGAACTGCGCCGCCAGGGTTTCAAGCCGACCCAAAGCATCGTGATCGCCTATTCCGGAGACGAGGAAACCACCATGGCGACTTCGAGGCTGATCGCGGAACGACTGAAGCACGCCGACCTGGTGCTCAATATCGACGGACCGTCTGGCCGACTCTCCGAACAGACCGGCCTGCCGGCTTTCTGGAGATGGCAGGGCGCGGAGAAGACCTACGTCGACTATCAACTCGGGGTGAACAACCCCGGCGGCCACAGTTCACAACCGAGACCGGACAATGCGATTGTCCAGCTCTCGCATGCAATTGCGAAGATTGCTGCCTACCATTTCAGGCCCGAAACCAATCACGTCACCCGCGCTTCACTGATCGCCGAGTCGGCTGTCGAATCGGATGCGGAGCTGGCCGGAGCATTGAAGGCTTTTATCGACGATCCCGGGAACGAGGCCGCGCTCGATGTGCTGCGTAACAACCCGTACTACGTCGGTCAGATCGGTACAACTTGCGTAGTCACAATGGTGAATGGCGGCCATGCCGAGAACGCCCTGCCCCAGCGGGCTACCGCCAACGTCAATTGCCGCATATTTCCGGGGCATTCGCGCGAGGAAATTCGCAGCGAACTCACGCAGGTGATTGGCGACCCGCAGGTGACAATCGACGATATCACCGGAGGCGACTCGATCGAATCGCCCGCCTCACCGATGCGCGATGACTTCCTGCAGGCAGCTCGCAAGGCTGTAACGGCGGCCTGGGGCGAAGTGCCTATCATCCCGCACCAGGCGGTCAGCGCCACCGACTCGATGTGGTACCGCGCTATGGGGGTCCCGAGTTATGGCGCGAGCGCGACGATGATAAAGGACTCTGATGATTATTCGCACGGTCTCAATGAACGTATGCCTCTGCTCAACCTCGAGCCGGGGATCACCTTCTACCTCACAATGCTCCGGGAACTCTCATCGAACTGAGAAATCAGCCAGGAGGCAATGATTCCGGATCTGTGATGTTGACCACCGCTTCGCTGTAGAAGCCGTTGAAATCCGAACGGCCACCAAGGCTGTAGGCGCCAATCGAACCGAATTCGATGTAATCGCCGATAGCGATATCGGCAGGCAACTCCACCAGTCCAGGCAGTTTGTCGTCCGAGTCGCAGGTCGGTCCAAGCAGCTGGAAAGCCTGGGTCTCTCCTTTCATTGGCTCTGCGGCGCGCCAGGCCCTGGCCGGGTAGCGATCATGCGCATGGTAGCGCAGCTCCCAGAAAACCCCATATAGCCCGTCATTCAGGTAAAGCTTGTTGCCCTTGCGCAGCAATACCTCAACGACCGCGGAAAGCCCGGGTGCGGCAAGCGCCCTGCCGGGCTCGGCCATCAGCTCGCCGTTATCGAGCAGGGAAAATCGCGCCGCCCTTACGATCGCGGCAAAATAGTCGGCCATCGGTGGGGCTGCAAAGCCCGGGTACGGTTTGGCGTAGCCGCCGCCGATGTCGATCAGTCGCAACCTGAAGGGCAGGCGCTCGAGCACAGTCATGGCGGTATCGATAGCGTGCACGTAGGCGTCGGGGCTCATCACGTGCGAGCCGACGTTAAATGCGAGGGCGGGTTCGGCACCTGCATCGGCGACTGCCTGCAGCAATGCGAGGGTTTCGTCCGCTGAAGCGCCGAACTTGCTGGACAAGTCGACTCTTGCCGACTGGTGATGCACGGCCAGGCGCACGAAAATGACGGCTTGCACGGGATCGATCTCGCCGATCAGCAGTTTGAGGCCGTCGGCGTGGTCGACAACGAAATGGCGCACGCCGAACTCCTGCTGCGCGGTTCTCGCCGCGCCGCGCAATCGCACCGGGTTCATGAAATAGCACTGCGCATCAGCGCTGATGGCACGCACCTCACGGATCTCCTGCAAGGATGCGCAATCGACGTGTTGAATACCCGCACGGAACAATGCCTGCAATACCTTGGGCTCGTTATTCGCCTTTATGGCATAGAGCACCCGCCCGGGAAAACCCGCCAGGAACTCCTCGG
The DNA here is from genome assembly GCA_036350855.1 of Halieaceae bacterium. Taxonomy (GTDB): domain Bacteria; phylum Pseudomonadota; class Gammaproteobacteria; order Pseudomonadales; family Halieaceae; genus JARRPM01. The sequence goes on from JAZBNW010000269.1 coordinate 2,180, forward strand.
CGGCCGCTCGGTAAACATGTGGGTAAACGCAATACACCGGATCGACGGGCCGCAAATCGGCAAGCATTGCCGCAACGCTCTTGAATGAATCGCTCATGGTCACCTACGGGCTGTACGTGTGCTTGCCGGTCCGGAACAGGACTGACAAAAGTGTGACAGCGGCCACCGGAATAGGCAAGGCGACAAACCGGCCTGTTCTGGAATCCGGTTACTCGCGCAATTGTGGACCACAGGACCTGATGCTTCTCAACAGGGCAGCGTGCGCCCTGACCCGCTGCTGCAGGCCTGTCTCACCCGCCGGGGTTTCGAATACCAGCACCGTGCCTGCTGCTGGCCCCGCCTGCACCCGGCCGTCGACGACAATGGAACCGGCACTCATCAGTTCATCGATCGAACCGTCGATAACCGGGCCGACGATAGCGTTATCGATGACCTCACCGAAACGGGTCTCACCGCTCATCTTGAGCGGAATACCGTTTTCCTGCAGGGTGCGCACCGCAGCCAGCGCGAGGGGGTCGGCGCTACCCAGTTTGCCCTGCGAATAGACATAGCCCTCGCTGATGAGATTGTCCTCGTGCAGGTCGATACTCACAGCAGGCGGGTATTGTTCAGATCGCTCCAGAACGTAGCGTGTGATGGCATCCGCCTCCACACTGGACGCGGCACCAGCCCGGGCGAGGCCCGGGCGTTCAGGATCTGCCAACAAGTGAGAGGAATCGCCCACACTTTGTCCCTCGATAGTGTCCGAATAGCCCTGCATATTGAGATAGCGCCAGTTATTGACGTAACCCTGCGGGTTGTTCAATGGCAACAGCACCACTGCCTGCCGCTCACCCAGCGCCGCTATGGCATCGATCGATTCTGCTATGGCATTGGGCCCTGCCGGCTCCTCGCCGTGAATACCCGATAGAATCCAGCATGCATCCCCGCCCTGCGGGCTACGCAATGCGATGATGGGCAGTGCGAAGGATCGTCCCGGCGGTTGCGACCGGGTGATGATATCGAGGTGCCAGCCCTTCGCCACCAGCGACGTATAAGCCCGGTAAAGCTCCTCCACCGGCTTTCTCCCGTCCGGATAAGTAAGCACCCCGTCGGGTAATTCGAGCTCTACTGCCACTACAGCGGCAGAGACCGGAAGGCTGATAACGCAGGTCATCGCCCAGGCCAGGAAACGGAACCTCGTGAATCGAGCCATGCTCTGTCTATCCTTTGCTTTACCCGGGATCGATTGATTATCTGTTTACATATGCGCCGCGGAACGAGGACACGAACCGCGCGCTTTGCTACCTTGAAAGCCGCCGGTAATGTTCCAGCCAATACATTAATTGCTCATGGGATATGGCCCTGGCGTAGCGCCCGCCCTCGCCCACCATATCGCGGGCAGCGACCAGGGCATTCACGATAGATTCTTCGGTAGCCTGCACCACGGCGGCGAACAGCGGGTCAATCTGCTCATTGCCCAGCATCACCACTTGTTGAAGACCGGTCTGGCTCGCCGGGTTCCCGGTGCCAAACGCTATGAAAATATCACCCGAGCCGTTGCCTGCGATGGAACCCATGCGTGCCAGCCCGAGGCTTGCCCGCTTTGCCATGCGTTTCAGTTGATGTGGCAGCAGGGGAGCATCGGTTGCCACCACGATTATGATGGAGCCACTCTCTTTGGCTTGCGGATCCTCTTCGGTGTAAACCCGGTGATCGCGCATGTGACGACCCACAGGTACGCCTGTAATACTCAGGCTATCACGCATACCGTAGTTGGCCTGAACCAGTACACCTACTGTATAGGCATTGCCCAGGACGTCGACGACGCGCGATGAGGTTCCGATACCGCACTTGTATTCATGACAAACCATACCGGTGCCGCCGCCGGTATTGCCCTCGGTAACGGCGCCACCGGTTGCGCTTTCCAGCGCCGCCTCCGCGTGTCGGGCCTGGACGTGAAAACCGTTGATATCATTGAGATGACCGTCCCAGGTCTCGGCTACCAACGGCAGAGACCAGGTATAACCGCTGGCGTCTGGCCCGGCGGCGCGGATGCGCCAGGCAATGGTGGCATCGCGCACGATTCCGACGCTGTGCGTGTTGGTGAGCATGACAGGACCCTCCAGCAGACCGGACTCCTCCACCCAGGCGCTGCCTGTCATCTCGCCATTGCCATTGAGAGCGAAGGTGGCGGCCATCACCGGGTCCATCAGGCTGCCCCTGCCACGTGGCAGGATGGCAGTCACGCCGGTACGTATGGCGTGGCCGTCTGCTGTATCAGCGATCAGGGTATCATGACCGACCGCGACGCCGGCCACATCGGTGATGGCATTGAGCGCCCCCGGAATTCCGTCAAATTCAATGCCCAGGTCGCGCGCACGCTGCGCGTGAACTGACACGGCCAGCATCGACAGCAGGATCGCAAGCAATAAGCGCCTGGTCATACACTATCTCCAATGAAGCAGCGCCAGGGGGTATCAGGACATACTGGCATTGGCATGTTCCGGTATGTGCAGGGCTGGTTCGCTGTGTGGATTCGCGGGTTCATGTCAGGCATCGCCATCCAGGGGGGTAATTCGAATGTTGAACACGCCGTAGATAATCGCAATCACCGGATTCAACAGGTTCAGAAAAGCGTAGGGCAGGTAATCGAGGGTTGCCACTCCCAGGGTTACCGCCATGAAGGCACCGCAGGTATTCCAGGGCAC
>JAZBNW010000270.1:0-4774 GCA_036350855.1 Halieaceae bacterium
CAAGGCGTATCCGCTGGTCCGGCCGGCCAGCCAGTGGATAGAGGCCAACGACTATATTTACTGGCGCAACGGCGTATGCGATCGCACCTACTACGACGCTGGCCTGTTCAACGCCAGAGTGCACAGTATTCCACCCGGGGATATTACTATTGCCGACAATACGCCCTGGGCACGGTTTACAGAGCCCCGGCCGCGGGAGGTACTGTGGTTTGACGGGGCGCTGGAGTTCATGATTTCTCCCTGGTTCAATATCTAGTGCAGTGTCACGCCTCGACCCGGCACCGGGGTTTGCGGCCGGCGTAGAAACCCCCACTGGCGCCGTGGCCTTACAGCATGGCCCGGACCCTATCCTGTGCCGACGCCTCCGTGGTGATGCCGATAGATTACCTGCGCCTGCCGCGAAGCAGGTCAGGAAAATTCCAGCAGCTGCTCCCGCGTCCCCCCCTTGCCGCCCAGCAGGTATTGCAGGTACTCGGCGTAGGAGTCCATCCACATGCCCGTGGAGCGCTCCCGGCCGGCGGCGGAGTCGGTCTTGGTCGTTTTCAGATACCAGTTGTTGCATCGCAACCACACCTTGCCCTCCGCCGTTGACTCGCACAGGTCTGCCCACTGTTCGACCGCGGCTTTCGACGGCTCGACTTGCGTATGTCCCCCGGTCCGCATCTCCCCGAGCAGGTTGGCGATGTACCTGGCCTGTTCCTCGCACAGCAGGGTGACGTTGGTGACCGGGTTCAGGGACTGGGGGCCGATCATCATATGGAAATTCGGCATGTCGTCGACATGGATGCCCCACAGTGTGCGCGGACGGGTCATCTGGTAGTGATTGGCCTCATTGGCGCCAAACTTGTCTGCCAGGCTGATACCGCCCCGGCCCAGGACAGGATAGGGGATCAGGCCGTTGTCGAAGCCGGTGGCGTAGATGATCACATCGAGATCAAAATGCTCACCCCGGGCGATGGTCACGCCGGTCTCATCGACCGCGACCACGCCGCCCGGATCATCCACCAGTGTCACGTTGGCTTTGTTGAACGTCGTGTAGTAGTCGTCGATAAACAGGGCGCGCTTGCAGAAAAAGGGGTAGTCCGGAGTCAGCCGTCTGGCCAGTTCCGGGTCGTCGACATCGTTGCGAATCATCTCGGCCAGCTCGGCGCAGATCGCATCATTCTGTTCCACGTCCTGCAACTGTTCGAAAGTGAATGGCACATCCTGTGGCTGGGTGCCTCCCTGCCAGTCCACGTGACGCAGTTGCTCGCTGTACCCGCCTGCACGGAAATTAGCCTCGATCTCCGGGGGGGTGGGCTCGTCGTCCCGCCGCACGCACCAGGTGGGGGTCCGTTGGAAGACGGTGAGTGTGGCCACTTCATCGGCGATGCTGGTGATCACCTGCGCCGCGGAGGCGCCCGTGCCGATGACACCCACCCGCTTGCCGGCCAGTTGCGCATCCCTGTCCCATTTGGCGGTGTGGAAGCTTTCACCACGGAACAGCCCCATCCCGCCTATCTCCGGCATACGCGGGCTCGACAAGGGCCCGTTGGCATTGACCACGTGGCGACAGGTGACCACCTCAATGGGTGCGCCGCTCACCGCATCAACCGAGCTCACCTGCCAGGCGCCTCGTGCCTCGTCGTAGCGGAGCTCTGTCACTTTGCGGGAAAAGATGATCCTGTCGCGAGCGCCAATGTGATCCGTCAGCATCTCCGCGTAAGCCGAGATTTCAGCCTGGCTGACGTACTTTTTCGAGGGGATGAAACCCGTCCGATCGAGGAAGGGCAGGTAGGTGTACGCCTGCACGTCGCAGGCCGCCCCCGGGTATGCACCCACACCGCCGCTGCTCCAGACCCCGCCCACTGACGGGCCCTTTTCAAACAGCCTGATATTGTCGAAACCGGCCTCCATCAGGTAGCTCGCGCACAGCAATCCTGAAAAACCGGCGCCTATGATGACGACGTCCAACATGGTTTCTTCTCCCCTGCCCGTTACTGTTCCACTCATGAATTCTGCCTCCGTTCTGTCGCGCCGGTGGGGGGCGACAAGCGGATCTCGGGTTCAAGCCGCCGGTTGGGCCGCGAGGTGCTCGAGAAACCAGTCGCGCGCGGCACTGCTCGCGCGCTCGAAGTCCTCCACGTACGCTTCAAAGTGACCGCCTTGCAGGAGCATGAGCTTTTTCGGCTGCAGCGCCCGTTCATAGGCGGCGAGTGCCTCGTCTGCCACCGTCAGGTGATCGGCGAGAGCCACCACCATGAGCAGCGGGGTCGGGCTCACGTACTCGATGTAGCTGCCAGGCTCATACTCCAGGAACATTTCCAGGGAGCGCAGGGTGACTTCGTTCTTCCACGCGGGGGCGCGTTTTTTCGCCGTTTGGGTCATGAAGTCATAGGAGTCCTGTGTGGGCAGTGCGCAGGGCACGTTTGGATCATCCGATACCACGGCGATCATCGCCGGCGGCTTGCCTTCGAAGCGCGCCTTGCGGTCCTCGTTGAACATGGCCTGTACCCCCGCGATGGCATCCGCGCGAATCAGCCGGCGCGCGTTGCGGTGCCCGCTGATCAGCGGCACCTGCGACGTGACGCACTTCACCCGCCGGTCAATGGCGCCTACCACGAGGGCATGGGCGCCGCTGTAACTCGAGCCCCAGATGCCTATTTTATTTTCATCGACACTGTCCAGGCTGGCCGCATAGCTGATGGCGTCACGATAGTCGCGAATCTGTTGCCAGGGATCGATTTCCTGCCGGGGCTCGCCATCGCTCGCGCCCAGATTCCGGTTGTCATAGACCAGTGCCCCCAGACCCGCCTCGGCAAATACCTCGGCAAAGCAGTCCAGGTAGTCCTCCTTGACTGCCGAGTAGCCGTGGGTCATGACAACGGTCGGCACGGGGGCTGTCTGGCCTTCAGGTAAATACAGCCAGCCCCTCAGGGTTACACCGTCTTCGGTCTTGAATTCAATATCCTTGCGCACAATGTTCACCTTTTTATGAGTATCGATAGACGGACAATCGCAGGAAAGCGTAGCACAGCCAGATCACTTTGGGGTCAGAGTGCGATTTTGCATGCGGGGCGACTCGCAACCGCCCCTTTTCGACTTGCATAAGCTGGCCTGACAACCGGGCGCTGACGAGGCGCCACTTCGCCAGTATCGCGCTTACCCGCAGCCGTTTTGATGTATGCTCTGGGTCTGGCAATAGACGGATAAGAGTTCCATGACCTCCACGCGTATCACGGCAGCACTGCTGGCCCTGGCACTGTTGCAGGCCTGCTCCGATGGTTCCAACGGGCCGGCCGTAACCCCCTCGTCCCTCACGGTGGTACCGACGGCTGCTCCCGAGGGTGCGCCGGGTGAGATGAATATCCTGCGCTTTCGGGTGACCCTGACCGAGCCCCAGGGCCGGGACGTCAACGTGAGCTACGAGACCAGCGCTGGCACGGCGACCGCCGGCGAAGATTACCTCGATACGGCCGGAGACATCTCTATCCCTGCGGGCGAGCTGGAGGGCTATATCGAGGTGGAACTGCTCGGTGACGCGCAGGAGGAGCCGGGGGAGACATTTACCCTGCGCTTCAGCAGCAGCCGCAATGCCACCGCCACCAGCGAATCCGCTATCGGCACCATAGCCAACGACGACACCGCCTGCGACGCACCCTTCGACAAGGTTCCCAATCCCTGGCTGGTCAATGGCGCCGACCCCCTCAACTTCGCCCACCGGGGCGGTGTAACCGACTTTCCGGAAAATACCCTGTATGCCTATTCCGAGGCCGCTATCGCGGGCGCAGACGTGCTGGAAATGGATGTCTTCCAGACGAAAGACAATCATCTCGTGATTCTGCACGACGCCAGCGGCGTCGGCCGCACCACCAACGGCGAGGGCCGGATCGTGGACCTGACGCTGGCAGAGGTGAAGGCACTGGACGCGGCTTACTGGTTCATCCCCGGCGAAGGCACGCGGCGTGACAGGCCGGAAGAGGATTACGCCTTTCGCGGCATCGCCAGCGGCGACAAGGCGCCGCCCCCCGGCTACAGCGCGGACGACTTCAGGATACCGACCCTGGAGGAGGCCCTGGCACGCTTCCCCGACAAGTTGATCAACGTGGAGCTCAAGGAAGATGACGGCCAGGGCGACTACGAGCAGCAGATGGCAGACCTGCTTTTGAGCTATGGCCGCCTTAAGGACCTCATCGTGGCATCCTTCGACGACACGGTAAACGCCGGCTTCAAGGCGGTGGCACCCTGCATACCCACTTCCATGCCGTTAGGGCAGGGCCTGGCCGCTTTCACCCTGTTTTTATCTACCGGCGAATTCCCCGAGATGCCCGAGCATATCGCCGCCCAGATTCCGCCGGACGCCAGCCAGATTGGCGACCAGATACCCGGCGACGACCCCATACCCATCGTGACCGATGCACTGGTTGCGGCCGCCCACGCCGTGAACATGCCGATACAGGTGTGGACCATCAATACCTGCGAGGAAATGCTGCGCATGATCGATCTCGGTGTGGACGGCATCATGACCGACCAGCCGCTGTTACTGGAATCGGTACTGGCGCAGCCACCCGGTGAGCGCAGCTGTGATTAGGAGAATGAGAAGACGGGCTATCCGGGCCTGGTTCGGCACCCCACGCCAATGGGTCTGTGATGTGCTGGGTGGCTAAACTGGGTGCACTTTGACAAACATATAGATTATAGCGATCGCTACGGTAGATATAATCAATTTTACGGATGATCTTCGTGTTCGCTACAGTGCGGAGGGTGGCTGATCGATATTCGGGAATGTGTGAAC
>JAZBNW010000271.1:0-2164 GCA_036350855.1 Halieaceae bacterium
AACCGGTTGTTGCCGATGGTCGCCAGGTCGGCAAAGCGTTTGCAGCGGTTGAAGGGATAGCGGTCGCGCAACAGGCTCATCGGGTGTGCGCGCAGGCTGACGCCGGTGGCGCGGTAATCCGCCAGCACTTCTTCCGCGACGCCGGGTGCAGGCAACTGTACGCCGTCGTCGAAATAGCTGGCGGGTTCGCGCTGTTCGTCCTGCAGCAGCGGCCGCGCCTGTTCCAGCGCCATGATCTGCCACTGGGACTGGTGGCGGTGACCGCTGAGGGAGGCCAGGGCGTCGGCGTCCGCCAGCGCCTCCATGTCGCGCTTGTCCAGCCGGGTCCGCTGGCGCAGGTTGCTGACCTGGCGAAAGGGCCCCTGCTGCCGGGCCTCGACCACACGCCGGGCGCCCTCCCGGCTGAGCCCCTTCACCAGCCGCAGCCCCAGGCGGATGGGGGGTTGTGGCTGCAGGCTGGAGCGGCTCTCCAGCAGCTGGTGGTCCCAGTCGCTGTGGTTGACGTCGACAGGCAGCACCGTGACCTCGTGGCGGCGGGCGTCCTGGATCAGCTGGGAGGGGCTGTAAAAACCCATGGGCTGGCTGTTGAGCAGGCCCGCAAAAAACGCGGCGGGGTGATGCCGCTTGAGCCAGGCCGAGACATAGGCCAGCAGGGCGAAGCTGGCGGAGTGGGATTCGGGGAAGCCGTAGCCGCCAAAACCCTTGATCTGCTCGAACAGGCGACGGGCAAAGTCCTCGTCGTAACCGCGCTCGATCATCCCTTTCGTGAGCTTCTGCTCGAAGGTCAGCAGCTTGCTGTCGCGGCCCCAGTTGGTGATGGCCCGGCGCAGCTGGTCGGCCTCGCCGCCGCTGAAGCCCGCGGCGACCATGGCCAGGCGGATCACCTGCTCCTGGAAGATGGGTACCCCCAGGGTGCGCTCCAGCACCGCCTTGATTGCTTCGCTGGGGTAGGTGACCTCCTCCAGCCCCTGCTTGCGCCGCAGGTAGGGGTGCACCATATCGCCCTGGATGGGGCCGGGGCGCACGATGGCGATCTCGATCACCAGGTCGTAGAAGCGCTCGGGCCTGAGCCGGGGCAGCATGGACATCTGGGCCCGGGACTCGATCTGGAAAACTCCCACGGTGTCGGCGGCCTGCAGCATGCGGTAGGTGGCCCTGTCCTCCTTCGGGATATCGCTCACGGTTCTGATGGCGGGGCAGTAGCGGTGCACCATCTGCAGGCTCTTCCTGATAGCGGACAGCATGCCCAGGGCCAGGATGTCCACCTTGAGCAGGCCCAGGGCCTCGATGTCCTCCTTGTCCCACTGGATCACGGTGCGGTCGGCCATGCTGGCGTTCTCCACCGGCACCAGGGTGGATATCGGGTTGCGGGTGATGACGAAGCCTCCCACGTGCTGGGACAGGTGGCGGGGGAAGCCCAGTATCTGTTGCACCAGGTTGTAGAACAGCTGTGCCTGCCGGCTGTGCTGCGCCACACCGTGCTCCTCGAAGCGTTTGGCCAGGTCGGCGGTGCGATCCCACCAGGCCAGTGACTTGGCCAGGTCGTCCACGAACACCGGGTCCAGCCCCAGCGCCTTGCCCACATCCCGCACCGCGCTGCGGGAGCGGTAGGTGATCAGGGTGGCGGCCAGGGCGGCGCGCTTGCGGCTGTACTTGTCGTAAATGTACTGGATGACCTCTTCCCGGCGCTCGTGCTCGAAGTCCACGTCGATATCCGGCGGTTCGTCCCGCTCGCGGGAGATAAAACGCTCGAACAGCAGGGAGATCTGCTCGGGTGACACCTCGGTGATGAACAGGCAGTAACACACCACCGAGTTGGCGGCGGAGCCCCGGCCCTGGCACAGGATGTCGCGGGAGCGTGCAAAGCGCACGATGTCGTACACGGTGAGGAAGTAGTACTCGTAGTCCAGCTCCTCGATCAGGGCCAGCTCGGTATCGATACGCTGTTGTATGTCCCCCGGCACTCCCCGGGGCCAGCGCACCGAGCTGCCCTGCGCCACCAGTTCGCGCAGGTAGCGCCTGGCGGTGTAGCCGGCGGGCACCACTTCCTCGGGGTATTCGTAGCGCAGTTCGTCCAGGCTGAAATTGCACAGGCCGGCGATATGCAGCGTCTCTTCCAGCAGGGCGACGGGGTAGAGCGTTTGCAGTTTGGCAAGCTGGCGCA
>JAZBNW010000272.1:0-3034 GCA_036350855.1 Halieaceae bacterium
GCGGCGTCATTCACGCCCACCACGACGTTGGGTATCTCGGGGTCGGCCACGGGCGCACTGACTATGACGTGCCCGATACCGGCGTCCAGGTAGGGCTGCAGCAACTCGAGTGTCTTGAACTTGCCGCTGCACTCAAGCAGTACATCGATGTGCTTGCCCCAGTCCGCGCTCGCACAATCCTTGCCGCGGGTCCATTGCACCCGGCGTCCATCGATGACCAGGGCGTCGCCGTCCGCCTCCGCGCGCTTGCCCCACGTGCCCTGCACTGAGTCAAAGTTGAGCAGGTAGGCGGCGTTTTGCGCATCGCCGCCCGGGTCGTTGACCTGGCAGATCTCGATATCGTCCCGCGCCCAGGCAGCGCGAAATACCAGTCGGCCAATGCGGCCAAAACCATTGATTGCTATTTTTACCACGGTCAGAACTCCCTTGTTGGTCCGTGCTTCTCTCAGTTTCGAAGGACCGCAGTGTGCAGCCCTGTACATGCCAGTTTAGCTATAGGGCGCCTTTGAACGATAGGGCAGGTTAACTGCTTGTCGGGCGCGGTTTGCCTGGCAAGCTCTGCCGTTGATTTGCATGGATTTGCGCCTTGAAAATCCTAGGCCAGTTTTTGCTGCAAATCAACAGCCTGTTGTCAGGGAAGGGTATCGATATCGCAATGCGGATGGGGGTACTGCAACACGGGTCAGTGATAGCCCTTAAGGTCCGGGATTCACTCCGCTTGACTCTGGCCGCTCCCGCCTGTCTGGGGCCCTCGGGACCGGGCTTGCTGGTATCGCTCGCTTCATCGGCGGTAATTGCCTGCAGCGATGGCAGTGACAGCAATGGTGACAGTGGTTTCACATTGCCCGGATGTGCCGCCAGCCCACGGGTCCGCAGGCACTCGCAACCGTCCCCAGCGAGGGGCAATCTCGCCGACGGCGACGCGGCCTTGTCGGGCATTGCTATGATCCGGTGCGAGAAGTTGCTAACCTCGACTTATCGTCGAAAAGAGCACCCGGGCATGAAGAAACTGAAAAACGAAAAAGAGCTGGTCAAAAAAGCCATTGCTGCGGGCATGAAATACGGCGAGGAAAGAGGCGTTGTCGAATTCGAGCCCACCGATTCGGCGACTGAGAAGATCGAATACATCTATCGACTCCTGGTACACGACAAGATCATTCAGCCCCTGCCCCAGGACCAGGTTTCCCAGCTGTCCATGAAACACCGGCTTGCCATGTGGGCACAAAAGCTTGACTGAATTTCATGGGGTCAGAGTCCTTGAAACTGCCACCGACCGTTATTCAAGGAGTCTGACCCCTTGAACGGGTCTTAGATCTCAAGGCCTACCGAGGCCGCTACCTGTTGCCAGAGGATGGTTTCCAGTTTTTCCGGTGAGGGGCGCCTGAGCCGGTTCAGGGCCCTGGAAAGCACGGCCTGCATGGCGCCAAACATGGCGGCGCCCGCAAGTTCCGGATCGATATGCCTGGGCAGTTCACCGCGGCGCTGGGCGCGAATGATGCCCCTGGCCGTCAGGTCGATGACGCCGTCGATCCGCTGCGCCTCTTTGCGGGCCACGACGGGGTCGCGCACGAATGTGCTGTGCAGCACGGCTGAGAGCGGCTCTTCATAGTGGAATTGTATGCCCATGCGCAGGCGCAGTCGCTCGTGAACTGCCCAGTCGCCGGCGTCGTTCAGGTACAGCTCCAGCACCTGTTTGTGAAACCGGTCGTAGTAGTCGTCCACCAGGGCACTGATAAGGCCCGACTTGGAACCGAAGTAGCGGTGCACGACACCCTGCACGACACCGGCCTGCCGCGCGACCCGGGCCAGTTCCACATGACCCTGGGAAGCAATAGCCTGCTCCATCGCCACCGCAAGCAGCCGCTCGCGAGTGGCTTTGCCTTTGGTCGTGGAGGGGATCTGGATGACAGCCATGGGCGGTACTGTATAAGTTTTTAAAAATGAGTTCACTTCATTTCTTGACAAGACATGCCCCCGACATAAAACTGAAGCCAATTCACTAATTTGCCATACCTGTTGGAGTTCCCCCATGGCCGCATTCTTGAGTGACCGGGAAGTGGCGCAGCGTTTGCTGCACCATATCGCCAACAAGACCACCGACGCCGGCGAAGACCTGTGGTGCGAGCCGGTGCAACACTATCTCTGTCCCGTGCGGTTCGAGGACGAAATGCAGACGGTGTTGCGCCGCTACCCAACCCCATTCTGCCCCGCCGCCGCATTGCCCGAAGCGGGGTCATACGTGGCCAGGACTGCCGCCGGTATTCCGCTGGTAGTGGTGCGCGGGGAGGATGGTATCGTTCGCGGTTTTCGCAATGCCTGCCGTCATCGCGGTGCGCAGGTGGCGCAGGACAGTGGTTGCGCCAGGGCATTTCGCTGTAGTTATCACGGCTGGACCTATCGACTGGATGGCGCATTGCAACACGTGCCACACGAGGCGGGTTTTCCCGGCCTGGACAAAACGCAGCACGGGCTGAGCGCCGTGCGGGTACAGGAAAGGGCCGGAGTGATTTTCGTAAGCCAACAGGCGCAAGAGATATGCGGAAACCTGGATGAACTGCCGGAATTTTTCAGTGAAAATCAGCAATTGTTCAACAGCAGTGAGTATACCCTCGACGTGAACTGGAAAGTGTTTCTCGAAAGCTTCCTTGAGGGCTACCACATCAAGCCGGCACACAGGGAGACATTTTACCCGTTTGGCTTCGATAACCTTAACCTGGTGGAGACGGTGGGGAGAAATTCCCGTATCACCTTTCCCTTCCAGCGCATTATAAAGTTAGCCGAGATTGCTCCCGATCAACGCGAGGTCGATGGACTGTTGACCTATGTTTATCACCTGTTTCCCAACGTGACGATCGCGGTGCTGTCACATCACACCACCATGCTGATTCTGGAGCCGGTGGACGTAAACAAGACCCAGGTAATCAGCTACTCGCTTACCAACAGAGCGCTGGAGGGGGAAGAGGCCCTCGAGAAAGCCCGCAATGACGCGGCCTTTGTCAGAACCACGGGCCAGAGCGAGGATATCGCTCTGGCA
>JAZBNW010000273.1:0-2767 GCA_036350855.1 Halieaceae bacterium
TCTCTCCCGTATTCTCGTTTGCCCGCATCCGGTTGTCGGCAGCAGATGGGCCGGCGGCCCTGTAAAGTGGGCCGGCGGCGTGGCACGGGCATCCCAGTATTGCAGATATCCTGCGCGCACACAGCAACATCCGGGGTGAGCGACGTTAAGCACGTGCCGATCCGGCCTTACCGGGCTACACTGGAAAACCAGGCGCTGATCAGTGCATTTTCCGGAGTATCGATGAGAACAGTCACAATTAACAGGGAGCCGGTAGAGCTCTACAAGATTCTCAAGTTCGAGGGTCTTGTCGACAGCGGCGCAGAGGCCAAGACCGCGATTGCGCAAGGCCTGGTGCTGGTCAACGGCGAGGTGGAAACCCGGAAACGCCGGAAAATGCTCGGTGGTGACACCATCAAATTTGCCGGTGAGGAGTTGAAACTCCAGCTTGGCTGACAGGCTCCTTACCTCAATTCAGACAGGCACATAAGGGTGATCAGATGCGCGCATGGAAGGTTTACGAGTTCGGCGATCCCGCCCGGGTATTGAAGCTCGAGGAGAACGCCGCGGATTTCGAACCCGGGCCGGGGCAGGTCAAGGTGCAGGTCGAGGCCGCGGGACTGGGCCTGCCGGATGTCTTCATGTGTGCCGACAACTACCCCCTGACCCCACCACTGCCCTTCACGCCCTCCCAGGAGGCGGCGGGGAAGGTCATCGCCCTGGGCGAGGGCGCAGACCCTGCGCTGCTGGGCACCCGGGTGCTGGGTCCCACCCTGTTCCAGGCACAGCGGGGCGGCCTCGCCGACGCCTGCCTGATGCATGCCCAGGCAGCGTTCCCGATTCCGGATGACATGGCGGGGGAGGAAGCCGCGGGGTTTTTCATTCCCTACCTGACGGCCTGGATAGGCCTGGTGCGCCGCGCGCAACTACGCGCCGACGACACCGTGCTGGTGCTGGGTGCATCCGGCAGCTCGGGCTGCGCCGCAGTGCAGCTGGCCAGGGCCAGGGGTGCACGGGTCATTGCGGTTGCCGGCGGCCCGCAGAAGGCGGAATTTTGCAGGGGCCTCGGAGCGGATGCGGTCATTGACCACCGCTCCGAGGACATCACCGCAAGAACCCTGGAGCTGACCGACAACAAGGGCGCAAGCGTGGTCTATGACCCCGTCGGGGGCAGGGCCGGCAGGGCCGCCTTCAAGGCCACCGCCTTCGAGGGACGCTTCGTGGTCATCGGCTACGCCAGCGGGGAGTGGCCAACAATCGCCTTGCCGGAAACCCTGCCGAAGAACATCTCACTGGTCGGCGCCATGCCTGTCGGCTTTCCACCCGCCCTGCTGCTGGAGGCCCACCGCGACCTCATCGGCCACTGGCAGAAGCAGGAGCTGAAAGCATCCAATATCCAGGTCTTCGACTTCGACAATGCGCTGGAGGCCATCCAGCACATCGCCGCCGGCAAGGTTGAGGGAAAGGTGGTAGTGCGTGTCGCGGGCAGATGAGTTGGGCGCCGCACAGCCTCGTAGTGACTGCCACTGAGCGGTCAGGCCATGGCCATCGCAGCAAGGCTGCTCCCCGTCCATACCATCAGATGAAGTAATCCTGGTTCGGCGCCCCGAGCCCGAGGCCGCCCAGGTTGCGCGCAAACGACGTCGGGTTGTTCGCCACGTGGGCCCGGGCGGTATGGATATCGAGAAAACGCTGCTGTATTTCACTGCCTGAGAACACCGATGCCCCACCGGCCGAAGAGAACAGGGTGTCGATGACAGCGATGGATTTGTCGATGACAAGCGATGCCTGGTACCTGTACAGCGCCCGGTCCTCGATGCCGATCGACTCTCCCGCCTCGGCGGCCGCCATCATATTGTCGAAGTTGCGGTACAACAGCGTCTCCATCGCGTCGATTTCATTGCTGGCAAAGGCGATGCGCTCAAGGGTACCAACATCCCCCGCCAGTTTGGTGACATCGCCGCTGGCTTTGCGCTTCACCGCTTCCTTGTAGAGACGAAGGCCCTCACGGGCGGCGCCGATTGCAGGGGTGGATACGACCCGAACGAAGGTCTGGGCCCAGGGCAGCCGGTAGAGCGGGGCCTTGTTCAGGGCGATGCCGGGGTTATTGCCGGTAAATCCGTCCATCTGCTTGTGCGTGCGATAGTCCGGCACAAAAGCATCTGCCACCACGATGTCGTTCGAACCAGTGCCCTGCAGGCCCATGGAGTACCAGGTGTCCTCGATGACGTAGTCTGAGCGCGGTACCAGGAAGGTGCGATAACCCTCCTGTGGCACGATGGCGCCCAGCAACACCCAGCTGCAATGATCGCTGCCCGAGCTCCAGCCCCAGCGACCGCTCAAGCGGAAGCCCCCGTCCACAGGCGTCACCTTGCCCAGCGGGGCATACGATGAGGACACCCGGGTATGGATGTCGTCTCCCCACACGTCCTGCTGCGCCCGCTCGTCCATCAGGGCGAGCTGGAAGGCGTGCACCGCGATGATGCCACCGGCCCAGGCGGTGGACATGCAACCCTCGGCGATCGCACACTGCATGCGGAAGAAGTCCTGGGGATCGAGTTCGTACCCGCCAAAGTGACGAGGCTGCAGGGCCAGGAAAAAGCCCGCATCCTGTAACTCCCTCACGCTCTCCTGCGGCAGCCGCCGCGCCTCGCGGGTCGCCCTCACCCGCTGGCGAAAATTCTCCTGCAGAACCTGTATCTCAGCCAGCATCCTGGCAGCTATCTGGTGTTTCTCATCGAAGCGTGTGGGTGCGTTCATTGCGATCTTTCCGGATTTCATTAAACAA
>JAZBNW010000274.1:0-7467 GCA_036350855.1 Halieaceae bacterium
GATCCTGGATGCGTCGAAGAGCAGTTGATCGCGCAACTCAACGCAGCTCAAGGCAACTCAAGGGGTCAGAGTCCTTGATCCTTTGAACAATGATCTTTCAAGGACTCTGACCCCTTGAGTTGCCTTGAGTTGCGCGGTCAACTGCTCTTCGACGCATCCAGGATCGTGGTCACCTGATCGGCCTCCAGGTGCCGGCGACCGAAGAAATCGTGGTCTATTTTCCCGGTCACACTCACGATGTCGCCTTTCTCGATACGCTGGAATCCGAGTTTGTCCAACGGGTTATAATACATACTGCCAGTCTCGACAGTCAGTTCCCGCGTGCCGCGATTGACCTTGAACTCCCGCTCTTGCGGATTGACGCTGGTCACCGTCCCGCGCACGGTTACCTGGTTATCGAAGGGAATTGCCGTGGTGTTCCAGTAATAGGGATAGAAACTGCTGGTATCACCCTCTTCATCCACGCTGCTGGCGTAGATGTACGTATTGAGTCCGTGAACAAAAATTGAGCCCGCTTCGATGCTGGCCTTTTCGAACATGTCATCATCGACTTTACCGTATACAGTCACCCTGTCACCATCCATGAGTGCCGAGGCCTCGGGATAACTGTCCCAGTCATCCACCTCGACCGTAATCAGGTTTTCGCCATAGTCCAGCATAAAACTGTCATCTTTGGCTTCAACCACCGTACCGCCAATGCTTATCCAGCTGTCGTCAGGTTTGCTGTAGGGATCAACCGCGAGAGCCGTACCGACGTTTAAGGCGAATACAGCTGCCAATCCGGTCAGTTGTGTTCTGTTCATAATCTGGATCCTCCCTGTTGTTTACATAGGCCTGCAGCTCAACGGGTTGACCGCTCAAAGAGCCATGCATTGCCTACGTTTGTAGACCAATGTCCAGCAATTTGTGTGCCAATGAAATACGGCATTCAAATGACCTCACTCGCCGCGCGTTCTAATTACCGTTACTCAGCGGAGGACAAAGATCAGCTTTGTCTGTCCCCTGGCTCCTGGGTATCGCGGCGTTGGGCCGGATGGCACCCTTATTGCAGCATGTACTGTCGTGTCCCTGAAATTTCCCTATGCGAAGCTGAAGCCGAACGAACGCCACGCGCGATCACTCGTGGTTGAAACGACAACGCGGGGACAGCGGTGACTATCGAATATCTATTGGCGATATTCCTGCTGTGCGCCACTGTTATCGGCGTTTGCGGTACCCGTCTCGCCGCTGTGGTGGACGCGCTGGCCGATCGGGCCGGGTTTGGCGAAGCCCTCACTGGTGCCGTCTTGTTGGGGGCGGTAACCTCGCTGTCGGGCAGTGTGCTCTCCGTTACGGCAGCGCTGGAGGGGCAGGCCGACCTCGCGCTGAGCAATGCCTATGGCGGCATTGCTGTGCAGACGGTTTTTCTCACCGTTGCTGACCTGAGCTACCGCCGGGTAAACCTGGAACATGCAGCGGCCTCGGCGGAAAATATCCTGCAGGGGGCACTGCTGATTTGCCTTCTGGCGATTCTGTTGAGCGCCAGCTATTCCCCTGACATCACCGTGCTGGGTGTCCACCCCGCAACGCTTATCCTCCTGGCCGGTTACGGCTATGGCATCCACCTGACCTACCGCGCCAGGCGTGCGCCCATGTGGCGTCCAAAACTAACAAGCGAAACACGTGAAGACATCCCCGAGGAACAAAACGAGGGCATGAACCTGAGCCGTTTGCTGGTCTCGTTCCTGATTCTTGCCCTGATTCTCGGGGTCACCGGCTGGCTGTTGCAGCGGGTGGCCGGCGCCCTGGTGGAAAGAACCGGCGTCAGTGCGTTGATCGTCGGAATGTTGTTTACCTCTCTGGCCACCTCACTGCCTGAACTCGTTACCACGGTCGCGGCGGTCCGGCGTGGCGCGGTGACCCTGGCCTTCAGCGGCATCATCGGCGGCAACGCCTACGATACGCTGTTTGCGGCATTTGCGGATATCGCCTACCGGCCTGGCTCCATCTACCACGCGGGGGACGGGCTGCTGCTATTCTGGTTGGCGATTGCCGTGTTGATGACCGCGGTGCTCATCATGGGCATGCTGGTCAGGGAGAAACGCGGGATCGCCAATATTGGTTTCGAAAGCTCCCTGGTGCTGCTGATTTACATAGCCAGTGTCATCATTCTGGTGCTGGAGAGAGGGTAGCTGATGTGACGACATATCCCTGCATTCCTGAGTTAGCAGGCGAACGATTCAGGAATTATTGCACTAAATATGCCGGGGGCGGGCGAACCACTGCTACTATTTTGAATATTACCTACAGGAGCAGCACCTGATGCGCGCAACCGATCTGATCGAGAAATGGGAAACCGAGGCCGCGGGCGAACTCGACCCGGAAGCCTGCCGCGTTCACCTGCCACTGGAGAGCGTTGCGCGTCTGGATGCACTGGCAGAAATGTTTCCCCCACGCACCCGGGAACAACTGGTGAGTGAGTTACTGGCTATGGCGCTTGACCAGGTGGCGGCGAGCTTTCCCTACATCGAGGGCGATGAGATTATCGCGCGGGACGAGGAGGGCGACCCCGTCTTCCAGGACGTGGGCCATACGCCAAGGTATCTCGAACTTGTCAGGAAGCATCTGCAGAAACTCACGAAGGCCGGCGCGGACTGATACACCCCGGGGGGGCTTGGAAACGCAGCTTTTTACAGTTCCGGCGGGTTCGGTCCGGGCTCGGCGTCCTGCGTGTAGTTTTTACCCGTTCCTTTGTAATTCCTGCCAATAAATCGCGCGAAACGGCTGTCATCCGCACGCGGCGGACAGGCGAGGTCAGTCGCTAATCCGAAACGGCACGAACTTTGCATTTTCGATCAACGAGTCAAGCAGACTGAAATCTGCAATCCTGACCTCCATACCGCAAAGGAGTTTTACCCAATGGCGAGCGACCGCTATCACGAAGCCCATGACAGCCTGAGTCGGGAGACCCACCAGCTACACCAGGCGATCGCCTCCCTGATGGAAGAACTCGAGGCGGTGGATTGGTATCAACAGCGCATCGATGCGTCCACGAACGATGAGCTGAAATTGATACTGGCGCACAATCGCGATGAAGAGAAAGAACATGCGGCGATGCTTCTGGAGTGGCTGCGACGGCGCGATCCTTGCTTCGAGGAGCAGTTGAAATCTTACCTTTTTTCGACAGGCGATGTGGCCGAACAGGAAGAAGCCGAGACGGGAACTGCGGGAGCCGGCGCTGAGTCACTGCGCATCGGCAGCCTGCGCAAGCCGGGAGAGTAGATATGGACAGTTTATTTCGGGAACTGGCGCCGGTCCCCGGGGCCGCGTGGAAGGAAATCGAGTCCGAGGCCAGCCAGGCGCTCAAGCGCTCCCTGGCAGCACGCCAGTTGGTGGACTTCGACGGGCCTCACGGCTGGCATATGTCATCGGTTGACCAGGGGCGCTCGACGGCGCTGAAGGCCCCACCGGGGTCGGGAGCAGAGGCCCGATTGCGAACGGTACAACCACTGGTGGAAATGCGCATCCCCTTTGAACTCGAGCGCAGCGAGATCGAGGCCATCGACAGGGGCGCGGCGGACCCCGATTTGCAGGCCGTGACCGCCGCCGCGCGTGAGATGGCTCTGGTAGAAGACAGGGCAGTGTTTTATGGCTTGAAAAGTGCCGGAATCCAGGGGATTTTCGAGTCCGCCGAAAAGCAGATCCTGCCGCTGACAGCCAATTATGAACGCTATCCGGACGTGGTGGCCGATGCCCTCAACCGGCTGCGCGAAGCGAGTGTGGACGGCCCGTATGCAATCGCACTCGGTCCGCGTTGCTACACGGGGCTGACCCAAACCCGCGACGCCGGGTACCCGGTGATCGAGCATGTCAGGCGCCTGCTCAGCGGGCCCATTGTGTGGGCACCGGCAGTCGACGGCGCGTTCCTGCTGAGTCTGCGTGGCGGGGACTTCGTGCTGACCGTGGGTCAGGATTTTTCCGTCGGTTATCTCGACCACAGTGCAAAACGGGTCAGGTTATATATCCAGGAAAGCTTCACTTTCCGGGTTCTCGCGCCTGAGGCCGCGATTCCGCTGCGTTATGGCAAGTGAGCGCGTACACATTCTTCAAAAATTTGCGTAAGGGGTCAGTTACCAGACGACCACGAGCGCCGCCAGCGCGCTGCCGGCGAGGGGCAGGCCCACACGGATCACCAGGCCTCGCCCGGCGATAGCCACCGCGAGAACTGCCTTGGCGAGGTTGTTGGCAGCAGCGGCGATCAGAATGGCGACAACCGCACTGTGTGGCGCCAGGTCTGCCTTGCTCATCCTGGCGACCGACAGTGTGATCGCATCGACATCCGTGATGCCGGATATCGCGGCCAATGCGTGGATGCCGGCGTCGCCGAACTGCAGCTGTAATGCCTTGGCCAATACCATTATGATCGCCAGCAGCGCCCCGAAACCCAGCGCCGTACCGAGTTCCAGAGGATGTCTCAGCGGTGAATCTTCCGCCCCGGCACTTTGAGTCCGGGCTCTGAGCTGCCACAGCGCAGGCAAGAGCAGGGTCAGGGCCATGGCGAGTGCGGGCACGATCATCTGGGGCAACAGCTCGCGGTTCAGCACGGCTGTCAGTACCAGAATACGCGGCACCATGGTGAAGCAGGCCAGCAGTATCCCGGTTCCCAGCACCGGCGCCAGCCTGGCGTTGTCGCGCGCAAGACGCGAAAAATGCAGGGTCAGCGCGGTGGATGAGGCCAGGCCGCCAAAAATACTGGTGTACACCGTACCTCGCTGTGCGCCGGCCACTTTGAGTGCAAAGTATCCCGCAAAGGATATAGCGGCGATCAGTACCACCATCCACCAGATCGCAAAGGGATTGAGCACCTGCCATGGCCCGAATCCGCGATTGGGCAGTACTGGCAGCAATACCACGGAAATGAGTAAAAGCTTTATCCCTGCGCTAAGCTCCCTTCCCTCGAGCTTGTGAAGCCACTCATGCATGACCGGCTTGTAGTCGAGTAGCAGCGTGGTCACGACTGCGCCCGCCGCCGCGGCCGCGACTTCACCTCTGGCCGCCAGCGCACCCAGAACGAAGGTGAGCAGTCCCGCCACCAGGCTGGTGATCCCGGCGTCACCATCATCCCGGATGAGATTGGTCACGTAGGCTGATGCGAGCACAATTGACAGCGCGACGAAAGACAGCCCCATGAATACGCCATCGCCGGGCTCACCCAGCAGGCCGGTGACGCCGCCCGTCAGGCCGATCAAGCCATAAGTGCGTACCCCGGCCACGCGTTTTCCCTTCGTGCTGCCACGCTTTTTCCACCCGCGCTCCGTCCCTATAAGCAGGCCAATCACCAGCGCGGACGCCAGTTGATAGTAAACTGTCAGTTCTCCATCCATGCCAGCTCCGGAAGAGGGACAGATTGCGCCTGCGATAGATCCGGTGTTACGCCATCAGTCTGTGCAGGCGCGGCGGTCCTGCCGGTAAATGCCACTGAACCGTCAGAATTGAACCGGGGTGTGCCCTGGATGACCAGATGCAGCCGGTCCAGGGTAAATCGTTCGTCGAAGACCAGCAGTATTTTGCCGCTGAGGTAGGGGTATATTGCGGCTATGAGCCGGTGTACGATCTCCCGGTTTTCTTTCCGGGTGTAGAGCAGAATGTCCGCCAGCGCGGTTTCAGGTACCGGGCTATTCACAGCGACATTCGCGGTAGCGGTCAGACCTGTGCTGGCGAACAGGTCCTTCAGGGCTTTCGCCACCAGGTCGCGGTTTAACGAGCCGGGCGCTGCGGAAACGCTTGCCCCCGGTGCCATTTGCCTGAATTCGGTCTGGAAGCGACGGAGGTTTTCCAGCACTCTCTGGTGCAGCAGACCAGTCGGTGGGATGAAACTGGCGTGCTCGTTCGCAGTGGCGGCTGCAGACGAGGATGAGAGACCCGTGGCCACCAGCTCCGTGTCGGGTGATGGCCATGCAAGTACCACCGGCTCTCCGGGACTCTCATCGGCATTTCCAAACCAGAGAAGGGCCAGCCCGACAAACACCGCCAGCGGAATCAGCCACCAGGCGATATCCGAGTAAGAGGGACTGAACTTTTTGGGGCGAAAGTCCGACATGGACGTTTTACTCCTTACTCAAACTGGCACGCCGCTGCCTTACAAGTCCTGCTTTCTGCCCGGGATGTTTCGCGCGCGCCAAATCAGGGCTTCTGGTAGTTCGGCCCTGGCGAGCCGCTACTGGGCCCGGCCAGGGCCCAGATGACCAGTCCGATGATGGGCAAAACGAGAATCAGCAAGATCCACAGGGCCTTTTTGCCGGTCGTCGCACTGCTTGAAACAATTTTCATGACTGCCCAGATATCCAGGGCCAGTATGATGAGAGCGAGAATCCCGCTATTTGTGCTCATGTTCTGTCTCCCAGTGTCACGCCGGGCGAGGTGATCAGGACCCCGCTCGGGAATAATTGCCGTTTACGAACTCCCAGTTCACCAATGCCCAGAAGGCTTGCAGATACTTCGGTCGTGCATTGCGATAGTCGATGTAGTAGGCGTGCTCCCATACGTCGACCGTCAGTAAGGGCTCGAGCGCCGGATCAGTGAGCGGGGTGTCGGCATTGCTGGTATTGAGAATGGCCAGGCTGCCATCGGCGGCTCTCACCAGCCATGTCCAGCCGGAGCCGAAGTTTCCCGCTGCGGAGCTGGTGAAAGACGCCTGGAAGTCGTCGAATGAACCAAAGGACTCCTTGATGGCGGAGGCTATGGGGCCGTTTGCAGCGCCGCCGCCCTCGGGGCTCAGGCAATTCCAGTAGAAGGTGTGGTTCCACACCTGGGCGGCGTTGTTGAACAGTCCGCCGTCGGCCGTCCGGATTATATCTTCCAGCGACTTTCCCTCGTGCTGGCCTTCCGATAGCAGGCCATTGAGTTTCTTGACATAACTCATGTGGTGTTGGCCATAGTGATAGTCCACGGTCTCCTTCGAGATGTGGGGCGCGAGAGAATCCCTTGGGTAGGGTAGTTCGGGCAATTGAAAAGCCATAGCATCCTCCTTGCTCAGTCGTGTATGACCGGGTGCATCTCCCGGTACAAGAAACCTGCAGCAATTAGTGTGCCAGCCAGGACGCCCACCCTGTGATTCTATCGGGGGATCAGGTGACTACTACAATACTCATCACTTTAAACGGAACGCACCGCCCGTACTTCCGCTAGCGTCCTTTTGATGCGTTTGCGGCAGCCGACTTCGGCCTGGTTCTGGATTTGGCCTGGGCTTTAGCCGAGGCTTTGGCCTTTACTCCGGGTGGGGATTTTGCCCTGGATCTCGCCTTTGCTTTGACCTTGCGCCTGGGTTTGGCTTTTTTCACCGGTGTAGCCAGTCCGGCCGCGTCCTCCAGTTCCACCAGCGCATCTTCCATGTAATCGATCACCCGCTGTACCTGGGGCATCGACCGGCGGCAGGCGATGATGCCGAAGTCCACGTTCTGGTCGTAGGTCGACAGGGTGATATTCATC
>JAZBNW010000275.1:0-11459 GCA_036350855.1 Halieaceae bacterium
ACCTGTTCCTGCTGATGTTCCAGTCCTACGGTGTGGTGGCAGGCGCCGCCATGGCCATCGTATTCAACTGGGATATGCTCTCGTTCGTGCCGCTGATCGGCTTGCATATCTCGGTGATGAGCCTGATTGGCCGTTTCGTCGGCATGGGCGACATGGGGCGGGCAAACCAGGTGATCTCATCCGGTTTTATCCTGTCGCTGGGTTACGCCGGCATACTCGTGGTGGTGTTCCTGCTGTTTCGCATGACCCTGGTGAACGTGTTCCGCACGCCCGGGACAGAGTTCGATGCCATCGCCGAGCTGGCCGGCCAGATGATGATCGGGCTGTGCACCTACATGCTGGCGGATGCCGTGATCATGGTGGCGGGGGGCACCTTGCGCGGCGCGGGTGATACCCGCTGGGTGATGATGACCTCGATCACCCTCCACGTGCTGATGGTGGTCGCCCAGTACTACGTGGTCCTGGTGCTTCAGCTGGATCCTTTGGTGTCCTGGTGGATACTCGTCGGCATGATCCTGAGCCTCGCCTCGGCCTACGCCTGGCGCCTGCTGGGGGGCCGCTGGCGCCATCCGGATCGACTGGCCGCGGTCATGCGGGAGTGATTGCCGCAGCCGGCAGATAGTCGCGGGTGAGCTCCTCCGACAGCAGCCACAGGCGGCGGGCCATCACCTCGTCCTGCATATGCGGGGTCCCGCCAGGGTCCGGATTGCAATCGACAAAGTAGTAGCCGTTCACCCCCTCCAGGCCCGGACTGGTTGCCACATAGGTCTGGGTGGCGGCGCCCTCCTCTATGCTTTTCATGAACGTCCAGCCCACCAGCGTGCCGGCCCAGCGCATATACCAGGGCATGTGCCGCCCGAGATTGGTATTGATGACGCCGGGATGAACGCTGTTGCTGGTGGTGCTGGTGCCTGACAGCCGTCGCGCCAGTTCCAGGGAACACAGGGCGTTCGCGAGTTTCGAATGGCCGTAGGCAGTCCAGCCGCCGTATTCCTGGTGCTCGAAGGCCAGGTCGTCGAACTGGATCCCGTCCTCCGGTGCCCGCTGGTGCGCCCTGCTGCTGAGAATGACAAAACGCCCCTCGGGTGCGGACATGACCGTCTCCATCAACTGGTTTATCAGGATAAAGTGGCCCAGGTGATTGACCACGAACTGCTTCTCCATGCCATAGGCCAGCTCCCGCTCCGGCAGGGCCATGATCCCGGCATTGCACACCAGTCCATCCAGGGGAATCTCCATGGCCCGGATCATACTGGCGCAGTTGACCACCGATTCGAAATCGCCCAGGTCCAGGAACGCCGGCGTGGTCTGCCCCTTGACGCTGGCGCAGGCCTGTTCCGCTTTTTCCATCGTACGGGCGATACCGATGACATGGGCGCCGCGCAGCGCCAGCACCCGCATGGTCTCGAAGCCCAGGCCGGAATTGGCGCCGGTAATGGCGTAGGTCTTGCCTGCGAGGTCCAGCCCCTCGGTGACCTGCTCCGCCGTAGAGCTGGCATCGAAAGGGCTCTGGGGTGCTGTTCGGCTGACGATCTGGGCGAGCAGCGCCGGTGGCAGGCAGGCCAGCACGGACAGTGCGCCGGCCCTTTGCATGAAAGTACGTCGATCCAGATTTGCCATGATTGATATCCCGGTCAGTCGCGCAGGCGTTTGTCGCTGTGCGTTAAGCCGATGATAGCCCGGTCGGGACGTTTTGCCACCCCCGGCGACGCGGACTCAGGCCGCCTCGCGAGCGATCTCCTGCACCCGCTTCACCATGGCGCGCAGGCCGTTGCCGCGACTGGGCGACAGGTGGCGCAGGAGATCGAGTTGCTCAAAGTAGGCGTCGATATCGAACTCGATAATGTCCCGTGGGGTTTTGTTGTTGTAGGCCGCCAGTACCAGGCCCAGCAGCCCCTTCACGATGAACGCGTCGCTGTCGACGGACAGTTGCAGGCGGCCATCCTCCAGGCGGGTGTCTATCCACACCTGGCTCTGGCAGCCGCGCACCAGGCGGTCCTCGGTATGCAGGGAGTCCGGCATCGGCGGCAGGTCCTTGCCGAGATCGATAATGTACTTATAGCGGTCTTCCCAGCTGTCAAAGAACCCCAGGGTATCGAGTATATCCTCGCTGGAGATTGTATTGCCGAAGGGATTGTCGCCAGTTGCGGTCCGGGGCATTGGGCAGGGGTCCTGGTGAGTCCTAGTAAAACATGCCGGTTTCGAGCTGCGCTTCCTCCGACATCATCTCCCGCTGCCAGGGCGGGTCGAAGACGAGCTCGACTGCAACCTTGCGTACATTGGGCACCTGGGCCACGCGGTATTCCACATCGCCCACCAGCACCGGCCCCATGCCGCAACCGGGCGCGGTGAGCGTCATGCGAATATCGACCCGGGCGGCGGCCTGGTCCACCTTGACGCTGTATATGAGGCCCAGGTTCACCAGGTCGACGGGAATCTCCGGGTCATAGACGGTATGGAGCGCCTCCCAGACCTGGGACTCGTCGATCTGCCCGTCCGGCGGGGCGGGGAAATCCAGGTGAAGCGGCTCGAACCCCAGGGCGTCGGCGTCGGTGCCATCGACCCGGATCATATTGCCGTTGTGGACCACCGTGTAATTACCGCCCAGCGCCTGGGTCAGGGTCACGAAAGAGTTGGCCGGGATCATTACCGGGTCACCCACCGGGACCAGCCGCCCGGGGCAATCCCGGCGGGTGGTGAGAATCGTTCGTTCCTGGGCGCTCACGCTGTCACTCCACGCTGAAGCTTTCGCCGCAGCCGCACTCGGCGGTCACGTTCGGGTTGTTGAATTTCAGGGTGCGATTGACACCTTCGCGGGTGTAATCGATTTGGGTGCCGCGCAAAAATGCGAGGGCCGCGGGCTCCAGGAAAAGCGTTACACCGTTGGCAAGGTCGACTGCCACATCCCCCTCGCTGCCCTGGGACTCGACCTCGTCCATCACGTACTTGAACCCGGTACAGCCGCTTTCGCGCACGCTGATGCGGATACCGCGACAGCCTTTACCCGCCAGGCTGGCGCGAAAATGCTCGGCGGCAGCCGGTGTGACTGTCACCAGCTCGCTCTTTACGTCAAAGGTTTCAACACTCATGACTCTTTCCTCCTGGCAAACAGGCCTCTAGGCAAACAGGCGCTTTGCCTTGTGGATGCCCTCGAACAGGCGAGAGACATCATCCTGTGTATTGTAAATCGAGTAGGACGCCCGCACTGTCCCGGGAATCCCCAGTCGCTCCATCAGGGGCTGGGCACAGTGGTGCCCTGTCCTCACGGCTATACCCTGCTGGTCCAGCAACATGCCCACATCGGACGGGTGGGTACCCTCCAGCAGGAAGCTGAAAATGCCGGCTGCGTGGGCCGACGTGCCGACGCGCCTGAGGCCGTCCACTCCCTCCGCCAGTTCCAGGGTGCGCGCCAGCAGCGCCGTCTCGTGCTCCATCGCGGCCTGGCGGTCGATAGTGCCGAGATAGTCGATAGCGGCGGCCAGGCCAATCGCCCCGGCAATATTGGGGGTGCCGGCCTCAAATTTAAAGGGCGGGACATTGAACGTGGTGGCAGGGAATGCCACACGCTCAATCATCTCACCACCGCCCATAAAGGGCGGCATGGTTTCCAGCAGGGACTCCCGCCCCCACAGCACACCCACCCCCGTGGGCCCGAACAGCTTGTGCCCGGACATGACGAAGAAATCGCAGCCCAGTGCCTGCACGTCCACCGGCCAGTGGGCGACAGACTGGGCACCATCCACCAGCACCAGGGCATCGACAGTCCTGGCCAGACGGACGATCTCTCGCACCGGATTGATGGTACCCAGTGCATTGGATACGTGGTTGACCGCCACCATTTTCACCCGCGCATCGAGCAGGTCGGCGAGCGCCTGCAGGTCTATCTCCCCGGCGTCGCTGACAGGAATTGGCACCACCTCCGCGCCGGTCGCTGCTGCCACCAGTTGCCAGGGCACGATATTGGAGTGGTGTTCCAGCCAGGATACCAGCACCCGGTCGCCGGGCTGCAGGGTGCTGCGCCCCCAGCTGTGAGCCACCAGGTTGATGCCAGCCGTGGTGCCGCTGGTCCAGATCACCTCCTCTACCCGGGGGCTGGCGAGAAAGTGCGCCACGGTCTGCCGGGCCTGTTCAAAGGCGTGGGTAGCACGGTCACTGAGGGTGTGGACACCGCGGTGAACGTTGGCATTGTCACGCCGGTAGTAGTTACTGATCGCCTCGATCACACACTCGGGTTTCTGGGTAGTCGCGGCGTTATCGAGATAGACCAGCGGATGCCCGTTGACCTGCTGGTCCAGAATAGGGAAATCCCGGCGCACCCTGTCGGCGTCGAATACAGCTGCGGCGTTCGCGGCCCGGGCACTCATGCGACGTCTCCCACCAGGGCCGAGTCGCGGGCGAAGCGCCGGCTCAGCAAGTCCCGCAGAAACTCGCGCAGGGGCTCGTAACGCACAGTATCGATCACCTCGTTGATAAACCCGAAGCTGAGCATGACCTGGGCGTCGGCCCGGGCCACCCCCCGGGTGCGCAGGTAGTGCAGGCTCGTCTCGTCCAGCTGGGCGACTGTCGCGCCGTGGGCACACTGCACATCGTCGGCATAGATTTCAAGCTCAGGCTTGGTATTGACCTCCGCCTGGGTACTGGTCAGCAGGTTGCGGTTGCTGAGTTCGGCCCTGGTCTTCTGGGCGTCCCGGTGGATGTGTATACGGCCGTTGAACACGGCGGTTGCCCTGTCCCCGATGATCCCGCGGAAAACTTCACTGCTGGTGCAGTGGGGCACCCGGTGCTCGATGCAGGTGTGATAGTCGACGTGCTCGTCCCCGCGCGGCAGGTAGACCCCGTTCAATTCGCAGTGCGCGCCCTGCCCGCAGTGATCCACCACCACGTCGAGGCGTTTGAGCACACTGCCCAGCCCGAGGTGAAAACCGTTGAGTGTCGCGTTCTCCCCGAGCCGGGCATGCACCCTGCCGATATGCAGGGCGGCGGCCTCTTCCAGGTGCAGGCGGTAATGACAGAGCGTGGCGCCGGCCTCGAGCAGGAGTTCCGTGACCCCATTGGTAAAACTCTGCTGTTCGCTTCTGGCGCCGGCAAAGTGTTCTATCAGGCTGACTTTGCTGGACTCACCGCAAAGCAACAGCAGGCGCTGGTTGATACTGAAAGCGTCGGCCTGGTTGCCGCTGACCCAGACCACATGCAGGGGTTGCTCGACCACCGTGCGCGGCGCGATGTCCAGGAATACACCGTCCTCCAGGGCCGCGTCATTGAGGGCGGTGAACAGCGGTTCTTCCCGGCCAACGGCGCTGCCCAGGTATTCGCGAATACGCCCGGACTGGGTCTCATCGGCTTCGGCAAAGCGCACCAGGGTTACGCCCTCCGGCAGCCGGGAATCGGAGTGCTCGGCAGAGAAATGCCCGTTGACGAAGACGACGCGAAAGCCGCCGTAACGCGGCAGCTGGATGCCCGCGTCCGCCAGTTCGATGGCACCGTCACTGGCAGGCGCATAACTGGCTTGCAGGGCCTGCAGGCCAGTGTACTTCCACTGCTCGGTCTTGCGGGTGGGCAGCGAGCAGGCCTCCCAGCGTCTGCGACCTGCGCGAAGATAATCCTGCAACCAGGGCGGGGCGCCGGCCGCGGCGC
The DNA here is from genome assembly GCA_036350855.1 of Halieaceae bacterium. Taxonomy (GTDB): domain Bacteria; phylum Pseudomonadota; class Gammaproteobacteria; order Pseudomonadales; family Halieaceae; genus JARRPM01. The sequence goes on from JAZBNW010000275.1 coordinate 5,635, forward strand.
TGTCCAGGGGTTGGCGCATAAAGTCCGTCATCAGGCGACCTCATCCTCCAGCCAGGCATAGCCCCGGGCCTCGAGCTCGAGGGCCAGGGACTTGTCGCCCGAGCGCACGATCCGGCCACCGGCCAGCACGTGGACGTAATCCGGTTCGATAAAGTCGAGCAGTCGCTGGTAGTGGGTGACCATGACAAATGCCCGCTCCGGGCTGCGCATCGAATTGACGCCGCGGGCGACTACCTGCAACGCGTCGATGTCCAGCCCGCTGTCGGTTTCATCGAGTATGCACAGCCTGGGTTGCAGCAGCAGCATCTGCAGCAGCTCATTGCGTTTCTTCTCGCCGCCTGAAAAACCCTCGTTGACACCGCGTTTGAGAAAAGCCGGGTCCAGGTCGACCGCTTTGCAGGTCTCGCGGGCGCTTTTCATAAACGTCACCGCATCGATGGGTTTTTCCCCGCGCTGTTCCCGCTGGGCGTCAACCGCCGCCTTCAAAAACTCCATATTGCTGACACCGGGTATCTCAACCGGGTACTGGAATGCCAGGAACAGGCCCAGCCTGGCGCGCTCCTCGGTTTCCAGCTCCAGCAGATTCTGTCCCAGGAACTGCACACTGCCTGCGGTCACGTTGTACCCGGGGCGACCTGCGAGCACATGCCCCAGGGTGCTTTTGCCGGAGCCGTTGGGGCCCATTATGGCGTGCACCGCGCCGGGCGCTACCGTGAGGTTAAGCCCCTTGAGAATATCCGTGCCATCTACACTGGCATGCAGGTTTTCAATTTTAAGCATTGTACTGTCTCTCCACTCCATCTGTACCGGTCTGTCGCCTCTGGCCGAACTGCGCCTGGCTTAACCGACCGAGCCTTCCAGGCTTACTTCCAACAGCTTGCCCGCTTCTACCGCGAACTCCATGGGGAGTTCCTTGAATACTTCCTTACAGAAACCGTTGACTATCATCGACACCGCTTTCTCCGCATCCAGGCCGCGCTGCTGGCAAAGATACAACTGGTCATCACTCACCTTGGAAGTGGTGGCCTCGTGCTCAACCACGGCGGATGGATTGCGGCTTTCGATATAGGGGAAGGTGTGCGCCGCGCAGCGATCACCAATCAGCAGGGAATCGCACTGGGTGTAATTGCGCGCACCCGTTGCCTTGGGGCTCATGCGCACCAGGCCGCGGTATGCGTTGGAGCTCTGGCCTGCGGATATCCCCTTGGAAATAATGGTCGAGCGGGTATTTTTGCCCAGGTGAATCATTTTCGTGCCGGTGTCCGCCTGCTGGAAATTGTTGGTCAGGGCAACCGAGTAAAATTCGCCGACACTATTATCTCCCCGCAGTATGCAGCTGGGGTACTTCCAGGTCACAGCCGAGCCGGTCTCCACCTGGGTCCAGGATATCTTGGCATCGCGGTGAGCCACACCGCGCTTGGTGACGAAATTGTAGATGCCGCCCTTGCCCTGGGCATCACCCGGGTACCAGTTCTGCACCGTGGAGTACTTGATCTGGGCACCATCGAGTGCGACCAGCTCAACCACGGCGGCGTGCAGCTGGTTCTCGTCCCTCATCGGCGCAGTACAGCCCTCGAGATAGCTGACGTGGCTGCCTTCGTCGGCAATGATCAGTGTGCGTTCGAACTGCCCGGTCTTGGCTTCATTGATACGGAAATAGGTGGACAGCTCCATCGGGCAGCGCACCCCCTTGGGGATGTAAACGAAAGACCCGTCACTGAAAACGGCGCTGTTGAGAGCCGCATAGTAGTTGTCCCGCCGCGGCACCACACTCCCCAGATACTTGCGCACCAGCTCCGGATGCGAATGCACCGCCTCCGATATGGGACAAAAGATAACGCCGGCCTCCGCCAGCTTGCCGCGGAAGGTGGTGGCCACGGACACGGAATCAAATACCGCGTCGACAGCGACGCCCGCCAGCATCTCCTGCTCATGCAGGGGAATCCCCAGCTTTTCGTACATCGCCAGCAGTTCCGGGTCCACTTCATCCAGGCTCTTGGGACCGTCCTGCATACTCTTGGGGGAGGAGTAGTAGGACACCTCGTTCAGATCGATAGGCGGATAGTGCACGTGCGCCCACCTGGGTTCGTTCATCTGCTGCCAGCCACGATAGGCCTCCAGTCGCCACTCGAGCAACCACTCGGGCTCGTTCTTCTTCGCGGAGATGAAGCGGATTACGTCCTCATCGAGACCCGGAGGCAGGGTGTCGGACTCGATGGCCGACACGAAGCCCGCGGCGTATTCCCGGGAGATCGCCTTATCAATGTGTTCCTGTGACATGGGTTATTACCTCTGCCGGCTGCCGGTGGCGCCGGGGAAAACGGACAGTCTGTAAGACGGTCTACAGATTGCTGGTGGGGATGTGATCATCCTTACGCAGCTGACTCCTGCTCCTGCGCTGCTGCTTCTGGGATACTCGGCGTATATCCTGGCGCTTCACCAGGTCGCCCAGCGAAATGCCCTGCAGGAAATCCCTCACCTGGTCGGACAGGTCCATCCACAGGTGGTGGGTCAGGCAGGTTTCGCCCTCCTGGCAGTCACCGGCGCCGCGACACCGGGTAGTGTCAGTATCCTCGTTAACAGCGGCGATCACTTCTGCCACGCTGATCGAACTCGCGTGGCGCCCGAGGTGGTAGCCGCCGCCGGGGCCGCGCACGCTTTTCACCAGTTCACGCTTGCGCAACTGGGCAAACAGCTGCTCCAGGTAGGACAGCGATATCCCCTGTCGATCGGAAATACCGGCAAGTCGGATGGGCCCCTGCTCATGGTTCAGGGCCAGGTCGAGCATGGCGGTTACGGCGTATCTTCCTTTGGTCGTCAGTCGCATTAACTGTGACTCCAGCTGTGTAAACTAAAGAAGCAAGACTGTCATAACCCAGTAAACCAGTCAAGTTTATACTTGACCAAATTACTGGGTTATTACTGAAATGTCGGCAGCACTGAGCTCGCTAACTGCCAAAATGCCAATTATGCACTCTTGCGGTCGGCCGCGCTTCAGCTAAGCTGCGCGCGACCAGAAACAGCTTCAGCATGGGTCGTTCAACTCGCGGCGGTCAGCTCGACTGCCCGGTCGCGTGAGGGACAGGTTCCAGGGGAGCATGCCGGTACCTGCTGTATATACAAGTTAACTGAGATTAATTACCCTGATCCGATGAAAATACTATCCAGACCGCTGGTTTACCTGGCCCTGTCCCTTGCTGCCGGCTGTGGTTCTGTCGCCCAGAAACCCGCGCCCGCGGTTTGCGCTCCCCCGGAACCAGCCAGTTGTCCGGTCTGTCCACAGGTGGAGCCCCAGGTACTGCAGTGTCCTGAGCCGCAGGTGATAGAGAAGATCGTCAAGGTACCCGTACCGGCGCCGCCACCGCCCAGGGCCGCTACCGCCGGCAAACTGGACCTCCCGATTGTAGGCGCGGTGGAATGGGCCACGGTCGAACCGGGCGGTATCCGCATGCCCGCGAGGATCGACACGGGTGCTGCCACCACGTCCATCCACGCCCAGGACATTGAACTGGTGGAAAAAGACGGCAAGCGCTGGGTGCACTATTCGCTTGTCGATCCAGCGACCGATGAAAAAGTCCAGGTTGAGCAGCGACTGCACCGCAAGGTGGTGATCAAGCAAAGTGACGGCGAGGACCTGCGCCGCTACGTGGTGCGAATGTGGATCACCATCGGGGAAGCCCGCGCACTGGTCGATGTGGCACTGAGTGACCGTGAACAGATGGAGTACCCCCTGTCGATCGGCAGGAATATGCTGGTGGACACCGTTATCGTCGACGTCAGCCGGAAGAACCTCGCAGGCAAGCCAGGCGACAAAAAATAAGGCAACAACTGTATGATGGCGTCCCGAAACCAGATCGCGATGATTGCCGGTTCCCTGTTCCTGCTGGGAGTCGGACTGACATTGTACAAGGCTATCAGCCTCGGCTTTCCCCTGCTGCCCGGGGAGTACCGGGAGGTCTGGACCATAGAGTCCAAGATCAGCTTCAAACCGCGCAAGGACCAGCCTGTACAGGTCGCGCTGAACCTGCCCGAGGGCCAGGCCGGCTGGGTGATACTGGAAGAGCACTTCGCCTCCTCCGGTTTCGGCTTCACCATCGTCGACGAGAAGGAATCCCGGGAAGCGCGCTGGACCCGCCAGAGCCTCGATCTCCCCACTACCCTGTATTACAAGATGCAGGCCTACCGCCCCACGGAACCTGGCTTGCCGGACATGCCGGTCAATCCCATCAAGGAGCCGCTACTGGAGAACGACCAGGCAACCGCCATGGAGCGTCTGATCGGCCTCATGCGGGAACAATCCGCGGACACCGATAGTTTCGTGACACTGATGGTCACCGAATTCAACAAGGACACACAGGACCGGGACGCCCAGTTCCTGCTGGGCACCTTCGAGGAATCGCCCATCGTCGTCATGCAGGCAGTGCTGGCTCACGCCGGAATCCCCGTACACGAAATCCGTGGTATCCGCCTGGAGGACGGCCGGCGCCGCCAGACCCTCAGCTCACTACTGGAATTCCACAACGGCGATCAGTGGGTGATCATCGATCCACAAAACGCCACACTCGGCCTGCCGGCGAATTTCTTCATTTGGCAGCGCGGCAATAACGCCGTGCTTGGCGTATCGGGGGGGCGCGACTCCAGCCTGGAGTTTGCACTGGTGAGCAACAGTCTCCCCGCCAAGACCGTGATCGGCATGGAACAGCGGGCCCACGAATACGCGCTGCTGGACTTCTCGATCTACGCCCTTCCCGTTGAGCAGCAGGGCGTATTCAAGGTCCTGATGCTGATACCGGTAGCGGCGCTGGTGGTGGTGATCATGCGTATCCTGGTGGGCCTGAAAACCTCTGGCACCTTCATGCCTATCCTGATCGCGCTGGCCTTCCTGCAAACCCAGCTGCTGACAGGGCTGGTGCTGTTTATCACCCTGGTCGGCACCGGCCTGTGGATCCGCTCCTGGCTGAGCCACATGAACCTGCTGCTGGTCTCGCGTATCTCCGCCGTGATCATCGTGGTGATTTTCATGATGGCGACCACGGCCATTCTCAGCTACAAGTTTGGCCTCGACCGGGCACTGACCGTCACCTTCTTCCCGACGATCATCCTGGCCTGGACGATCGAGCGAATGTCCATCCTGTGGGAGGAGGAAGGTTTCAAGGAGGTTTTCCTCCAGGGCGGTGGCAGCCTGCTGGTAGCGGTAATGTCCTACGTGGTCATGACCAACCGGGTAGTGGAACACCTGACCTTCAACTTCCCTGAACTCACCCTGAGCCTGCTCGCGATTATCTTGCTGCTGGGTAAATACACCGGCTATCGCCTGTCGGAACTCTACCGCTTCCGCGACCTGGACACGCCCCGATGATACGACTGATTTCCCCCTGGCGTCTGGAGGAACTGGGCATTATGGGGATGAACCGGCGCAATATCGGTTTTATCGGCAAGTACAACCCCCGCCGCAACTACCCGCTGGTGGACGACAAGCTGCTGACCAAGAAAGCCGCACTGGAAAACGGAATCCCGGTCCCGGAACTGTACGCAGTGATCGAAGCCCAGCACCAGATAGCCCGCGCCACGCGGGATCTCGAAGAGCGCGGGGCATTTGTGATCAAACCCGTCCAGGGCAGCGGCGGCAAGGGTATCCTGGTGATCACCGGCCGGGAGGGAGACAGTTTTCGCAAATCCAGCGGCACCCTGATCAGCGCTGCCGAGGTCAGGCGCCACCTGTCCAATATCCTGGCCGGGCTCTACAGCCTCGGCGGCAGGAATGACAAGGCCATGGTCGAGGCGATGATCCAGTTCGACCCCTACCTGGAAAAGTACAGTTACGA
>JAZBNW010000276.1:0-3180 GCA_036350855.1 Halieaceae bacterium
GACGGCGATGTTATGTAACCGTGCAGCAGGTTCTGCCGGGACCAAGAATCAGTTATCGAGTTATCACAGCGTCGTCGCAGGTCTCAGGTGCTGCGACACTAGCAAAAAGGCGAAAGCAGTACCACTAAACTTTCCCTGCAACGCTGTAGCGACCGCGGCCATGCCGGCGGTTGGCGTAGACCAAGCACCTGAGCGCCCGGAACAGCGCGCACCACGATCCGTCCAACTACAGGTACGGACCACCCGCCGCTGGTTCCTGTCGGCCGCCCTCCCGGGGTGCGGCCCTGTAGCTGATTCCTGCCCCGCCAGGCCTGTTGTAACGAGGCTAATGGCATATCATGAAGAAAATGTTAATCAACGCAACTCAACCAGAAGAGTTGCGTGTAGCACTTGTCGACGGGCAGCGCCTGTACGACCTGGACATCGAAAACCGCACCCGCCTGCAAAAAAAATCCAATATCTACAAGGGCAAGATAACCCGGGTTGAGCCCAGCCTGGAGGCAGCCTTTGTAGAGTTCGGCGCAGATCGCCACGGTTTTCTTCCCCTGAAGGAAATAGCCCGCGAGTATTTTTACCGCAAACCCCCAGGCGATGCCGAGGGGCGCATGAAGATCAGGGACGTCGTCAAGGAAGGTACCGAGATCATCGTGCAGGTGGACAAGGAGGAGCGCGGCAACAAGGGCGCGGCCCTTACCACCTTCATCAGCCTGGCCGGCCGCTACATGGTGCTGATGCCAAACAATCCCCGTGCCGGCGGTATTTCCCGCCGCATCGATGGTGATGACCGCAACGAATTGCGGGAGGCCCTGGGCGCGCTGGAAATACCCAACGGCATGGGCGTCATCATCCGCACCGCGGGGGTGGGTCGCTCCGCCGAAGAATTGCAATGGGACCTCAACTACCTGCTGCAGTTGTGGGATGCCATTACCAAGGCCAATGAGGAAGTCAAAGCCCCGGCCCTGCTGTTCCAGGAAAGCAATGTCATTATCAGGGCCGTACGGGACTACCTGAGGGAGGATGTCGACCAGGTGCTGATCGACTCGGTGGACGCCTTCAAGCAGGCGACCGACTTCGTCACCCAGGTAATGCCCCAGTACAAGAATCGCATTCGCATGTACGAGGACAGCATTCCGCTGTTCAATCGTTTCCAGATCGAGAGCCAGATCGAAACCGCCTTCCAGCGCGAAGTCCGGCTCCCATCCGGCGGATCCATCGTGATCGACCCGACCGAAGCCCTCATCTCCATCGATATCAACTCTGCCCGGGCTACCCGTGGTGGCGATATCGAGGAGACCGCCCTCAACACCAATCTCGAGGCGGCGGATGAGATTGCCCGGCAATTGCGCCTGCGCGACATGGGCGGGCTCGTGGTGATCGATTTTATCGACATGCTGTCAGCGCGGAACCAGCGAGCCGTGGAAAACCGCGTGCGCGACGCCCTTGCGATCGACCGCGCCCGGGTCCAGGTCGGCAGGATCTCCCGCTTCGGCCTGCTCGAGATGTCCCGCCAGCGACTGCGCCCCTCACTGGGCGAGACCAGCGCCATCGTCTGCCCCCGCTGCACCGGCCAGGGCACCATCCGCGACACCAAGTCCCTGGCACTGTCCATCCTGCGCCTGCTGGAAGAAGAGGCCATAAAGGACCGCAGCGTCGAAGTGCGGGCCATTGTACCGGTCGATGTCGCCGCCTACCTGCTTAATGAAAAGCGCGCAGCCCTTACCGAGATCGAACTGGTGAGCAAAACCCGCGTTCTGGTGATTCCGAACCCGAACCTGGAAACGCCCCACTTCGACGTCCAGCGCCTGCGCGACGACGAGGTCGATGGCGACCATGAGATCAGCTACAACATCGACATTGCCGTGCCGGATACAGACGCCATCAGCGACAGCCACAGTGCCGATATCCCGGTACAACAGGCTGCGGTGCAACGCATCTCGCCCCAGGCTGCGCCCGCCCCGGCGCCTGTCGCCGAACAGGCGCCTGCCCCGGTGGAGGCGCCTGCCGCCGCACCCAAAAAGGGACTGCTCGCTCGCTTGTGGTCGGGGCTGGTCGGCGCCGAGCCGGCTGCACCTGTCCCGGTGGCCAAACCAGCGGCCAGTGAGAAACCCGCAGCCAGGAGTAGCCAGAAGCCCGAGGGCAGCAACCGTCGCCGCCGCAGTGGCCAGGACGGGGAACAACGCAACCGCAACCAGGAGGGGCGCAGCAGGGAGGCCCGTTCAGATGAGAAGCGCGAACAGCCCAGGCGCCCGCGCCAGGACGATTCAGGCCGCGCCAACGGGCAGGGGCGTCGCCGCGGTGGTCGCGACGGCCAACGCCGTCGTCCGGAGGCGGTAGAGGAAGCGGCAAACGAGGTACTGGAGACCGCCGTCCAGGAGGCTCCGGATACCCCGGATAGCCAGGACCAGCGCGACAAGCCCCGCAAGCGTCCCAGCGACCTGAAGCGTGGTGAGCCACAGCGCCGCCGTCGCAATCGCGGCCGCAAGTCGGATGCGGATAAGGAGACGACCGCAACCGGCATCGAAAACGCCGATGACATGCTGGAAGGCCAGGAAGCTGTAGCAGCAAGTGCCAGGCCCTTGATGGATACGGATACCGACCCGGTGGTGGAAGCCAAAGCAGCTACACCCCCTGCTGCTCCCGAGCCGGCAGTGGAAGCGGGCCAGGCCGAACTGCCGCTGGAGGTCGCCGCAGCGACTGTGGCCGAAGTTGCCGAGGTCAAGGACGACGTGGCAGAGGTGGAGGCTGCGGTGACGGCCCCGGTCGACGAGCCGGAGCCCGCAATCGCCGCCGAGTCCGCACCACTGCAGGAAGCGACCAAGGGCGCGGGCCTGACCGAGACGGGCCGGGCCTATAACGATCCGCGGGTTGAACCCCGCCCCGTGGGCGTGGTTGAAATCGTCACCGCTCACCCGGCACTGTTCAACGACTTCGTCGCGCCCCCGGTACAGCCCAGTGGCAAGGTGGCACCGCGCGCCAGCAACGACCCGCGCGGCCCGGCAGCACAGGAACAGCACTTTGCCGAGGCCTCGGGTCAGTCCTGAGCCTGTGCGACACGAGAGGCATTCGCCTCTTGTGTCACTTTTACATAACTGTATAATCTCGCCTGCCCCGCTCCCGCGGGGCAGTTTTTAACAAGGTTTTTCGGTGGGCTGGCTGAGTGGTCGAAAGCGGCGGTCTTGA
>JAZBNW010000277.1:0-2313 GCA_036350855.1 Halieaceae bacterium
CTGCCGTCCACCTGGACACCGTTCAATTCGAACCGGGCGCGGCTGACAAAATTGGTGATCGCACCCTGCACCCTCACCTCGTCACGGTCATCGAAGCCGCGGGATACATCATCCTCCTGCTCGATCCTGTTCGCGGCAATGGTGGTACCGGTCAACGAACCATGCACCTCCACCCACATACCCTCGATAACAACGCCACCGGGTACCTCTGACAGATCCGCGCCACTCATGTCCACCAGGTACTGCCCGAGCCTGAAGGTGTTACCTGCCAGGCTGCTTACGGTGCCCTTGAGCTCGACCTCACTGATACCCGCGGTGAAACGGGATTTCTTCTCAATATAAGTGGCCCGCAACAGGCCTTGGCCAGAGAGAAACCCGGACACTTCCACCAGGTCGTTGACAGCCAGGGTTTCAAACCTGACCTCATTGAACACAGTGCTGGTGCGCTCCACGATGACATCTACCCCGAGAACGGTCAGCAAAAGGGTATCACCGTCCTGGCCGGGAACAAGGGACGTTATCGGCCCCTGTACCTCATCGTCAAAAAACACACGGCTGGCGGTTCCGGTACGACCGTCATCGTTGACAACACCATTGACCGTCACCACCATGCCAAGGCGCAACTTGTCCTCCGTCGAGGGGTTGTCATCCAGGGAGATACTCGCACTCTCCGTTTCGAATTCAATGCCATTGACAAAGATACTGCCAAAACCGTCGATGGTGCCGGTGCTGACCACCTGGCCGCTCACGCGCTCGTACGTCCAGCGCCCGTTGTCATCGAGGTGCATCTGGGCAAACAGGTCATCCGTTTTCTCACGGTTTTCCGGGGATTCGGAAAAGTCGCGCAGCACCAGGGCCTGGGACGTGCCGGACTCCAGCTTGTCGACCCAGAAGGCCAGTCCGGCCGGCTTGCCCTCCCTGCCGAGAATATTGCGGTAGAGTTGGGCAACGAAGCCGGCATTGTCCAGGGCGCCATAGCGGGCATTGAATTCGGGGGAAGAACGGAATCTTGCGGCTATCTGGGCCAGGGATTGCCCGCCCTCCAGGGAATCGATCCAGAAATTCAGACCCGCGGATTTAGGCTCGCGGTCAAAGGCTGCTGAATACAACCGTGCAACCGCCCGGGCGTCACCGGGCGTGGTCGCGGCCTGGCTCATCGTTGCACCCAGCAATAGCTGGCAGGCTATTACAGCGGCCACAAACAGGGAGAAGCCCTGTTTCTGCCAGCAACGCAGGGAGTCGGATTCTGCAGGACGAGTCCATTCGGTCAGTGCCATCATATATAACGCTCCATTTCCAGTACCGGTATTGTTTATGCTGTTACCCGTTGGTTTCAATAGAAAAAGTCTTTTTGGTCGAATTGGACCGGATTGTCCATAGCGGACTTCTCATTGAATTGATTACTCTGTCGTTTATCCCGGCCAGCCAGGGAAAGGTTCAATACGGGGGCAAAGAAATTGTGAGGCGTTATTCCCGCGAAGACTGCGCTTTATGCCTGGCAGTTGCTGCCTAATGGCGTAAATTTGCAGTACGATGGCTCTGAAACACGCGAAAATTTTGATTGCCAGTACAGGTCTATCGACTTGCCAGCGATCGACCTCAAGGCAGGATGAAGTGCGAAACAGGAGATCGGCTGCGCCAACCGGAAAGCCCTGCCTGTCGCATGGCCGGCTTAATCCAGGGCATCGATGATGATTATTTATATTCACATACGGAGCCGGGTCCACTAGTGGGGCAGCTTCGTCGCACCCGGGTTTCACGCACGCGTTCCATCACGCCCCGTGTCGCGACCGCTCTGGCGGTGATTCTTTCGGCAGATTACAGCAGCAGCGCGGTCGACAGCTCTTTCCTGCTCCGGCTCACATCCAACTACGAGTACCGGGGATATACCCTCAGCGACAACCACCCCGCGGCTCAGGCAAACTTCGATGTCGCCTGGTCTTCCGGCCTGTTCCTGGGCACCTGGATCTCCACGGCGGATTTCGGCGGTGCCGAACTGGCGGCGAACCCCTACCTGGGAAAATACTTCGCCCTGTCGCCGGACTGGCAGGTCGTGACATCGATTGCCGGCTACTTTTTTGATGCGAAGGTGGATGACGTCAGGGCCAACTACGGCGAGGGCTCGGTTCGGCTCGCCTATCGTGATGTCGGCTCGGTTCAGGCCAATTTTGCACCGGATTACTATGGTACCGGGGCGGACGTCTGGAGCTACGAAGCCGAACTGCGTTATCCGGCATCGGACACCGTCGAGGTGTCCGCCGGGCTCGGCTACCAGGCCGGTCGCAAGGCGCTGAACTACGACGGTATCTACTA
>JAZBNW010000278.1:0-2290 GCA_036350855.1 Halieaceae bacterium
GCCAGTGAGTTGTATCGCGCGGTGCGGCTGGTAGTGGACCCCGGGCTGCACGCCCTGGGCTGGACCGAGCAACAAGCCGTCGATTACATGCTGGCCAATACGACGCTTCCCGAGGTCCACGTTCGCGCGGAGGTAAGGCGTTACCTGGTGATGCCCGGGCAGGCCACCGCCTACATGGTAGGCATGCTCAAGCTGCTGGCATTGCGGGAGCGGGCGGAGCATGCGCTGGGGGAACGTTTCGATATTCGCGGTTTTCACGATGCGGTACTCGATGGGGGCTCTCTGCCTCTGCCCATACTGGAACGCCGGGTCGATAACTGGATCGAAAGTTCATCAACCGCGAGCCCGCCACCGGAGTCGCTGGCCCATGACTGATATCGGCTCTTGTTGAAACGGCGCCGATACAGGCCTGGCACTCTCGGGTAAACTCCTACCCATAACCAGGGGTGAATACATGTCAGAGAAAATCGGTTTCGCTTCAGTCAGGCCCATCCGGAGCCTGGACCTGCTTTCCCAGCGCGAAATGACCAGCCTTGCCACCGCCGGGCAGGAGGTCCACCAGCTGTTTCGACTGTGCGCCCTCGCGGTATTGAATACCGGCTCTGACATCGACGATGCCCGGGAGCTGTACAGCCTCTACAGCGATTTCGAGGTGACGGTAGTGCCGGAGTCACGCGGGCTCAAGCTGAAGCTTTACAATTGCCCGTCCCAGGCATTCGTCGACGGTAAAATGATCGAGGGGATTCGCAGCCACCTGTTTTCGGCCCTGCGCGACATTATTTTCACCTACCATAAACTGGTCGAGCAGCAACACTTCGACCTGAGCAGCGGTGCGGGCATCACCGATACCGTATTTCGCATCCTGCGCAACGCCGGTGTCGTCAGCAGCAACCTGCCCCCCCGCCTGGTGGTCTGCTGGGGTGGTCACGCCATCTCCAGGCCCGAATACGACTTTTCCAAGGAGGTAGGTTACCAGCTGGGCCTGCGCGGCTTCGATATCGCCACCGGCTGCGGCGCCGGCGCCATGAAGGGGCCGATGAAAGGCGCCACTATCGGCCACGCCAAGCAACTGAACCCCGACAGCCGCTTCGTCGGCATTTCCGAACCGGGCATTATCGCCGCGGAGTCTCCCAACCCGCTGGTCAATGAACTGGTGATACTCCCCGATATCGAAAAGCGGCTGGAGGCCTTCGTCCGCCTGGCGCACGCGGTGGTGGTCTTTCCCGGTGGCGCGGGCACCGCGGAAGAACTGTTCTACCTGCTGGGCGTCAAGATGCACCCGACCAATGCGGAGCTCCCCCTGCCGGTGGTGCTCGCGGCGCCCGCGTCCAGCGCCGCCTATTTCGGGCAGATCGACGACTTCCTGCGCAGCACTCTCGGGGACGATGTGGCCAGGCACTACGAGATTATCTGCGGCGACGCCACGGCGGTGGCCAAAACCCTGAAAAAACGTATCAAAAAGGTCCGCGAATACCGCATAGAGAAGCAGGAATCCTTCAGTTACAACTGGGGGCTGGCGATTCCGGACGACCTGCAGCAGCCATTCCACCCTACCCATGAAAATATGGCGGCGCTGAAACTTCACCGGCGGCAGCCGGTTCACGAGCTGGCAGCCGAACTGCGACGCGCCTTCTCCGGTATCGTCGCGGGCAACATCAAGGAATTCGGTGTGCGCGCTGTGGAGGAACACGGCCCCTACCAGCTGCGTGGCGACGCCGATGTGGTGGCAAGCCTTGGCGACCTGCTGAGCGCTTTCGTCGCGCAGGGCCGGATGAAACTGGACTCAAGCAACTATGTCCCCTGCTTCGAGCTGGTGAACTGATCCTTCTTTCGGAACGCCAGTCGCACCCGGGATGATTCTACCGGAGCGAACCCGACCAGCACGCCTCACACCATGCGCGCATCACCCCGCGGGGTTACAATGATTGCGGCGCAACGCGGCATAGATAAATCACGCGAAAAACGGGGGTCATACATTACGCACAGGCAATTGAACAAACTCACTGTCCTCGGGGCAGGCGTGCTGGGCGGGCAGATCGCCTGGCAAAGCGCCTTCAAAGGCAAGGCCGTCGTTGTCTATGACCTGTACGAAGCGGGGCTGGAGCAATGCCGCGGCGCGCAGCAGCAATATGCAGACATTTATCGGCAGAGCCTGGACGCCAACGCGGCCATGACCCTGGTCGTCAACGGGGTGGCCACCCCCGAGACGGTTGATCGCACCTTCATGATTGCCAATCGCGGTTGCCAGTTGGGCCCCTGCGGCATGCTGGACATCGTGGGAATGACCACC
>JAZBNW010000279.1:0-2636 GCA_036350855.1 Halieaceae bacterium
GCTGTGGATGACAATCAGGAAAGAATGCCGTTGAGGAGAGAGGGTCGAAATCGAGGCGATGCCGATAAGCTTCCGGCAACTGATCAAACTGCGACTTGCCCAGGCGAGTCAGCAGTATTCGATCGCTCCGCGCCTCCACCTGCATGAGTATTTCCAGAATATGCGCCACCGACTTACCGGCGCAGTAGACCGCTTCATCAAGCCCCATCCGTTGCCGACGATTCAGGTCCAGTAGAATTTCGCTTTCGATGTTCATGGTCGCGCCACCCCGCAACTCTCCGGCTCATGCACAAAGGCACTGCCGTTGCGATAGGGCTCGAATCTCAAGTCATAATGACTACCCATGCCATCCATATAGCGCCGTGCAGCCTCGCGAATCCTTGCTTCTTGCCGGGCAGATATTGCTTGGAGGGAGGCAGTATCCAGCTCGATCACCATGCCGCTGTCTCGAACCCTGCAACGTACAGTCGCAGCACCGCTTGTTTGCTTGACGAACGTTTCGATGGCATGAACCAGTTCCAGCATGTCCGGCTCGATGACGATCGCGGTTTCAATGCGGCTGGACAGGCAGGGTGATGCAGGCAGCTCCGCAAGGTCACCAAGGCCGAGGCTTCGCGCTATACCGCGAAGTGACTGCTTGCCAATGCCAGCCTCGACATAAGGGTGCCTGACCGCTCTCAGTTTTGCCGCCTCCAATCCGGGCCGGTACTCGCCCAGGTCGTCAAGATTGGTACCGGAAACAATCTGGGCGTTGGTATGCCCGCCAATTGCGTCGTAGAGATGGCTCTTGCAATAGAAGCACCGGTTGACCGGATTCGCGCGATACAATGGGTCGCTGAACTCTGCCGCATCGACTATTTTCAAATCCCAGCCCTCACGTCCTCCCAGGATTTTTACCCGGTCGGTGGCTTCATGGGGGACAGCAGGCGAGACTGCGTGAAACATCTCGACCGGGGCTGCCAAGTGGCGGTGGGCCAGGGTCGCCAGGGTCAGGCTGTCAACCCCGCCACTTACCGCAACGGCAATGGTATCGAAGGTGTCCAACACACGTTCCAGCGCCGCTATAGCTGAGGTCGGCTGGCTCACTGGCTTTTCTCCTTATTGAACACATCTTCCGCATGACGACGCACACTGTCGCGGGCATGGTGTCCGCCGTCGATTCCTGCGATGTCATCGGCCTCGGCCTTGGTGGTAACTCCGCCACTGCGACTGACCGCTTTCAAGCCGATGCTTCTGCCATTCACATCCACAGTCAGTTCCTGCCGTTGCAGGATGACACGATCGAGTACCTGGTAGCGCACACCGATGGTGGTGGTCTCCTCCAGGCAGGCGTCGCACACCGCCTCAATCTGGCGTGGGTCTGCCAGTACCCGTACGTGAGTAGTCATGCGGCCCTTCTTGCCGAAGGCGGGTAACTGCAACACGTCTCTTACCGCGGCGTGAGCGCGCAGTTTATCCAGGCCGATAGCGAGGTCTTCAGGGGTCTGGTCATCCACTTCACACAATATCTCGGCGATACGATCCGGCTCTTGTCCTGTCGGCTTTGCTTCCTCGTAGGCGAGCAGTCGCAGCACATTGCTCAGACCGGGGAGTGCGCGGCTACCAAAACCCGTCCCGCCACAGAGCAGGGTCCGGCTGTCGCAGCCCGGGCCGCGATTGGCTTCAATATGCCGTAAAATCACTGCACCGGTTGGAGTTACCCGCTCACCGCTCACCCCATCATCGAAACATTCAAAACCCTCAAGCAGCAGTGCGGTGGCAGGCGCAGGCACAGGTAATGGCCCATGAGCTGTCGCAACCCGGCCACCTCCCAGCGGCAGGGGGCCCACTGACCAGTTGGCGTTCAGCTCGGAAATCAGAAAGGCAGCGCCAACGATATCGGCGATGGAATCCCACTCGCCAAGTTCATGAAACGCGACATCGTCGATACTCATACCGTGAACTTGCGACTCGGCCTCAGCAAGCAAAGTGAACATGGCTATGGCCCCGGCCTGCACCGACTCCGGTAGCCTGGATTCCTGCAGGGCGTTGCGTATATCACTGAAAGTGCGGTGGTGGTGAGCGGCGCCCGCCACGTGCCCCGCTTCGGATATGGCGAATCTCAGCCCGGTAAGGGCATGGTCCCGATGGGCTTCAATCTCTATGCCGATATCGGACGGCAGGCCAGCCGCCCGTATCGCTGCCTTCATGCCGTCTCGCAGCTCGGGAAATGCATTGAGCACCGCAGCAATAAACATATCACCGGCCACACCACCTACCGGGTCGAGGCGGATATGTTTCACCGGTATCGCCCGGCAGTGATCACTCGTCCCCCTTTATGCCGTGGCTGGGCATCAGGGCAAGATTACCCTCCGGATCAAAATCCAGCGGCGCCAGTTCACCTACCACTTCAAACATGGAAGGGTTCGCCTCGATATAGGGCAACAGGTTCTCGGATACATCGATCTCAATAATTTCCAGTGTATTGGCGATATGGACAATCTTCGTGTCCTTTGGCTGGGTGCGCAACACAGTTTTTACGGCCAGCTGCACCGCTTCCTTGTCCGTATTCATGATCATGGGGATGGCGGCCCCGTCGAGCAGCGTTGCGGCGATCACGTTGGCGTAGGTCTTGCCCGGGTCAAAATCCCGGTACA
>JAZBNW010000280.1:0-2114 GCA_036350855.1 Halieaceae bacterium
CACCGGCCTTTACCACATCGCCGGCACGGGCATTGGCCTCACCGATAAATCCTGCGATAGGCACAGCCACAGCGCGTTGCAGAGCGCCTTCGAGTGTCGCATCGGCTGTGATGCGATAATCCCCGGACGCGAAGCTGAAAAACAGCACCGCAAACAGGGCTGAGAAACCGCCGAGTTTCAGTCCTGCGTGCCGCGGTCCCACCAGGTTACGCGCGTGTTGCCTGAGGCTGTCCCAGGCCTTGCTGCCCAGCCAGCGATCATCCCTGCGCCGGGATTCCAGCACCGGCCCCAGCAGGGACGCCGCGTGTTCGCACAGCTGAAGGGTGGCTGCATCAAAACTCGTTCCCGTGGGGCGCTCCAGCGTGATCGCGCCCAGGATACCGTCGCCATCCGCAAAGGGTATAGTGCACACCGCGCCCTCGCCGTGACTTTTCAGCAGTTGCTCATGAAATCGCGTCACCTGCATTGGGCCGCCATCCAGCGGCGGAACCGCCACTGTCACCTGCTGGTCGATAGCCTCGTCCATGCAGGCGCCCAGATCACGGATAATATTCGCCTTTTTGCCGAAGGACGCACTGTGGGAAAGCGCGCGAACCTCCGTGTGTCCGCCTTTAAGGAAGCCGATACTGACTCTTTCGCACTGCAGAATACCGGCAAGCTCGGTGGCAACGGCTGTTGCAGCGGCCTGAAAACGACCGTGGTGAAGGCTGGTTGCCACCAGATCGAGCACAGTCACCAGCCGATCCGCAGAGTCCCGCCTTGTCCTGTGGACCAGGGCCTCGAGCGACAACAGTCCCCAGTCCAGCTGCCTGAGTATTTCCGTCAGCCGCTCCTGTGGCACCTGCTCTATGTCCACCGCGACTGCGCCATGGACCTTGCCAGCGATAACCAGCGGAGCAGCAAGCACGATCCGCTG
Organism: Halieaceae bacterium; assembly: GCA_036350855.1. GTDB lineage: Bacteria > Pseudomonadota > Gammaproteobacteria > Pseudomonadales > Halieaceae > JARRPM01. Next base: position 917 of record JAZBNW010000280.1, read on the forward strand.
CTGGTTTTGCCCGCGAAAGCTCGCCAAGTGGTGGATTTGTCGCGACAATTTCCCGTTGATTGCTGATTCTATGGCCGAGGTCACTGCCGGGGTGCCCACCGCCCCGTCGGGCCACACACCCGCCGGGGCGAAGCCGGCGCCGGCGGCATCGCTGAGTACAACCACCCCGAGATGAATATTGGCATCGATATAGGCACATACGATCTCCAGCCAGGCTCTGACGAAAGCCCGGGGGTCGCTCGACGTATTCAGACCATCCCAAATCGACAGGTGCTCCAGCGGATTGCCATTTGCGGTATTGCTATTTGAATCTGTACCGTCGGACATTGATTCTTCCTGTTTGCTGGCACCTGACCCGGCCCATCGTACCCACGTAACGCGTTATCAGGATACCAGAGACCAGCGCATCGGCTTATCTCATTACCGGAATTTAATTGGGTTAGTACCATACGAAACAACGCAGGCGGCGCGACCTTTGAACTGGCCACGCCACCCGCGCTCACTGCGCCCCTCCCGGTCCGGCCCGGTAATTCACCCGACTGTCAAATAGTCTCGGATGAACTACCGCCTGACCTCTATTATTTTATCTTTGATGTGCCATTACCTGGCTGTGGGTCTCCTGGTGCCCCGGTCTGGGCCTGCCAGGCGGCATCCTTCTGGGTCACCAGGCCAATTTCACCATTGGGCTCGCCGTTGCGGGCCGGGTCGGAACCCGTGTCAGCTGCCCTGGTCTGGTCAGCTCCGTCTGCTGCGGACAGCCGATACAGGTAATCAAGCAGTTGCGGATTTGCGTCCCGCGAGACAGTTCCCTTGCCAAATGGCGAGAACGGTATGACGTAGCTGTTAAACTCACCGACCCAGTCAATCAGCCTGTCATTGGCCGTATTGCCAATCAACACATCGAGACCCGCGCCGCCGAAGGCGATGTCGTCGTAGGACGGATGCGCATCGGTTACGTTGTTTGCCCCGTCAGGTGTCGAGTCGTGATCATCATCCACGTTGAGCAAATCATCCCCGGCGCCGCCGTAGACGTGGTCTTTACCGGTGCCACCAACCAGCCAGTCGTTACCCAGGTCACCAAAGATCCTGTCGTCACCATCTGTGGCAGTGGGGTCGAACGTAGTGCCCTGTGAGTGAACATCAACTGGGCCTTCGCCGGCGTCAAAGTTGAGCAGGAAGCCCTCGATCTTCCTCAGTG
>JAZBNW010000281.1:0-5131 GCA_036350855.1 Halieaceae bacterium
GTACTGCTTGTCCTCACTGCCATAGAGGAGCTGATCGTGGGTTGGTACCACGACAAGACAGTCATCCAGATTACAGATGAGTTACTGGGGAGAGGCTGGCTGGAAAACCTGGCACCCATTCTCCTGATGTTGCTGATCCTGATTCCACTGGTCACTATCTCGGAAATCTTCCGACAACTCGGTCCAGAAGCATTTAAACGCTTGTGGCTCGAAGCTCCCAGTTAATTGGGGACATTAATTGGGGACAGACCACGATTTAAACATTTAATCTTGGTCTGTCCCCAATTACCTTTAATCGTGGTCTGTCCCCAATTACCTAGGCCACTGCCGGGCTGCAGTCAGGCCCGCTGCCTGTACTCGCTGGGCGAGCATCCCTCGCTGTTGCGAAACGCCCGGCGAAAGTTGGCGGCGTCCTGGTAGCCCAGTTCGGCGGCGATGGCCTCGACACTGTGGTCCGTTTCCAGCAGGTGCTGGCGCACAAACGGGGAGACACAAACGGGGACAGACCACGATTAAACACCTCTACGCCTTACGTTTAATCGTGGTCTGTCCCCCTTTTCTGTCCCCCTTTTCTGTGTCCCCCTATACGCGGTCAGAGCAGTTGTGCCAACGGAAACGGCTTGCCGCCGCTGCGGTGAGCCGCCATGGCCAGCAACAGCTCCGCGGTCGCCAGCGCGTCCAGCAGCGCGTTGTGCCCCTGGTAGGGCGGCAGTCCGTAGCGTTCACGGCAGGCGTGCAGGCGCAAATCGCCCGGCTTGATCGCCTGTTCCCTGCGCCGCAGCAGCGCTTCTTCCTGCAGCAGCGTATCGACCGCGGGCAGCAGGATCGGCGCCTTGAATGACGCCCTGCTCACCCGGTTGAGGAAGGCCATGTCCAGTGCCGCGTTGTGGAACACCAGTACCTTGCCTGCCGCGGCCTCGAGAAAATAAGCCAACACCTTGTCGCCACTCTCCGCGTCGCTGAGTTCGCAATCACGCAGACTGTGTATGGTGGCGCTCTGCCCTACCGAGTTCTGTGCCTTGATCAGATAGTGCCGGGCGCTGTCGAGTACGATACCACCTCTCTCCACGGCGACCCAGCCGACACTGAGCAGTTCGCCCTCCCTGACATCAAGAGCGGACATCTCCGCATCCACCACCAGAAAGGATACCTGGCGCCAGTCGGTGCCAGTGGCAGGCAATGGCCTCTGCCAGCAGCGCTGCAGGGCCGTGCCCGCGACTCGCCGGGCATATACCAGGCGATGCAGGCGCAACCTCCACATCAACCCATACCCGCGCGATAGGTCTGCCTGACTGCGGACTGGGCATCGTCGATAATGGTGAAGGCATCGCGTAACTGCTCCTTTGCCATCCTGGGCAAATCCCTGGGATTGAGGTTATTGGACACTTTCTCGCCGCGGGTGATCTGCTCGCACTGGTGCTTGATCCGCAGCTGCTGGATGAAATGCAGGGCGTCAGCCAGGTTGCGGCTGTCCACAATGGTCATGTGCTTGCCGGCTGCCAGCGCCTTGAGCCGCTCGCCGGTATTCACCGCCGGGATAGCGTTGGCCAGCGCGCGCAGGCGCACCATCTCGGTCACAGGCAGTACACCGCGCTTTTTCAGGTCGAGGTAGTCGCGGTGTTCCCCGTCGCGGTCCAGCACAAACCGCCGGAAGATACCCAGGGGCGGCCTGGTGTCAAGGGCGTTGGCCGCCAGGGCCGCGAGAAAAATGGAATTGCTTGATGCCTGCTGCAGCATCACGGCCTGCAACTGGTCACAAAGCTCGCGGCTGCCGTGTATGCAACGCAGATCAAAAAAGATACTGACGCGCATGGCCGCATCAGGTGTTGGCGTTCTCACCCAGCCCCGCACCTTGTGCTGCCAGGCAGCCAGCGGCTGCCGCCACTCCGCGGTTTTGGCCATGACATCGCCGGGACAGTAGACATAGCCGCATTCATTGAGGCCGTCGCAGACATAGTCCGCGAGCGCCTTGAACCAGGGCAACTGGTCCGCTTGCACCTCGTCGGCAATGATGATGCCGTTGTCCTGGTCGGCGCCCAGCAACTGTTCAGACCGTGCCTGGGAACCGAAGCCCAGCCAGCACCAGGTCACCGGCGCGGGGCCGAGTTCCTCCTGCGCCAGCTGGATCAGGCGCACCGTCACCGCGTCGCTGATGGCGGTCAGAATCTGGCTGACCTGCTGCGCCCGCATCCCGGAATTCACCCACTGCACCATCAGGTTGGCCATACCGCCCACGAGCTCGCGAATGCCCCTGATATCGCCCTGGCGGGAAATGTGCTGCACGAGGTAGACCGGGTCATCCTGTTTGGCCAGGATCAGGTCGGAGGTGGTGACGATACCCTTGAGTTCACCGTTGACCATAACCGGCAGGTGGTGGAAGGCGCGCTGGGTCATCAGCAGGGTAACGGCAAAAATGCTGTCGGAACCATCGATGGTTTCCGGCCCGGGTGTCATGATCTCGCTCACCGGGGTTTCCGGCGGCAGGGCGTGGGCAACGAAGCGCACCCGTAGGTCCCGGTCGGTTACTATGCCCGCCAGCTGCTGCGCCTCCATCACAAAGGCCGATGAGACCCGACGCGCCGCCATCACCTGGGCCACATGCTGCACTGAATCGGCGGCGGTAACCGTCAACAGGTCGGTGCTCATAACCGTGCGCACTTCCTGCATCATGAGATTCGGCTCGGGCTGGTACCGGGCCGCCCTGCGCAGGCGCCGGCTGCGCTGCCCGCTGAAATACCGGTCGAACTGGCGGTTTCCCTCGCGCAGGCGGCGGTATACCGGATCGGGCAGCAGGTAGAGCAGCGCGTCCTCGATCACCGTGGCCTGCACCTCACCCTGCTCGGCGTTCAGGCCGCCGATATGGAAACTCTCGCCCTCCCCCAGTCGATCAAGCAGCTTGTTGTCACTGTCCCGGATCTCAACCGCGCCGCTGCGCACGATCCGCAGCCCCGCGTCTTCTGTCTTGCGGTTGAAGACTTCGCCACGGCAGTGGTAGCGCACCACGATATCGCCCACCACCCTGTAGAGTTCGGCTTTCGGCAACTCGTTGAAAGGCAGCGACTGTTCGAGAAACTCGGCGACAGGCAGCAGCTCGGGCACCGCCAGTGCAGGTGTGGACGCCGCCGCTTTGTCCGGCGCTGACATGGACATCCCGGAATCGTCTCCCATAGCCTGTCTCAGCCCTCCTCCGGCTGCAGGAAAGCAGTGGATGCCTCGGCAAAGTAACTGCTGCCGTCGGCGATAGCCACCACCCTGATTCGCTCCTGTGGGCCGGGTATTCTTCCCACCACCAGGTGCCACTCAAGACCCTGGCCATCGGTGGCACGCATCGGCGTGGGTTCAGGCTCATGCTCCGGAAGGCCAATACCCAGCACCACCCCGTCCAGGGGAACTGCGCTGCGCACCACCAACTCTGCCAGTGAGTCGACTCCGGTCAGGGTGAGTCTCAGCCTGAAGTCCTCATTCTCCAGGTCGCAGGCGCCGCTGGCGTAGCGGCAGTTACTTTTCTCCACCAGCGGGTAAGACTTGCCCGCTACCGGCGCCTGCGGTGTCTCGCCGGCGAATTGTCCCACCCCGACCCAGGCGAGGATAGCCAGCACCGGAGCCACGATCATGGCGATGATGACGTGCTTGTTGGTAAACACCATAAGGCCTGTTCCTGTTCTTCCGTCAATCATTATAGTGGCCGGGCCAGCAGTCTCTGCCAGCGTCAGCCAGGCGCTTCACGCAAAAAGGGAGGCATCGCTCGCGATGCCTCCCGCTTCAGCCGGTCACTGTACTAGTGCCCGGTTGCGTCACCCGATCCGACCGGGATACGGATATGTTCGACCAGCTCGCGCACGCTCTCAGGCACCGGCGCCGTTACCCGGCTGACCACCGCTGCTACTGCGAAGTTCACAATGGCTCCCACCACACCGAAGGCGTTGGGCTCGATGCCCATGAACCAGTTGGGCTGCATGCCGCCCAGGAACTCGGTGCCCGGAATGAACATGATACCCTTGTGCTGGAACACGTAGAACAGGGTTACGCCGATACCGCAGACCATACCCGCTATCGCGCCTTCCTTGTTCACGCGGTTGCTGAAGATACCCATCATCAAGGCCGGGAAGATGGAAGATGCCGCCAGCCCGAAGGCCAGGGCCACCGTGCCCGCGGCAAAACCCGGTGGATTGAGCCCGAGATACCCGGCACCCACAATGGCCAGGGCCATGGCCACGCGACTTGCCCTCAGCTCCTGCTTCTCAGTAATCTGGGGGGCGATCATCCCCTTCAGCAGGTCGTGGGATATCGCAGAGGCGATGGCCAGCAGCAGGCCCGCGGCCGTCGACAGTGCCGCCGCCAGGCCACCGGCAGCCACCAGAGCAATCACCCAGTTGGGCAGTTTGGCGATTTCAGGGTTGGCCAATACCATGATGTCGTTGTCGATCTTGACCATCTCGTTGGTCTCGGGGTTGGCACTGTACTGCACCAGGCCGTCACCGTTTTTGTCCTCGAATACCAGCAGGCCTGTTGTTTCCCAGTTCTTGAACCACTGGGGACGTTCGTCGTAGACCATGAATTCACCCGGGGCAGGCTCAATGGTCTGCATCAGGTTGAAGCGGGCCATCGCGCCAACCGCCGGAGCGGTGGTATACAGGATGGCAATGAACACCAGAGCCCAGCCGGCCGAAGAGCGGGCATCCTTTACCTTGGGTACGGTAAAGAAACGGATAATCACGTGGGGCAGGCCCGCGGTACCGATCATCAGGGACATGGTGTAGGCGAACATGTTGAGCGTGCTCAGGCGCACATCGGTCGTGTACCGATTGAAACCGAGATCCGTCACCACCTGGTCTATTTTATCCAGCAGAAACACGTCCTGCCCTGCGAGGGTACTGCCAAGGCCCAGCTGGGGAAAGACATTGCCGGTCAACTGCAGGCTGATGAATATCGCCGGGATGGTATAGGCCATGATCAGCACACAGTACTGGGCAATCTGGGTGTAGGTAATACCCTTCATGCCGCCCAGTACCGCGTAGAAGAACACGATGACCATGCCCACGAACAGGCCGGTAGCATATTCAACTTCCAGGAAGCGTGAAAAAGCGACACCCACACCTTTCATCTGGCCGATCACGTAGGTCACCGAACA
>JAZBNW010000282.1:0-3964 GCA_036350855.1 Halieaceae bacterium
CCGCCTGCTTGATGGTCTCCCATGTTTCCCTGACCGACTCGACGCAGGCGCGAGCGGACACCACGCCCTCGATGTCGCCGTCTGCAAACACGTGCGGGTGGCGCCGCAGGAGCTTGCGTACCAGGGTGTCGACAATCGTCTGAAACGAAAACAGGCCCTGCTCGCTGCCCAGCTGGGCGTAAAACACCACCTGGAATAACACGTCTCCCAACTCTTCAGCCACGTGGGGGTAATCCTCGTGCTCGATCGCCTGGGCGAGTTCGTAACACTCCTCCAGCGTCGAGGGCACGATACTGCGGAAGTCCTGGCGAATATCCCAGGGACACCCGTTCGCGGGATCCCGCAGGCGGGCCATCACCCGCAGCAGGTCCGCCAGGTCGTAGCGCGACTCCTTCACAGGCCCCTACTCCGACAGGCGCATGGCGGACACCACGTTCTTGAGACGATTGATGCGCTCCAGCAGTTTCGACAGGGAGCCCAGGTCAGGCACCTCCACCCGCAGGCGCATGGTTGCCGTGTGCCGGTTCTTGTTGGTCTGGGTATTGATAGACAACACGTTGATCCTGGCATTGGCGAAGAGGCCGGTGATATCCCGCAGCAGGCCCTGCCTGTCGTAGGCTTCGATGGCCACATCCACCTCGTAATTGGCCCGGGGCGTCAGCCCCCACTCCACGTCGATAACGCGCTCGGGTGCGGTCTCCATCAACTTGACCAGCCGACCGCAGTCGGCGCGGTGTACGCTGACCCCTCGCCCCCGGGTGATAAAGCCGGTAATCGCGTCCCCGGGCAGGGGCTTGCAGCAGCCGGCGATGTGGGTCATCAGGTTGCCCACCCCGCGCACCTGTACCTGGCCGCGATACGTGCCGTCCCCCGAGCGGGCCAGCTTGAGCTGTGGTCCCCGGTTCTCCACCAGACCCTGGGCGGCATTCATCACCTGGGTCGAGGACAGGTCACCGGAACCCACCGCGGCGTACATGTCTTCCACGCTCGCCTGCTGCACCTTGCGGGCTATGCGCAGGTAGTCGACACTGGTGAGGGCGAGGCGCTTGAATTCCCGTGCCAGCAACTGTCGCCCGGCGGCGATATTGTCTTCCCGGGCCTGGGCCCGGAACCAGTGCTGCACCTTGGCCCGGGCCCGGGAGGTTTTCAGGTAGCCCAGTCCCGGTTGCAGCCAGTCCCGCTTCGGTGTGCCGTCCTTGCTGGTCAGGACCTCGACCCGCTCCCCTGTCGACAGGGTATAGGTGAGTGGCACGATCGAGCCGTTGACCTTGGCGCCGCGGCAGCGGTGCCCGACATCGGTATGGACGTGGTAGGCAAAGTCCAGCGGGGTCGCCCCCTGGGCGAGGTTCACCACGTCGCCCTGTGGCGTGAAAACGTAGACCCGGTCCTGGGCCATCTGGAAACTGAACTGTTCGGCGACGTCTTCCACATCGCCGGTCTCCTCGTGCCAGTCCAGTACCTGCCGCAGCCAGGCGATTTTCTCCTCGTAGGTGCTGGCGGGACGATTGCGCGCATCGGTGCCCTTGTAACGCCAGTGGGCACAAACGCCCAGCTCCGCTTCCTGGTGCATGTCGCGGGTGCGAATCTGTACTTCCAGCACCTTGCCCTCCGGGCCCACCACCGCGGTATGCAAAGAGCGATAGCCGTTCTCCTTCGGGTTGGCGATATAGTCGTCGAACTCGTTGGGGATGTTGTGCCACAGGCCGTGCACCAGGCCCAGGGTGGCGTAACAATCCCGCACCTCCGGCACCAGTATCCGGATTGCGCGAATATCGTAAACCTGGGAGAAGCCTATGCCCTTGCGCTGCATCTTTCGCCAGATGCTGTAAATGTGCTTGGCACGGCCCTCGATCTCCACCTCCAGGCCCGCCTTGCGCAGGACGTCGGTCAGCTCTTCCTTCACCCGGCGGATGAACTCATCCCGCTCCACTCGTTTGCCGTCCAGCAAGCGGGCGATCTTGCGGTAGGCGTCGCCATAAATATAGCGAAACGACAGATCCTCCAGCTCCCACTTGAGATGGCCTATCCCCAGGCGATGGGCCAGTGGCGCGTACACATCGAACACTTCCCGGGCCACCGGCAGCCGGCGCAGTTCATCGTTCTTTACTGCGCGAATCGCGCAGGTGCGCTCCGCCAGCTTGATCAGCGCCACCCGCACATCGTCCACCAGGGCCACGAGCATCTGGCGTATATTGTCTGTCTGGCCCGCGGCCTGCCCCAGGACCGGCCTGTCGCTGTGGGATTTCAGTTCGCCGATGGCGGCCATGCGCGCCACGCCCTCGATCAGCCTGGCGACCCCCGCGCCAAAACTCTCACTGATGCGCTCGGGTGCCACCCGCTGCTCCCGCACCGCGCGATAGAGAATCCCCGCCAGCAGGCAATCCGACCCCACCTGCAGCTCCGCAAGAATCATGGCTATATCGAGACCCGCGGTAAAACAGTTCTGTTCCTGGGCCCAGTCGCCGCTGTCGATCCCGGGCGCCTGCAGCGCCTCCCGGGCCATGCGGCAGGCTGCCAGCAGGCGGCTTGACTCAATCTCGCTGTGCTCCCCGGGCAGCTTGTCCAGCCACTGCCCGAGATCGACATGACCGGCGGGACCCAGGTGTGATTGATCGCGTACCTGTACCATGGGTTCAGGACTCCATCAGCCGGCAAATACGCCTGTGGACAGGTAGCGGTCGCCACGATCGCAGATAATGGCGACAATGACCGCGTTCTCAAGCTCGGCCGACAGCCGCAGTGCCGCGGCTATCGAACCACCCGAGGACACCCCGCAGAAAATCCCCTCCTGCCGCGCCAGCTCCCGCATGGTGCGCTCCGATTCCTGCTGCGAAATATCGATCACCCGATCCACCCGGGTCGCATCGTAGATAGCGGGCAGGTAGGCCTCTGGCCAGCGCCGGATACCGGGTATGCTGGCGCCCTCCATCGGCTGCAGCCCGACGATCTGGATGTCCGGGTTCTGCTGCTTGAGATAGGCGGAGCACCCCATGATGGTGCCGGTGGTCCCCATCGAACTGACGAAATGGGTAATGGTCCCACCGGTCTGTTGCCATATCTCCGGCCCGGTACCCACCTGGTGCGCCCGCGGGTTGTCGGGGTTGCCAAACTGGTCCAGCACACGGCCCTCACCCCTGGCCTGCATCGCCATGGCGAGATCACGCGCACCTTCCATTCCCTGTTCCCGGGTCACCTCGAGCAACTCGGCGCCATAGGCGGACATGGCCTGCTTGCGTTCATCGCTCATATGGCTGGGCATGATCAATATCATACGGTAACCGCGGATCGCGGCGGCCATAGCCAGCGCGATCCCGGTGTTGCCGCTGGTGGCCTCGATCAGGGTATCCCCGGGGCTGATTTCGCCCCGGGCCTCGGCCTGGGCAATCATGCTCAGGGCCGGGCGGTCCTTCACCGACCCGGCCGGGTTGGTGCCCTCCAGCTTCGCCAGCACCGTGTTGCTGGTCGTTCCGGGTAGCCGCTGCAGTCGCACCACCGGGGTGTTGCCTATACAGGCTTCAATCGTTGGGTATTGAGGCATTTCCGTGATACCGCGCTTCCGGGCTGAGATCGGGGCTGAGAGTATAACCAACTAGTGCAGTGTCAGGTATAAAACGCATGTTCAGAAGCCAGCCCTTTCTTGCGATCCGCCTGACCAGGCATTCCTCATCGGGCCAGCACCGCGAAGGCAACCACGTAGTCGGTCTCGTCCGCCAGGCTCACTTCCACCCGGACGCCACCGCGCCGGCCAGCCACCTCCAGCGCCCCACCGCTGAGGATGACAAGGGGTGCGCCATGACTGTCGTGACCGATCGTAATATCCTGCCAGCTGACGCCCCGACCGATACCCGTGCCCAGTGCCTTGGCGACAGCCTCTTTCGCCGCGAAGCGCTTCGCCAGCAGTCGCTGGGGCTGGCCACTGGCGCGGTATTCGTCCTGTTCGGCCGGGGTCAGGATCCGCGCCACG